>JAJBBF010000108.1 GCA_020532215.1 Candidatus Cloacimonadota bacterium
CCGACAGTGAAGTGGCCACCCAGGTGGATTTCGATTTCGGACGGCTGCGCAATGTGGGGCAGACCTCTTCAAACCTTGGCACCAACATCACCGTTCGCGGCCTCTTCAAAGCCGTGCCGGCCCGGCGGAAATTCCTGAAAAGCGCGCAGGCCGAGCTGCGCCACATCCTCAAATATATCCACTACCAGGCTGTGCTGCATCCCGGCATCGGCTTCAAGCTCTTCGTGGATGGCAACCAGAAGCTCTCCTTCGTGGTTTCAGAAAACCGGGAGCAGAGAATGGGAGAGGTGTTCGGCTCCGGGTTTTTCAACGACGACATCATTCCCATCAAAGCGGAAACGGAAGGCTACAGGCTGGAAGGCTACATCTTCGGCCTCGAGGACCGCAGCGACAAACTGGTGGACATGCGCTACAGCTTTATAAACGGGCGCTATATAACCGACAAGACGGTGAGGCACGCGATCAAAGCTGCCTACGAGCCCTTCGTGCTGAAAACCCGGGTTTGGCAAAAGGGCAGCACCCCGCCCTACGTCCTCTTCCTGGATATCCCGGCGGAGCAGATCGACGTCAACGTGCATCCCGCCAAGCAGGAAGTGCGCTTCCGGGAACAGCAGAAGGTCCATTCCCTGGTGTTTTTGACCCTCACGGAAGCCCTGAAAGCCTATGAACACCAGAAATTCGCCTCCGCCCGCGAGAAATTTGAGCATGCCAGACAGGTGGGCGAGGCCACTTTCGCCGAACGCACCATCTATGGCAACAAGGTGGATGTGCCCCGCTTCTCAGAATACAAGAAGGAATTCGGGAACCTCTACCAGGATGAGCTCTTTCCCAGACCAGAGGCGGAAGCGGAGCGGCCCCGAAAGATCGAGGTTCCACTGGTGGATGCTGATAAGCAAGACAGCGAAGAGCAGCTCGAGATCGCCGACAACCTGCCCAACGAATCTTTCCAATACCGGCTGCTGCTGCGCAACGAAGAGGATTACATCAATCCCTGGCAACTGCACAACACCTACATTTTCATCCAGGTGGAAGACGGTTTGGTGATCATCGACCAGCACGCCGCCCACGAGCGCATCATCTACGAAAAGCTGGTGCAGAGAGTGCAGGGAGCCCCGCCCGTGCGCCAGAAGCTGATCATACCGCTGGTGATCGACATCCCGCCGATCATCGCTTCCGAGATCCGGGAACTGGTGGAACAAAACCTCGAACTGCTGGAAAAGACCGGCTTTGTGTTGAAAAAATTCAGCGGCGACTCGCTGGTGATAGAAGAGATCCCGGCTGAGCTGGACGATTGGCAGGGCGGCAAGATCTTCATCGAGATCCTCAAGCAATTGGAAGAGGAGATTGAACTGAACTCCGATTTCCGGGAGTCCCTGGCCAAATCCATCGCCTGCAAAGCCGCCATAAAAGCGGGAAAGAAGCTTACCCGCAAGGAAATGCTGAATCTGATCAACCAGCTCTTCGCCTGCCAGATGCCCTATTTCTGTCCCCACGGCCGGCCCCTGATCCTGAAAATGACCCTGGCGGACTTCGAAAAGAGATTCAAACGCCAGCTATGATTTCTCTGGTCACGCTCGAAGGGCCCACCGCCTCCGGCAAATCTGAATTGGCCCTGCGCCTGGCTCTGGAACTGGGAACCGATATCATTTCCGCTGATTCACGCCAGGTTTACCGCTATCTGGACATCGGAACGGCCAAACCCTCCGCCGAAGCGCTGAAAGCGGTGAAGCACCATCTCGTTGACATCGTTGATCCCTCTGAAAGCTACAACGCGGGCAGATTTTGCGCCGATGCCGTGAAGATCATTGCCGAACTTGACGCTCAGGGCAAATTACCCCTTGTCTGCGGCGGGACGGGGCTCTACGTCGATGCCATCCTGCGCGGCTTGTTTCCCCAGATCGAGATCAGCACAGAACTTCGTGCGCTGCTGAGGCAACGCCTCGAACAAGAGGGGTTGGATGTTTTGTATCAAGAACTTGCCGGCCATGACCCGTTTTTTGCCTCCGGGATCAGTTCCAACGACAAGCAGCGGATCCTGAGGGGGCTGGAGGTTTTTCACGCCACCGGCCTTCCCATCAGTGAGCACTGGCGCCGGCAGGAAACGAAGCGCAGATTCACAGCCTTCCGCATCCTGATCGATCCGCCGCGGGAAATCCTCTATGAGCGGATCAATGCCCGGGTGATCAAGATGCTGGATGGCGGCCTTTTGGATGAGATCAGGCGGCTTATAGACCGGGGTTACGGTCCTGCTTCGCCGGGCTTGAACAGCGTGGGCTATAAAGAATACTTCCCACATTTGTCCGGGGAGGCTACCCTCGCGAAATGCGCTGCCCTGGCTGCCCAGCACACACGCAACTACGCCAAGCGGCAATGCACCTGGTACCGCAAACACAAGTTTGATTTGACATTGGGCTCCAATGAGTGTAATATATCAGGGATAGCCGGTCTTATTCGGGACTGGCAGAAATCTTTGAACTGAGGATTACATGCATCTGGTCGCAAAAGTCTTTGACCTGGAAATTTCTGAGGACGAGGTCCTCAACGAAAGCAAGAAGCTGATAGGGCAGGAAAGCTCGATGGCCTTGGCGCACGCGCTGAACAGGGTCATAGACCGCTATCTGCTGCTGCACCAAGCCTTGCAAGCCGGTTTTGGAGTAACGGAAGACGAGTTCGACAGTGCCCTGCTGGAAACCCTGGAGGATATCGAAGAAGCGCCCCAGGATGACGAGCAGACACGGCTGATGGAAAACCGCATCCGGCAACGCATCGTGATCCGCAAATATGTGGAACAGGTGATCTCCCACGATTATCTCATCGCCGATGAGCAACTGCTGGCTTTTTACCAGGACCAGGAAGAGGTGTTTTTCGCCCCTGAAGCAGTGCGCGCCTCGCATATCCTCTTCCGGCTGGACGAACCCGAGGCAGAGAGCAAAGCCAGGGCCCTGCGTGCCAGGATCCATACCGCGGATGATTTCATCAACGTTTGCCCGAACCATTCGCAGTGCCCATCCGGAGCGCGTTGCGGCGATCTGGGCTGGTTCCCCCGGGGCCGCATGATCAAGGAAATTGAAGACACCGCTTTCGCCCTCGAGCCTGGGCAGATCAGCGAAGTATTCAAAACCCGCTACGGCTATCACATTTTGCTGGTCACAGACCGCAAAACCCGCCAACGGGTGCCGTTCGAAGAGATCAAGGACAGCCTCAAAGCCAGGCTTATCCAGCTGGAAAAGGAATTCTTCCTCGTTCGCCACGTTACAGACCTCCGCCGCGACAACCAGAAACAGATCCAGATCTTTGATCCCAGGTTCTGCCTTTAAACCTGCTCTTTTTTCCCCTCCACCAAAGCCAGGATCTCCCGCTTCAGTTCCAGCAACTCCTTAGCCCGTGATTCCCGGTTCGGATCCAGTGTAAAACTGGCCACGAATCTCCCCGGCCGGCGCTTCATCACCAGGATCTCATCCCCCAACTTCATGGCCTCGTCAATATCGTGAGTGACCAATATAATGCTTAACTTTAATTCAGTTGCAATAACTTTAAGCCAATTTTGCAGTTGTAGCCTTGTAATGGCATCCAGACTGGCAAACGGCTCGTCGAGCAGCAGCAGTTCGGTATCCATCATGCAGGTTCGCAGGAAAGCGGCTCTCTGGCGCAATCCGCCGCTGAGCTGGTAGGGCAGATGATCTGAGTGTTCCTTCAGTCCGAATATCGGCAACAGCTCTTGAACCCGCTGTTTGGCAGCTTTTACGTCCTTGCCCTTGATCCGAACTGGTATCAGAACGTTCTCCGTAACGTTCAGCCAGGGGAACAGCAGGTCGTCCTGGGGCATATAACCCAGCAGGCCGCTTTGTCCGGTTATCTCCCTGCCCTGGTAAAAGATAGCTCCGGAATCCGGCCTGGTGATCCCGGCCAGAAGTTCCAGCAAGGTACTCTTGCCGCAGCCGCTGCTTCCCACCACGCACACAAAACTTTGAGCCCGCATCTCCAGGTCCACGTTCTGAAGTATCAGTTGGGGCTGGCCGTGCAGCAGAAAGGACTTGCTCAGTTGGCGGGCTGAGAGGATCGGCTGCATCAGGGCAAATACTCGTTGGTGAAGGCGGAAAGCGCTTCCACCCCAATGCGGATGATGCGTTTGCGGTGCATCCAATCGGCAAAGTTCTTCCACACTTCGGGATTCTGCTGGCCCCAGCGCGGGGCGTCGGCTCTGAATTCCTCGCTCAGATAATCCAGGCTTGCTTTCACCAGATCGGGATCGAGTTCCGGCACCGCTGCGGACATCAGTTCAGCGGATTTGGCCGGGTCCTTGATGCAATGTTCGTAACCTTGGGAAGTGGCGGCCAGGAATCTTTTCATCAGCTCAGGTTCTGAATTGGCCAGCAGATCGTTGGTGATCAGCACAGGGGTGTAAAAATCGAACACGGGATCCAAGGTTCTGGCCGGAATGAAGTTGATCTCTATGCCTTTCAGCTTCGCCTGCACGCCGTCCCAGCCATAGTAGATCCAGGCGAAATCCACGTCTTTGCCGATGGTGGAAAAAAAGTCGTAAACTCCGGAGACCACCTCGATTCTGTCGAAAACCGCTTCGCTGCTTTGGGCCACCTGCTTCAGGATCTCCAGTTCCGAAGGCCAGCCGGAACTTCCGTATCTCCTGCCCGTAAAATCTTTGGGGGATGTTATATTGGCCTCTTTCAGCGAAGCGAAGCCGGAGGTGTTGTGCTGGATCACGGCCGCGATGGATTTGACCGGGATGCTCTGTGAACGAGCTATGGTAACGCTTTCCTGGTAGCTGAAGCCAAATTCCGCCTGATTTGAGGCAACTATCTTTTCCGCGGTGTTTTCGCCGGGCTGAATGATCTCCACCTCCAAACCCTGCTCTTTATAGTAACCCAGTTCGCGGGCCACGTAAACCCCAGCGTGGTTTGTGTTTGGCGTCCAGTCCAGCACCACCCGGATCTTCTGTAAGGGGGTATCTTCAGCGTCTTTCTTGCAGCCGGCGCTGCCGACCAGCAGCAGACAGGCAGTTAAAACCAGTATAATGCTTATGTATTTCAATTTTTTACTCCATAAGATATTATCCAAAGCTTAAGCTCTGGGATGATACATTCTATGTGTTTCAAGCAGATAACGAGTATCGACATGGGTGTATATCTGGGTGGTGTTGAGGCTGGAATGCCCCAGCAGCACCTGCACGATACGCAGGTTCACGCCGCCTTCCAGAAGGTGGGTGGCAAAGGAATGGCGGAAAGTGTGGGGCGTGATCTCCTGCTTGATCCCGGCTTCCAGGGCGGCTTGGCGCAGGATCTTCCAAAAGCCCATACGGGTGAGCTTTGCCCCTCGGTTGTTGAGAAAAAGCACATCGCTGGGTGCGGATTTCATAAGGGCGGGGCGGGTTTGGGCCAGATAGTTCTGCAGGATCTGCGAAACGCTTTCCACAAAAGGGACAAAGCGCTGTTTCGAGCCCTTGCCTCGCACCAGGATCACGCTTTCTGGAAAGTTGAGGTCGTGAGTGGTGAGTCCCAGCAGTTCGGAGATCCGAAGGCCTGTGCAGTAGAGGAGTTCCAGCATGGCTTTGTTACGCCGCTGCAGCACGCTGTCCTGCGGCAATCCGTCCAGGAACGCCAGCATGGTCTCCACATCCAGAAAGTCTGGCAGATGCTGGCTTAGCTTGATTTTCGGCACTTGGTCGAAATCGAGGTTAAGGCTGGGATCGTTGTCCGCCAGAAAGCCGAAAAACTGCTTCAGGGCAACCCTTTTACGGGCCACGGAAGTGTTCACAAGGCCCGCATCCAGCAGCTCGGCCAGGTATCTGCCCACATGCCTGGCTTGGTATTGCTTGATCGGCAGGGTCTTCCAGCCCAGAAAGTCAATAATGTCCCGGCGGTAGCTTTCCACACTGTTTGCGGCCATGCCTTTTTCCACCCTGATGTAATAGACGAAACCGTTAAGCAGGCTGATCAGGCTGGGGCTGAGCTCAATCTCCGGCTTGGTAGTTGGGCGATTCCTTGGTGATGTTGACATCGTGGGGATGGGATTCTTTGAGCCCGGCACCGCTGATCTCGATGAATTCGGCTTTTTCGCGCAGAGCCTGCAGGTTTTCAGCGCCGCAATAGCCCATTCCGGAGCGCAGGCCTCCGGTGAGTTGATAGACAAAATCTTTCAGCGGACCTTTGTAAGGCACCATGCCTTCGATGCCTTCCGCCACCAGTTTATGTTCTTCGGCCCCTTCCTGGAAATAGCGGTCGCTGCTGCCTTTGCGCATAGCTCCAATGGAGCCCATGCCGCGGTAGCTCTTGAAGCGGCGCCCGTTGTAGATGATGTATTCGCCTGGGCTTTCGTCTGTGCCGGCCAGCAGGGAGCCGATCATCACGGCATCAGCGCCTCCGGCCAGGGCTTTCACGATGTCTCCTGAATACTTGATCCCGCCGTCCGCGATCAGCGGTATGCCAGCTTTGGAAGCTATCTCGGCGCAGTCCATGATGGCGGAAAGCTGCGGCACCCCGATTCCAGCGATCACCCGCGTGGTGCAGATGGAACCGGGTCCGATTCCGACCTTGATGGCGTCCGCCCCGCTGTCGATGAGGAATTGGGCGGCCTTTGCAGTGGCGATGTTGCCGGCCAGGACCTCCACCCGGCAGGCGGCTTTCACTTTTTTCAATGCGGCGCGGATATTAGCCTGGTGGCCGTGGGCGGTATCGATCACCAAGAGGTTCACACCTTGTGTTTCCAGTTCCTGCGCCCGTTCCAGATAATCCCCCGTCACCCCCACGGCAGCGCCCACCAACAGACGGTTTTTGGGGTCCTGCACCGCGTTCGGATAGCTGATTCTCTTCAGGATGTCGCGTACGGTCAGCATACCGGCCAGGCGAAAATCGGAGGTCACGATCAGGAGCTTTTCGATCCGGTGTTTTTGCAGCAGGGCCACGCAGTCTTCGCTGGAAGTGCCTTCCGGCGCCGTGATCAGCCTTTCCCTGGGTGTCATCAGATCTTTCACCGCTCGTTTGCCATCGGTTTCGAAGCGGATGTCCCGGCTGGTCAGAATGCCCACTAAACGGCCTTTTTCCACCACGGGGAAGCCGCCGATCTGGTGCTGCTCGCGGATCTGCCGAACCTTGGCCAGGGTGTCGTTCGGAGCCAGGGTGTAGGGACTGGTGATGAGGCCGCTTTCCGCCCGCTTTACCCGGCGCACTTCCTCTGCCTGTTTATCTATGGAGAGGTTTTTGTGGATGATGCCGAGTCCGCCTTCGCGGGCCATCGCGATCGCCATACCCGATTCCGTTACCGTATCCATCGCCGCGCTCACGAGAGGTATTTTCAGGTTGAGCCCGGCAGTGATCTGCGTATGGAGGGAAACTGAAGCCGGCAGCACTTTGGAATGCTTCGGCACCAGCAGAACATCATCAAAAGTGTAGGTTTTGCGGATCGTTTTTTTCATCATAAGCTCCCTTGATTAGCCAAAAAAAGTTCTTCCCCCAGAATGTCAAGCACTTTGCCGGGACCCGCTTGAATCGAGGTTGCTTCCTCAGCTTTGCCGCCCCGCGAAGGAAAAAAGTCTTGACTTAATTCTGCCTTGCTCAAGAGGGTGGAACATCCACAAGAAAGTAACTTAACAGGGATGAAAGCATGAAAAGATATATTGTGGCAGTTGGGTTGTGCCTGCTGGTGGCGCTGCTTCCGGCGATCAGCGTTGAAACCGCGTCGCTTCGGAATTTCCTATTTGGCAGCGAACCTGCCTGCGCCTACGACAATTGGATCTCGCATCTGGCTGAGGGGATAGCCAGCCCGAACTACAACCTCTACGGCCCTTACGACGTCCAGACCAACGGTTTTGGCGATTTTCGCCTGCCCACGGCCACAGACCTGATCTACTGGAACAACATGATGGATCTCTTTGTGGCGGAGGATTTCGACGGAGCCCAGGGAGTACTTACAGCGAACGCTGCCCCCTTTGAGATAGTCCAATTCAACGACACGGACACCGGCCGCAGTTACTATATGCTCCGCGAGATCCCCAACCTCAGCTACTTCGATGATAACGGCACCATGGCCGAATACGACGATGAATGGGGCGCTTTCACCTACGGCTGGGGGCTTTTCATCTACAATCCCCAGGGCAGCAAACCCATCATCATCACCGTTCCGCATCCCTGCGACGACTTTCCCACCCCCGCCATCGGTTACGAAGCCCTGAATGCCTGGAACGCCCGCTATCTGCTGATCAACGGCGCCGGACGCGAGGTCCGCTGGACCAACGATGGCAGCTACACCAATTCCAAATCCCTCTCCGATGCTTTGCGTAATCCGGTTCATCCCTTCAACACGGTCTATAAAAAGTTCGCGGACACCATCCGTGACCAATTTGGGATCCGGGAGTTCTCTACCCAGATCCATTCTTACGATTGGAATCGCCATCAGGGCTACGCCAACTGCCAGATCTCGGCCGGAAATCCGCGTCCCTGCCCCAATCTGCCCATCCGCGACCTTTCCCCCCTCAAGCGCGACCTCATCAATGCCGGCCAGCATCTGATGATTCCCGCGAACACCGTCGGCATCCACCGGGATGTATATTTGAATGACTTTTACAGCGTGAACTACAGCACCCACGATTTCACTTTTTCGGACGGCGATAATACCTATCCCGTGAACGATCAGGTGGATCTTCCCGCCTATACCCAAAACCAGCACATGCTCTACACCCAGGCCGGCACAACGGATTACGATGTTTATGAGCCTTTCTTCCATCTGGAAATGGACGAACTGCCGAATTGCTATGAGGAAACGGATAACGCCTATCATTGGTTTTACGGCTGGGACGTTGCCAGCCAGACTTGGGATATGGATGGCCTCTTCAACCATTTCATTGATTATTACGGCCGCTGGGTGCATCAGCTGGAGCCCGTTCTGGTGGATATGTTCGCCATGAACGACGACCAGACTCCGCCGGCGCCGCAAAACCTGGCTGGGCACAACCAGTCCCTGAACGGCGTGACCCTCAGCTGGGCCAAGAGCTCCGGCTTCGATTTCGACAGCTACGAGATCCTCTACGCCACTGAACCGATCGGCACGGACAATTTCCAGATCTTCAGCCGCACCAACAACAATTTCCTCGCTTCTCCGGATTGCGAGATGATCACAGTCACCAATCTGGCCAATTCCAACCCCTATTACTTCAAGATCCGCGCCCGCGACAAGAACAACAACTACTCCGATCTCTCCAACGAGGTGAACACCATCCTCGCGCCGGCCAACGTGACCTCTTTATATGCCTTCGGGCTCGACAACACTGTCCGCCTCTACTGGCAGGTGAACGGCCAGACCAACAACCAGGGCTTCAAGATCTACCGCCGGGACGCAGCCAGCAACTTCACGCTGGTGGATTCCTGGCTCACCAATCCGGACCTGTCCAACTCCACCGCCTACAGCTTTGAGTGGTGGGACCTCACAGCGGTCAACGGCAACCAATACACCTACAAGATCAGCAGCACCAACACCCAGGATATCGAGTTCTTTTACAACTATCCCGCGTCGGCGGAACCCCGGGCCATCCACACCATCACCATCAGCAATATCCCGGGGACCCTCTCCGACCAGGTCTTTTTCAGCGCCAATCCCTTCGCCACCGATGGCAACGATTACTACTGGGATACCACCAAAGCCGGCCCCAGCGATACACCTTACGTCTGGAACGCCTTCTACGAACAGTATTGGAGCTCCGGCGGCACCAACCTCACCCGGGAAGTGAAGGGCGATTTTGACCCCGCCCACCAGATCAAAACCTGGGTGCTCCGCACTCGCAGCGATCAGCTGGAAACCCTGAACATCAGCGCCACGGGTGGCTTTAACCGGGAGGAAAAGCTCTATCTGCAGGATGGCGGCGCATACCACAATCTGCTCGCGGGACCCTACCAATTCACGAACTCCAATGCCAACGCCCGCTCCATGATCCTGCACTGGGGGAACATGCAGCCCAAGGTGACCGTTTCCGCGCTGGAAAACATGGTTTACCAGGGTGGCAGCACGATCAATTTTGCCTGGAATTACCAGTATCCCTTCCTCATCGACCACGTAGAGATCTCCGTCATCAATGCCAGCGACAGCCTGCTGCTGACCGATACCGTGCCGCCCACCCAATACAGCTTTTCCTGGATGGTGCCCTCAAACGTCAACGAGATGCAGGATTGCCGCTTTGTGGCAGATGTTGTGGCCGTGGATGGGGTCCGCAGCAGATTTGAATCTTCCTACCGTTTCGCGCTGCTGCCATTCATGAACCTGGCCTACAACGAACCCGGCCTCAAAATGCGCTCCAACCCCTGGCTGAACACCGATCTCAGCTTCGATCAGGTCTTCGGTCCGGCGATCGCCTATCAGATGACTCCCGACGGCGGCTGGGGCATGGTGGAAGATTACGATTTCGGCACTGCCTACTGGGTGAACAGCAACGATATCAGTTTCTACAGCAACACCGCCCCTCTCCAGGGCGGAACCTGGTTCTTCGACCTGATCCCCGGCTGGAATTTCATCCCCAACCCCCATCTCTGCGCCTATGACCTCGAAGACCTCAGTTTCACCCTGGCCGGCCAACTGTACCGTTTCAGCGAAATGATCTCCCAGGAACTGGTCTCGCCCGCCGTCTTTGTCTGGCGCGGAACTGATTATGAAAAGGTAAGCCGGATCGAGCCCTGGGAGGCTTTCCTGCTCTATTACAACGGCTCCAGCGACCTGCTGCCGCAGATCCGCTTCCAGCCTTTCTTCAACGGACCCCAACTGCAGGCTCCGCCGCCCGCCTTCAAACTGCGCATGGAACTTGCGGGAGCCCATCCCGCCTGGATCGAGCTTGGCCTGCATCCCCTGGCCTCGGATGCGGTGGATTTCCGTTTCGACCATCCCCGCGCGCCCTACCCTCCCATCCCGAATGGATCAGCGATCTGGCTGCATCAAGCCGCCGATCCCAGCGCCGCTTGGAACCTCTGCAGCGAATACCGCGCTCCCTTCAGCGAACCAGAACAGGCCGAATTCTATGACCTCCGCCTCCACGCGGGTACAGACGCGCCGCGGGAACTTAGCTTCACCACCGAAGGCGCCGGCGACCAGTGGCAGATCCTGCTGATGCTAAACGATGTGCCTTACTATCTGGACGGCCAGGATACGATAACCTGGCTGCCTCCGGCAGTGGGAACCTACGAAGGCTACATCCGGGTCAGCAACTACCAGGTGGCTCTCCAGGACCTGGTCCAGCACCCAATCTCCGCCCTCTCGGCCTATCCCAATCCCTTCAACCCTGATGTGAGCATCGCTTTCAACCTGGCCCTCAGCAATGACGTGAGCGTGGATGTCTTCAATATCCGCGGCCAGAAAGTGCGCTCCCTCTACCGGGGCAAACTCGCCGGCGGCAATCACAGCCTGCGCTGGGACGGACGCGACGATAGCGGACGGGGTGTGGCCAGCGGGGTGTATTTTGCCAGGGTTCAGACCAAGGAAGAAAGTAAGACCATCCGGATGATGCTGATGAAATAAGGCTCTCTTGCAAATCGAGTGGGTAAGCCCGGAGGGCGACATTCTATAGCGAGGGTGTGAAGTGACCGGGGCCCCGCGGAGGAGCGAAGCGATGCCGTGGGGGTGGGAACGAAACCCCTCGTAAAAGGAGTTAACGAAGAATTGAGCCCCTTGCGGGCGACAGAACCGCGGATATTGATTTCTGTCGCCCACAAGGGGCTTTCATATTGTTGCTGCTCTTGTTTTACGAGGGGCTCCGCTTCGCTGCGCTCCCTCGCTATGATTTGTCGCCCTCCGGGCTGAAAAACACCGAATGACCCACTCGATTTGAAAGAGAGCCCGGATCGTCCTCCCAAGGGCCAAGCCTGGGCGTGGATCCACAGAGGATCAGTGCGGCCGTTTTCTCAGGAAAAGCAGGATGCAGGCCAGGATGATGGTTCCGGCTCCGGACAGGATGCCGGCCAGCAGCAGCGGCGGGGTGTAGCTTTTACCGAGGGAATGCATCCAGGTTCCCAGCGGGATGGCCAGCGCGCCGAAACCGTAAGCCGAAAAGAGCAGGCCATAGTTCATGCCCAGGTGGCTGACGCCAAAAAACTCCGAAGTAAGTACCGGAAAGAGGGCAAGGGTTACCCCGATCCCAATCCCGAGGATAACCCCGGCAGCGCTCAGCAAAGGCAGGGTGTTGATGTAAAAGGGCAGCACCAGATACACCGCGGTCTGCAGTGTGTAAACGATCAGCATCAGCTGCAGCGAGCCGATCCGATCGGATAGAAATCCCGCCATTGGCCGGCTCAGGCCGTTCGTGAGGGCAAAAAAGGAAAGCGGAATGGCTGCCTGGGCGGCAGTTAGATTGAGGGCTTCCCGGCCAAAGGAGGGCAGGATCCCGATCAGCATCAGGCTGCCGAAAACCACGAATAAAAAAGACAGCCAGGTGAACCAGAACAGCTTCTCGCGCAGCATCTGCCGGGGTCTAACGTCTTCCATGATGCTGCTGGTGTGCCCTGTGAGGTGCATTGTTCCGAACAGGTGGGTGAACCAGTCGTCCTCCGGGAAGCGGACCAGGTTTGAGCTGATCCAGGTGATCACAAAAGTGATGCCTCCGATCAGCAGAAAGGTGCCCGCGATCCCCAGATAGGGGAGGGCGACCCTCGCTTTGAATGGCGCGAAAAAGGTTGAGGCGAGGCCAAAGCCCATCACCCCCAAAGACACTGCCAGCCCGGGTTTGTCCGGAAACCAGCGCCGGATGGCGGGGGCAATACAGGAATAGGTGACCCCGCAGGAAATTCCGCCCAGAACGCCGTAGGAAAACACCAGCCACCATTTGTTGGTGGTGAAATGGACGAAAGCGCTCAGAACGTAGGCCAGCAGGAAGAGGAAAGCCCCGAGCCGGATCTGTTTTTTAAGGCCGATCTTTTCCTGCATCCTGCCGCCCGGGATCATCATGATGGCAAAGACCACCATGAAAACCGATAAAGGCAGGGTGGCGTCGCTTTTGGTCCAGCCGAATTGCGTTTGCATCGGCTCTACAAACACCCCCCAGGAATAAGAAAGTCCTCCGACCATGGCCAGCAAAAATCCACCCAAAACAACGATCCAGCGTTGTTTCCAGGGCGATCTTTCGCTGGCCTTGGTCATGGCGCTTCCCCAGTATGCAGCTGTTCCGGCGCGCGGAGAACTTGGCGGGCTGCGTTCAAGCCCATATCTCTTGATCTTTTCGCTCTAATGATAATGAGCTCCAGGATCAGTTCAGTTCATTGCTTCAGTGGTCCCGTCACCCTTGTTTGTCAGGATCGACGGCGTCTTTAACCTCGTCCGCGGCTTTGGCGGCTTTGTCTTTGGCTTCCTCGGCTAGTTTGTCGATCTTGGCGTCGGCTTCTTTCACCTCGTCATCGGCCTTGTCAACCGCATCATCGGCTTTGTTCCTGGCTTTGTCCACCAGGTCGTCGATCTTGTCGTCAGCTTTTTCCACTGTGTCTTTCACTTTTCCCACAGCATCGCCGAACTTGTCTTTGGCGCTGTCGGCGAATTTGTCGAATTTGCCGTCCAGATCGGCTTTTTCCACGCTGTCTTTCACCTTGTCATAAGCGCCGCCAACCGCTCCGGCAACTCCGGCTCCGGCGGTGGTTACGCTGTCCTTGGCTTTGTCGAAGGCGTCTTCCATCTTGTCGGGGATCACGTTTGAGATCTGCTCTCTGGTGAGAACGGGTTTGTCCCTGCCAGCCAGGAAAGCCAGCACGCCCGCGACCAGGAAGGATAGCAGGCTCAGCCAGTAGCCGAACTGCGTGCTCACCTTGATCATGGCTACTTCTTCAGCGGATTCGAAGATCTGGTTTTTCACCGCGCCGGGCAGGAAGATCAGGGAAATGAAACCGATGATCGCGGCCACCAGGGGCATGATGAAGGCCTTTTTGTCCAGGATCAGCGCGGTTATCAAACCGGCCAGGGCGGCCAAAACTGCCAGGATGCCCCAAAAACTGGCTTTCAGTTTTTTGGAGTCGTCCTCTTCAACAGCCTCTTCTTCCTCCATATCCTGGGGAGTTTCTTCACCCATCAGATCCTGCGCGTCTTCGGCAATATCCTGGAGGCCTTGCAGGCCCTGGGTCATGTCATCCAAACCTTCTTCCAGGGCTGCGCTGGTTTTAACCTGGCCTCCGAAGGCTGCTTTGTAGCCGGTGATGGTGGCCACTTTCTGGTTGTTGCAAGTAACCACCATGAACGGCAGCAGGAAAGCGAGCAATACAATGGCGAAAAAGATACCTGATATTTTCACGATATCCTCCCTTATTTTTTATTGATTTCAACTCTATCGGTGAGGGATGATATTGTCAAGAGAAAAATCCACTGCAGCTTATTCTCTCATACGATTCTGAACATGGCAAGGGCCAAAATAAATCTTGACCAAACCGGCGCGGCTTCTTTAGTGGCGGCATGAAAAAGATCATCCACGTTGATATGGACGCCTATTTTGCCGCGATCGAGATCCGCGAGGATCCTTCCCTGAAGGGGAAATGCGTGATCGTGGGCGGCAGTCCCAACGGCCGGGGTGTGGTTTCCACCTGTTCCTACGAGGCCCGCAAATTCGGCGTCCACAGCGGCATGAGCTCGCACCAGGCCTGGAAACTCTGCCCCCAGGGGATCTTTGTGCACAGCCATTTCAAACTCTATAAAGAGATCTCGGAGCAGATCCGCGCCATCTTTCACCACTACACCGATCTGGTGGAACCGCTTTCCCTGGACGAGGCCTATCTGGATGTAAGCCAAAACAAAGCGGACGAGCCGGACCCGGTGGAGATCGCCCGGCAGATCAAAGCTGAGATCCTGGCCACGACCCGGTTGACCTGCTCAGCCGGGGTTTCCTACAACAAATTCCTCGCCAAGATCGGCTCGGACCTGCAAAAACCGGACGGGCTCTGCGTGATCACCCCGGAAAACGCGCAGGAGATCCTCTTCGGCCTGCCGATCGAAAAATTCCACGGCATCGGCCGGGTGACAGCAGCCCGCATGAACAAGATGGGCATCCATACCGGGGAGGACCTGCACCGGCAGGAGATGCTGGACCTGATCCGCGTTTTTGGCAAGGCGGGGCTCTACTATTATCAGGTGGTGCGCGGGATCGACAACCGGGAAGTGATCACCGAAAGCGACCCCAAATCAATAAGTTGCGAAAGCACCTTCCACACCGATCTTGGAGAGATCGATGAACTGCTGGAGGAATTGCGGGACCTGGTGGACAGACTGGTGAACCGGATGGCCTTTCGCGATATCCAGGCCAGGAATGTGATCATCAAGATCAAATACGACAATTTTGCCTGCATCACCCGCTCCTGCCCGCTGCCGGAGATCAGTTCCGACAAGGCAATCCTTTTCGAATACGCGCAGAAATTGCTGGTGGCAAATTGGGACGAAGGACGCAGGATCAGGCTTTTGGGCGTGGGCGTGGGCAAACTGGACCTGGGTGAGCAGGGCGGCTGCGAGCAGCTGGAACTGCCGGTCTGATCTCCGTTAACGCAGAAATATCCGAACTCAGCGGGCTTGAGCGCTGAAATCCTCTGTTGAATCCCGGACCGCAGATCTGGCGGAAAGACCAACAGCCATCAATCGGATCCGTGTTCCTTGAGTTCTTCCAGTGAGACGGGCTCGATCTCCCGTAAACTCTTGATCAGGTTCAGGGTGCTTTCATCGGGAGCGAAGGGCAGCGCCAAAAGGTCGGTAACATCGGTGAATTCAACTCCCGGCAACTGGAAGACTATGTCCCATTTGCTCACGATGATGTCAACTCCAGCCTGTTTCGCGATCTCCGGGATCCGGTCCTTGATCCGGGCCAGGATGTCATCCACAGGCCAGGTGCTGAAGCCCTGTTTGTGGAGCAGATCCTGTAAGGCGGGGCCCAGAGTTTCCAATTCTGTAACGCGTTTTTCGTTCCCTTCGGCTTTGGCTTGGGCAAGTTCAGTTCTCAAGTCCTTGATGTACTGATTGAACTCTTCCGACCGGGCGTAGGCCATGGCGATGGCCCGGGAATCAAAGATACCCACGCGTACTTGTGCACCGAAAGCATTTTCGTCTGCAGGCTGGCCGGTTAATGGGGCGACAACTGCCAATCCTGACACCACGAGGACCAGGGCTAATGCCAAACTTGATTTTCTCATCGCTGAACCTCCTTTGTTGATGATTACATGAGCTCAGGCGGGGCAAGGTAAAAAGCAGTTAGCTGCCCTAACCACCCTGTCTCGCTTCAATGCCAATCGTTACAGCGTAGATTATTCTGTCAAGAGAAATGATGAACAAGGTCCACGCCATATCACATAAATCTATATTAAATCGCATTTTATTTTATGCAATATCTTGGCTCTGAGTCCAACCGAACTGCTGCCACCATATCTGGCTCCTGCGATCAATACGGTATTAATACGGGATCAATACGGATTTCATCCGTATTGATCCCGTATTTATCCCGTAATGATAATGGGAGCCAGCCGGGGTTTTTAAGGATTTTTCCCAAAACAAAGCATAAAGTGAAAATGCAAGTAATATCATTTCGTTGCAAATTGCTGTTTTTTTGAAATCCCCAGTATCATCCTTTATGCAAATTGATGTCTAAAAAACCTTCGTTTTTTAGACAGTTGATTTGTGCTTTTCAGTCCTTTTTATATAAGGGCTTTCCAGGCTGTAGGAGTGTATAAATTTTGTGGAGCATAGAAAAAAATCTTGACATATATGCCTCGATATTATAGCTATGATTTTGTGGTAATCTTTTAGTCAACCAAGGATTTTTATGATTAGACCAACCGCGGGGGAAGCATTCTGCGTATTCTGTTCGGCCGTGTTTGCCTCTGGCGCATATTCGGGTTCGGTACACTATGTTGGGGCGAAGGTGAAAACGCATGGGCGTTTTGAAATGTAGCAACGCAGGAAAATCCCCTGATCTAAGCATCCTGAAAAGCCATGGGCGTAGGCGTCGGCAATATCCTGACAAATTCCACCATTCCGGATATTCAAATCTACCCTGTATAAAGGCAGTACGCAAAAGTTGTAGGCAGCTACAGAAAAGCGGTCAGCAATTTGGCCTTTCATGGATTAAGACCTTTGCGTAATACCAAAGAGTCCAGCTTTCCAGGATCTACTTTGTAGTTATCCACAATTTTTTCAAAAATTCTCAACATGAACCCTGAAAAAGCTCAGTTATCCACACATTTTGCGC
>JAJBBF010000139.1 GCA_020532215.1 Candidatus Cloacimonadota bacterium
CTTCTGATCAGTGATTAGGATAGATTTTGCTTGACGCTTCAGCCAGAAACCAAAAAGGTGATCGGAATCCAATTACGCTAATTTTCAAGGAGTTATGATATGAATTATTTTCTCAGCGACGACCAGCTCGAGATGCGGGAGATAGCCAAACGCATCGCCATGGAAAAGATGCGCCCGCTTTCCGAAAAATACGACGAGGAAGGCACCTTCCCCTGGGATATCGTGGAAGTGATGCGCCAGAGCGACCTTTTTGCCATCCTGGTGCCCGAGGAATATGACGGGATCAGCGGCAAAGTTACGGACCTGGTGGTGGTCACGGAAGAGCTTTGCGCCGTGGACGCCGGCATCGCGCTGGCCTTCGGCGCCACCGGCCTGGGCATGTATCCCATCACCATCGCCGGCTCGGAAGAGCAGAAGAAGAAATACCTGCCCCAGATCGCGGCCGGGGAACAGCTGGCGGCTTTCGCGCTCACCGAAGCCAACGCCGGATCGGACGCCGGGGCGATCGAAACCACCGCCCGCAAGGAAGGCGACCGCTATATCCTCAACGGCACCAAACAGTGGATCACCAACGGCGGCGAGGCCGGCATCTACACCGTTTTCGCCATGACTGACAAGACCAAGGGCGCGAGGGGCTGCTCCTGCTTCATCGTGGAAAAGGGCACTCCCGGCTTCAGCTTTGGCAAAAAGGAAAACAAGATGGGCATCCGCGCCTCCGCCACGCGCGAACTGATCTTCGAGGACTGCGCCGTTCCCGAGGCCAATCTGATCGGCCGCGAGGGCACCGGCTTCATCACCGCGATGAAGGTTTTCGACAAATCCCGTCCCATGGTGGGTTCCCAGGCCGTCGGCATCGCCCGCGGAGCCTTTGAAGCGGCGGTCAAGTATTCCAGGGAAAGGCAGCAATTCGGCAAACCGATCTCGAGTTTCCAGGCCGTGCAGTTCATGCTGGCGGATATGGCCACCCAGATCGAGGCAGCCCGGGCGCTGGTCTGGCAAACGGCGAAGATGATCGACGCCGGGGAACGCAATTTCAGCAAGGAATCCGCCATGTGCAAATACTTCGCTTCCGACGTGGCGATGCAGGTAACCACGGACGCCGTGCAGATCCTGGGCGGCTACGGCTACATGAAAGAATACCCGGTGGAAAAGATGATGCGCGACGCCAAGATCCTGCAGATCTACGAGGGCACGAACCAGATCCAGCGCGGGATCGTGGCCGCGAACCTGCTCAAGGAATTTTGATGCCCGAGTGGATCAAGGACTTTCCGGCCGCCATCACGGTCTGCGACAAAGACGGCCTGATCCTGGACATGAATGAGAAAGCCTGCGCCACTTTCGCTGACCACGGCGGGGCTGCGCTGATCGGCACCAGCCTCTTCGACTGCCACAACCCCCGCTCCGTGGCCCTAATCAAAGAGATGCTGGCCAACGGGACCAACAACGTTTACACCATCGCCAAGAACGGCGTGAAAAAGCTGATCTACCAGCAGCCCTGGTACCGTGACGGAGAACTGGGTGGCTTGGTGGAAATTTCGCTGGAGTTGCCGGAGGACATGGCGCATTATGTCCGTTCCTGAGCATCTGCTGGTCCACACCTGCTGCGCGCCCTGCTTGATCGCGCCGTATCAGCAGCTAAAGGCTGAGGGGATAAAGTTTTCGGCGCTGTGGTACAATCCTAATATCCACCCTGTTACCGAATACCGCCAGAGGCTTCAGGCCCTGCGGGATTACGCGGCCCGGGAGGGTTTCGGGCTGATCGTCAAAGACGATTACGGCTTGAGGGAATTTGTGCAAGCCGTGGCCGCCGATATCGATTCGAGGTGTGAACACTGCTACCGCCTGCGGCTGGAGATGGCGGCCAAAACGGCTGCCGAAGAGGGTTTCAGCGCGTTTTCAAGCACCCTCTTCTACAGCAAATACCAGGATCACGGGCTGATGCTTAAGATCGCACGGGAAATGGCGGCCAAATATGGGGTCAGTTTTTTCTACCGGGACTGGCGGACCCTTTGGGACGAAGGGAACAGGCTGTCCCGGGAAGCCGGGATGTACCGCCAGAAATACTGCGGCTGCGTGTTCAGCGAGGAAGAGCGCTATCTGAAGCGGAAAAAGGCCAAGCCGGAAGCCTGAGTTGAGATCCGCTGAGGCGGATCAGCCCAGGGCCACATCCAAAAACATCATCACGGCAAAGCCCAGCATCACGCCCAGCGTGGCCAGATGGGCATGCGCTCCTTTCTGGGATTCGGGGATCACCTCTTCGGCCACCACGAAGATCATCGCCCCGGCGGCAAAGGCCAGCGCGTAGGGCAAAACAGGCTGGGCCATCAGTACCAGCGAGGCGCCCAGAAAACCGCCCAACGGCTCCACCATGCCGGAAAACTGGCCCCAGAAGAAGCTTCTCGCCTTGGACATCCCCTCGCGGCGCAACGGCATGGAGAGCGCCGCCCCTTCGGGCAGGTTTTGGATGCCGATGCCCAGGGTGAGCGCCAAAGCCCCGGCCAGAGTGGCGGATCCCAGGCCCGAGGCGGCCGCGCCGAAAGCCACGCCCACGGCCAGGCCTTCCGGAAAATTGTGCAGGGTGACGGCTAAAAACATCAGGGTGGATTTGCCCCAGGGGGTTTTGATGCCTTCACACTCGCACATGTCATCGCCGGGATGGAGATGGGGCAAAAGCAGGTCCACGCCCCGCAGAAAAACCCCGCCCAGCAGAAAACCGACCAGGGCGGGCAGGGGATTGCCATTGCTGAGGTCGATGGCCGGATTGAGCAGCGACCAGAAACTGGCGGCGATCATAACCCCGGCGGCAAAGCCGAGCATGGTGTCCATCAGCCAGGGCTTGATGGCTTTGAAAAAGAAGACGAAGCCGGCTCCGACAGCCGTCATCAGCCAGGTGAAGCCCGTTCCCAGCAGCGCCAGCAGGATGGGGTCCGCGGTGGGCAGCCAGTTCATGCGTAGAATTTCTCGATGGCGTCCAGCATCTGCCGGATGGCGGACTGGGTGTCGTCCACGGCCAGGGTGCGTTTATCGCCGTTGTCGAAGGTGAGCACAACGTTGCCCAGCACCCGGCTGAGCTCGCGGATCTTGGGGATCACGATGTAGCTTTTGCCCAGTTGTTCGTCGTCATAGGTGAAGATCGCTTTCATCATCGCTCCTGTTCAAGCGGCTTTCCCCGCGGCCGGATCGCGCACAAGCTCAGCCGGAATAGCGTTTGAGATTGCAGGTCTGGCTGGTGCGTTCGCCGGGGCGGAGATATTCGGCCAGGTCCTGCTCGAATTCTACCAGGGTGTAGTCCGGATCGTCGTAGCCGCGGAAATATTCGTCAAAGAAGAAGCAGCGCTCAGAGGCTTCCGCCTTGAGCGCCGCGTTGGTTACAATTTTGGCAATGCCGGAGAGGCGGACATAGCCTGTGTTTCCCTCTTCGTGCAGGGGCACGCAGACCTCCACCCATTTGTTGGCGGCGATCTGGGCGACCTTGGCGTCTCCGCTGAAAGTGGCAAAGAAATAGCGGTCGTCAAACAAGAACAGGACCACGGGGCGCACCCGGGGCTGTTTTTTGTCGACTGTGGCCAGATAGACATACTGGTTCTGGCTGATCCAGGCCATTATCTCCTGCTGCAGTGCGGATTCGGAGGTTCGCGCCATAGGGCGGCCTTATTGGGCTATGCTTATGGCGTTGATGAACGCCTGGGATCCGATCTCGGGGTTGTCGCTTTTATCCCGGGGCAGGTTTTCGATCTTGTGCACCACGTCCATGCCGTTGGCCACCTTGCCGAAAACGGTGTGTTTGCCGTTCAGCCAGGGGGTTCCGTCCTTCTTGGTGACGATGAAGAACTGGGAGCCGTTGGTGTTGGGTCCGGAATTGGCCATGCAGAGGTAGGAATAGAGGGCCTCGGCCTTAAGGCTTTGTTTGCGCAGGGGTTCGCTGATGCCGGTGCGGCTTTGGTACCATTCGACGGTTTTGCCATACATCGGTTCCGGCCCTTGGGTTTCCTGCACCTGCTGCACGATGGCGAAGATCTCCTGCTGGGGGTCTTGGGCGGACTGCATGTAGGGGATGACCAGCTTGGTCCAGACCTGCATGGCGGTCTCTTCGTCCTTCACTTCGCCGCTGAGCGGTTCGCCCAGGGCGTAGCACTCGTCTTCAAACTGGTAGCCGGGGCCGCCCATGCCGTCGTTGCCGCGGTCGCCGTCCTTGGTGTTGGGATCGCCGCCCTGGATCATGAAATCCGGGATCACGCGGTGGAAATAGGTCTGGTTGTAAAAGCCTTCAGAGGCCAGTTTCAGGAAGTTTTCCACCGTTTTGGGGGCCAGGTCCGGCCAGAGTTCCAGCTCGATGTTTCCCAGGTTCGTTTCGATGGTGGCGTTTTTCACTTGGGGGGTTTTGTCCACTTTTTCCTCCAGATCATCGGCTCCGGCCGATTTGAGTTCACTGGTCTGACAGTTCAGCAGGCTGAGGCTGAGGGTCAGGATCATCGCCACGAGGGCGATCTTCTGATACATTCTTAGCATCTTGTATCTCCTTGGTTTTGTAATATTTGAGGCTTACTTCGCCGCCGATGATCTCCAGATAGCTGTGATGGCGGGTCCAATCGCCGCTGTTGGCATAGATGCCCCGCTTTAGCCGGGTGATCCCGGGGCGATGGCAGTGGCCCATGCAAACCAGGTCGTATTCCTTTTTATGCAGCATATACTCCGCGTAGTGGCCCAGCCCCGCACTTTTTTTGGATTGGAGCAGCGAGGACATCTGGCGGAAACGGCTGGAACGGGAGAGTTTGGCCCCCAGCCACAGGGCCAGGTCCGGATGGAGCAGGGAAAAGAGCATTTTGCTGCCCCTGAGGCGGATCAGGCGGCGGAAAAATTTGTAGCGGAGGTCGTTCACGGTGTGCAGGTCGCCGTGGGTAAAGAGCATTTTTATGCCGTCCGCCGTGAGGGTATAGGCATCGTTGCAGACCTTGGCGTCCAGATACTGGCGGAAGAAATCGTTGAACCAGAAATCGTGGTTGCCGCTGACCATCACCAGCCGGCAGCCGTTTTCGCGGAGTTCCGCCAGGCGGTGGAGAAGGGGAAAATACTGCTTGATGAGGGTGAATTTCCAGTCGAACCAAAGGTCGAAGATATCGCCGTTGAGCACCATCAGGTCGTATTGGCCGACGGCCTGTTTCAGAAAAGAGAGGGCGGCCTGGGCGTTGGCCCGGTCAAAGGCGTCCCGGGGGGCGTATTTGTAATGGACGTCGGAGATCACGCAGATCCGCATCTCAACCCCGGGAAAGCAGATAGTAGATGATATTGCAGCCGAAGCGCAGGGCGTTTTCCCGCAGCTCGGGGGGATCCTTGTGGGTGGCGGGATCGGCCCAGCCGTCGCTGATGTTGGTTTCATAGGTGTAAAAACACATCAGGCGGCCGTTGTCGTCGAAGATCCCGAAGGCCTGGGGCGGCTTGTCATCGTGCAGATGGATCTTGGGCAGGCCCCGGCTGAAATCGAAGAAGCTGGTGAAGAGAGGGAAAGAGCCGTCCAGTTCCACCAGATCATACTCCGGGAAAACGCGCTTGATCTCCCGGCGGAAAGAGGCATCCAGGCCATAGTCGTCATCCGCGTAGAGAAAACCGCCGCGCAGCATCCACTGGCGCAGGTTCTCCACTTCGCGCCCGTCCCAGCGGAGGTTGCCATGCCCGGTGAGATAAACGAAGGGATATTCAAACAGCTTGGCGTCGCCGGCTTTGACCACGCTCTGGTCCAGGGGAAAATCGGTGTTCAGGTTTTGGTTCACAAAGCGCGCCAGATTGGGCAGCACCTCCGGGTCGTTGTACCAATCACCTCCGCCGTCGTATTGGAGCCGGGCAAAGCCGGTGCGGGAAACGCTTCCGGTTACGGCGCCCAAGGCGAAGAAGGCCATCAGGATGAGGATAAGGGCTGCTTGTTTCGGCATTCAGTTCACTATCTTCAGGTCCACGCGCACCAGGGTCTGGCCCATCACCGCGTAGAAGCAGTTGTTGTAATCGTCATAGCGGGAAAGGAAGCTGAGGTCTTGATTGAGTTTGAGTTCGCTCATCACGGTTCCCTGATGGCTGTCCAAGACGGCGATCCCGCGCTGGAGGGGGACCACGGTGATGCTCTTGTCGATCCGCTTGTCTTGGATGGGGGTGATCTCGGTGATCCTCAGCTGGGGCTTGTGCTCCGCCCGCTCCTGCAATTGCTGGCTCCAGAGGGTGTTGCCTTCGGCATCCAGGCCCAGGGTTTGGCCGTTGGCCAAAGTGATGTTCAGGCCCTGCGCCGTGGCCAGGATATTGGCTATGGGCGCGTCGCAGCTCTTTTGCCAAAGCTGCTCCCGCGTGGCCAGCCTGTAGGCGAAAAGGTCCGCGCCGCTGGCCAGGTAGATGCCCTGCTGGTTGAAAACCGGCTCGGAGGTGACCTTATGGGGCAGCTGGGCATTCCAATCCAGTGTAAGTTCAATGCTCCGGGCGGGTGAATTGACCACGCGGCCGATGTTTTGCAGGATCTCTGTGCCGGCTCTCAGCCGGGTTTCGGCGGCCTCTTTGTGGCTGCGGTGCAAAAACACTTCCAGGACGCGGTTGCCAAAAGCCATGTAGAGGATCGCCAGGATGGTGCCCAGCAGGAGGATCAGAGTGCTGATCTCCAGTTTGGAGAGCCGGCGTTTCCTGGCTTTAACCAGAGAGGTCTGATGCCGCAGGATCAGCCACAGGGCCGGAGAGGCTGTATTGAAGGATTCGATCAGGGGTTGGAGGCTACCCACATCGGCAGAGCCGCTCCAGACCTTGGCCGCGATCTTGCCCGGCAGCACCATCAGGCTTTCGTTTTCATCCAGATGGAACTTCCGCGGCTTAACCCGGATGTCCTCTTCGGACAGGCCCAAAAGGTTCAGGTCGCGCAGGGCCTGCACATGATAGTTTTTCCAGTTGCTGCCCACGATCTCCAACTTTTTGCCCTTGGTGGCGGCGCAAAAGATGCGGCCGAACTGCACGAAATAGATATCGTGGTCGTAGCAGACGGCAAAAAAGAGGGACAGGCCTTTCTCGCGGAGCTCGCTGCGGCGCAGGCTGGCATGCAGTTTCCAGTGCAAATCGGCAAAGAAGCCCTTCAGCCAGTTTTCGATCTCCATCCTGCTGATCTCGAGGACCCTGGCATTCAGGACCTCAAGTTTCACTTCAGCCTGGATCTCCTCGAGGGCGAGGTCGTTTTCCTCGTGGGCCACGCAGAGGAACCAGCCGTAGCGTCCATCCAGGGTGGACTGGTATTCGCAAACGCTCTGCGGCGGCTGGGCATATTTGCTTTGGATGGTTATCATCTCATTTCCACCATTTGACCATGCTGCGCCAAAACACCCGCAGCAGCGTGGGAATATCCATCAGCATATTGGTGTAGGCGGCGTTGGCCAGGGGGCACCAGCACTGCCTTTTATGAATGGAGCGGCGCTCGAGCTCGGCTTCGTGGTTGAACCAGATCTGGCGGAAATTGTATTGGCTCTGCCGCAGATTGCCCAGGGATTTGGCTTTGATGCAGCAAGCCCAGACGTCTCCGTCGGGCGAGATCTGGGTGGAGGCCACTCCGGAATAGCAGGGCAGGATCTGGCGTTCGTCGCGCAGGATGCGTTTCACCAGATTGTAATATTCGATCCTGAAGGCCATCGTGATCTTGTTCATCCCCTTGTATTTTTCATTCTTGATGCGGTGGATGAGAAAATCGATGGCGGATTTGTAGGCCACCAGGCTGGGCGTGATCTGTGCCCCGATGGTATCCAGCTCCACCCGTTCCTCGGCGATCTCGGTGATGTAGGAATCCGGCTTGAGCCGCAGCAGCTCGTTGGCGATGGCCGGAAAGGTTTCCACGTTCAGTTGCGAGATAACGGTGTGGATGCCCACGGCCAGATTGGGGATCTGCAGGGCTTTAAGCTTCTGGAAGGTGGCCACGGCCTTTTTGTAGTTTCCGGGAACCTTGCGGATCTCGTCGTGCTGTTCCTCAATGCCGTCCAGGGAGACGTTTACGATCACCTGGGCCTTGGGGCAGGCCCTGGCTATGGCGGCGGTCTTTTCCACAATGGTGCCGGTGAGGATCCCGTTGGTGGGAATGTTAATGATGCGGGGGCGCGAGATCTGGTAGATGGTGGAGATTACTTCCGCGATGTCTTTGCGCAGAAAGGGTTCCCCGCCGCTGAAGGTGATCCAGTATGGGGAGCGCCCTATTTTTTTGAAGGTTTTGGCGTATTCATCCACGCTGAAATTGCGCGCTTTCTTTTTCCAGATATTGCAGGTGCCGCAGCGCGAATTGCAGGTATAGAGAAGGCTGACAGTGTAGTTCATGGGCAGAAGGCGGGGAAAGCCGAGGTGTTTCATCAGCCAGTAGCCCAGCATTCTGAAAAGTAGTTTGAGCATATTCAAGTAAATCCTTAACGACCCGGATCCTTGGTGGACCGGGCGATGTCCCAGGCAAAGGGGTTTTTGCCTTGGGCATAAAAATCCCAGGCGCCGAGCACGCGGCAGAAGATCTCCAAAGCCATCACGGCGAAAACCTTGGGCGTGGAGGCAGGGTTTTCCCGGAGTTCGTCGAAGAGGATGCAGCCCAGGGTGCCGCCATCTTGGGAAACCACCTTGTAGCCCTGCTTTTTTTTCAGCCAGAGATGCCCGTTCTGGATGCGGCGGCGCTGTTTGATGAAGTCCCCGATGTTCGTGGGGCCTTTGTTGCTGATAATGGCGTCCGGGATGTAACGCAGCTTGAGCCCGCGCGAGCGCACTATGGCCTCGATGCTGGCTTCGTCTACAGCGGAATCGGCGGGAATGCTGTCCATGAGTTTGCGGAAGGCGATCATTTCCCCCAGCTTGGGCGAGATCATGGCCATGCGGTGATGCAGGCGCCAGAGCAGATGCACGGCATAGCCCATGAAAGATTTGGGGGAATTGACGGGGACGGGCCTGCCTCCGCTGGCGCCCACCATAGGATCGGTGAAGGCTGCGGCCAGTTTTTCGATGGTCGTGGGGGCCGGGATCACGTCTCCGGAAATTACCATCAGGAGGGGTGAGGCCGCTTCGGCCAGAAAGAGGTTGATGGCGCTGGATTTGCCTTCGCGCCTGGCCTGGCGGATCAATCTTACCCGCGGATGAGCGTGGGCGAAGCTTTCCACCAGTTCGTCGGTGCCATCCGTGCTGGCACTGGAGACCACGATGATCTCGGCGATCACAGCTCGTCTGAGTTTTTGGGCGCAGAGCGCTTCCAGAAGGGGGATGATGTTTTCCGCCTCGTTGTAGGCAAAAACGCCCAAAGAGCAGGTCAGTGCGTTGTC
Organism: Candidatus Cloacimonadota bacterium; assembly: GCA_020532215.1. Lineage (GTDB taxonomy): Bacteria > Cloacimonadota > Cloacimonadia > Cloacimonadales > Cloacimonadaceae > Syntrophosphaera. The sequence continues at coordinate 9,294 of JAJBBF010000139.1, forward strand.
CGGCTCCATGATGTCCCTCAACCGGGCAGGCCTTCGATGTTTTCCCGGGCCCGCAGTTCCTTGTTCACAGAGTCCAGGATGCCGTTCAAAAACTTCACCGCGCCCTCGCCGCAGAATTTCTTGGCGATCTCCAAAGCTTCGTTGATCACCACGGCCGGGGGAGTATCCGTGAACAGCAGTTCGTAAACCGCGATGTGCAAAATGCCCCGGTCCATTCGGGAAATGTTGCCCACGCTCCAGTGTTCGCTGTGCTTCTCGATCTCCTGGATGATCTCGGCTTGGTTGATGATCGCGTTTTTCACCAAGTCATCGGCGAAATCCATCACCGCGGCTGAGTTCTGGTATTTGTCCGCCTCAGCCAGCTGTTGCAGCAGCTCCGGATAGCTGTTCAGCATTCCGTACTCGCGAAACTGGGGATCGATCTCCCGGAAATCCAGCGCGTAGAGGGTTTGCGCTGCCAGTTCGCGTGATTTACGCCTTAGTCCCAAGCTTTAGTTCCGCCATCAGGTTGAGCATTTCCAGGGCCGCACTGGCCGCGGAGAAACCTTTGTTTCCCGCTTTGGTGCCGGCCCGCTCCAGTGACTGTTCGATGGTGTCCGTGGTCAAAACGCCGAAGATAACGGGTTTGGACTGGTTAAGGGCCACCTGGGCGACCCCCTTGCTGACCTCTGAGGCCACATATTCGAAATGCGGGGTGCTGCCGCGGATGACCGCGCCCAGGCAGATCACGGCGTCGAATTTATCACTTTGCGCCGCGGCTTTGGCCAGCTGCGGGATCTCGAAAGCCCCAGGCACCCAGATCACGGTGATATCTTCATCACGGACCTCGTGGCGGACCAAGCAGTCGATCGCCCCTTCCATCAGTTTATGGCTTACCAGTTCGTTGAAACGGCTTACCACCAAGGCAAATTTGTAGCCCTTGGAAACCAGGTTCCCTTCTATAACTTTCATTGGCTTTGCTCCTTCTTGCAAGGATTTTATGCACGAAAAACCAAAATATTGGGAACGCCAATTCAATCAAGGAAAATCTTTTGGCGCGGCAACGCTTGTGTTCTGAGAGTGTTTGCCTGCCCAGGCCCGTTAGGGGGATTGAATTGATAACTGCTTGTCCATCCGCCCACCAAGCCGAAACAAAGGCGCGGCCCCCAGCGGATAGTCTGCCGGAAGAAGCTCTGGCCAGATTGGGAAAATTTGGTTGACGGAATCCGAGTATTCAAAAATCATGTTTGGCAATATCATTATGGTGCGAAAATGAACAGACTATTCCAACTCGAACTAGTGAAGATCGCTGACGGATTCCAGACGAAATCCGAATGCCTGACCTATCTTACCGCCCTGCTGGCGGAAAGCGGCTGTCTGAGTTTTCCGGACCGGTTCCTGGCCGCGGTGAAAGGCCGCGAAGACATCATGAGCACCGGCATCGGCAAAGGGATCGCCATTCCCCACGCACGCGATCTTACTGTAAGCTGCATGAAGGTTGCGGTCTGCCTGATCCGCCAGCCCCTGGAATTTGAAAGCGTGGATGACCTGCCCGTGCAGCTGGTGTTCATGATAGCCGTGCCCCAAAGCGCCAGCAAAGAATATATGAAGATCCTGCGCTCGCTCTCCGAATACCTGCGGCAGAGCGAGAACCGCGATACCCTGATCAACGCAACCAGCGAAACGGAATTATACAATGACGTGCTCAAAATCGAAGAAATCATTACTGACAGCATTAACTCTTAGCCTCTGCCTGCTGCCCTTGCTGGCGGTGAACGACGACGCCGGGACCACCGGATTCGCCAGCCTGAAAAACGTCTATTCCGCCCGGGCGATTGCCATGGGCCAGTCCCTCACGGGACAAACCGGAAATCCCGACGGGCTGCACTTCAACCCCGCCTCCATTATCAAGATCGACGGCAACGAGGTGGGAACCACCTATACCAACGCCTTCGTTGGCTCCCAGGGCGGGCAGCTGCAATACCTCTGGCCCAAGAACCGTTTCACCGCCTGGGGTTTCGCGCTGAAATACCTGAACCTGGGGCTGATGGAACGCACTGAGGTGGATCAGAACGGAGACCTGGTTTCCACCGGCGAAACCTTTGGCGCCAGCAACATCGTTGCCAGCGCTTCCCTGGCCAAGTATATCTCCGACGCCCTCGACGTGGGCGGAACGGCCAAGGTGATCTTCGACCAGATCGACAGCAGTTCCGCGACCGCGGCGATGCTAGACCTGGGCATCATCCACCACCCGGCTAACGAGAAACTCAAGGTGGGGCTAAGCCTGCGCAACATCGGCTTTCAGATCACCCGCTACACCGGATCCGACAACCGGGAAAAGCTGCCCTTCACCTTCGCGGCCGGAATGACTTACGACTTCACCCCCGGCCTGATGGCCAGCCTGGAGGTCGGCAAGGCCACCGGCGAGAACATTGTCGCCAAAGCCGGGGTCGAATACGAGCTCACCCCCGCCTTTGACCTCCGCGGCGGCTTCAGGACGAACGCCTCGGATGGCTACAACGGCGGTAGCCTTGCCCTGCTGTCCGGGCTTTCCTTGGGCGCGGGCTGGAAATCGGACCGTTACCGCGTAGATTACGGCGTTTCCTCCTACGGCGACCTGGGCTGGATCAACCAGATCAGCCTCAGCTACGAATTCTGAAGACCCCGGACCGGCCACACCTGAGATGCGTGATTTTCTGCTGGAAATAGGGATCGAAGAGGTTCCCGCCCCCCATATCAAACCGGCGGTGGATTTCATCCTGGCTTCCTTTGGAAAATTGGCGCGTGAAACCGGGCTTGAGTACCTTGAAGCGCTGGCCAGCTCCACGCCCCGGCGTTTTTTCCTGATCGTCCGCCAGTTGCAGGAAACCCAACCGGACCTCGAGGTCAAAAAAACCGGCCCGGCGGTGAAGATAGCTTACGGCCAGGACGGCAACCTGCTGCCTGCGGCCCTGGGTTTTCTGAGAAAGAACAATGCGCAGGCCCAAGACCTTTACACCGAGACCACCGAAAAGGGCGAATTCATTGCCCTGAACTACACCCAGGCCGGCAAAGCTACTGCCGATATACTGACGGAATGGATACCCGGCCTGATCGAGAGCCTTCCTTTCCCCAAAACCATGATCTGGAACTCATCCCGCCTCGCGTTATCCCGCCCCCTGCGCTGGCTCTGCGTTTTATGGGGTTCCGATGTCCTGGAGCTGGAGTCCGGCGGGGTGAAAAGCGCCGGTTTCACCTTCGGAAACCGCTGGCTGGGGCTGGACAAAGCCCTGCCGGTGAGTGCGCCTGATGTGTACCTTGAGGTCCTGGAAGCCAACGCAGTGATCGCCGACCGCCAGGCCCGCAGAAACCGGCTGGTGGCGGAACTTGCCGCTGCCGATCCCGGCTGTGGCCTGAACGTGATCCCAGACGAGCGCCTTACTGACACAGTTGTCGACCTGGTGGAACACCCCACCGCGGTGGTGGCTAGCTTCAACCCCGAAATCCTCTCGCTGCCGGAAAAGATCATCACCTCCACCATTAGCCAAAATCAGAAATACTATTCGGTGCAGGATGCCGCGGGGCGCCTGAGCAACAAGTTTGTCTTCATCTCCAATGGCGACCCCCAGTGTTCCGAACTGATCCGCAAAGGCAACGAAAAGGTGGTTGCCGCCAGGCTGGCGGACGCGCTTTGGTATTTCCAGGAAGACACAAGCAGACCTTTGGAGAGGTTCCTGCCCCACCTGGATGAGGTGGTGTTCCAATCCAAACTGGGAACCATGGCGGACAAGACGGCCCGCATCGGTGCCATAGCCCGGCAAATCTGCGAAAACCTGGCTTTCGATGAAAAAACCACAACCCTGGCCGAACGCGCAGCCCTGCTCTGCAAGGCGGATCTGGTTACCACCATGCTGGGCGAAAAAGAATTCACCAAGCTGCAGGGCTACATTGGCAAACAATATGCCCTGGCCAGCGGAGAGGACGGCCAGGTGGCGGAAGCCATCTACGAGCATTACCAGCCCCGGGGCACCAATGACGGCCTGCCCCAAACCCCGATCGGGGCGGTGATCGCCGTGGCAGACAAGCTGGACAGCGTCTGCGGCATCATCGGCATCGGCCAGGTGCCCACCGGCTCCGCGGATCCCTTTGCCCTGCGCCGGGCGGCCAACGGGGTGGTTCAGATCATCGTGGAACGAGGCTGGAATTTCGATTTTTCCAGCCTGATCGACTTTGCCCTCAAGCTGGAACGGCAGCAGGCTGAGCTCGCTCCCAGAGCCTGGGAAGATGTGCAGGCTTTTTTCCGCCAGCGGGTGGAATGGCTGCTCCGGCAGCTGGGGCTGGACTATGACGTTATCGACAGCCTGATGCACCTTGCCTTGGGCGACCTGCCGGATCTGAAACTGCGGGGCCTGGCCCTGCAAAGCTTCAGGACCCGCGAGGATTTCCTGAGGCTGGTGATCGGCTTCAAGCGGGTGGCCAATATCATGGAAAAGGAGCAGGACATCCCCGTCCTGAACCCATCCCTTCTGGTGGAAGAAGAGGAAAAAGCGCTGCATGCCTCACTGCAGGACCTGCGCGGGGATCTCAGCGCCGCCCTCGCCCAGGGCGACCATCCGCGGGCGATCGCTTCCCTGGTGGCTTACGGATCCAGCATCGACAGCTTTTTCGACGCCGTTCTGGTGAACTGCGAAGACCCCGCCCTGCGCGGCAACCGCCACGCCCTGATGCAAGCGGTCAAGTCAGAGTTTCTGCGGGTGGCCGATATCTCCCGCATCGTAATTGACAATGAATACATTGGAGCATAGATCATGGACATACTCACAGAATTAAAAGCCAAAGCCAAGCCCCTGGGAGGGCGGATCGTTCTTCCGGAAAGCGACGACACCAGAACCCTGCAGGCGGCAGACATCGTTCTGTCCGAAGGTTTGGCGGATATCACCCTGGTGGGTGATCCGAAAGAGATCAAGGCCCGGGAGAAGATCCTGCAGCTCAATCTCAGCCGCGCCACCATCATCGATCCGGTCACTTTCGGCGAGATCGGCAAATTCGCCGATTTCTACTATGAGAAGCGCAAGGACAAAGGCATCACCCGCGAGCAAGCGGGCCAGACCGTATTGAACGAGCTCTATTTCGGCGCCCTGCTGGTAAAGTTCGGCTATGCCGACGGCATGATAGCCGGAGCGGTGAACACCACTGCGGACGTCCTGCGGGCCGCTTTGCAGGTTGTAGGCGTCACCGAAGGCGTGAAGACCGTTTCAAGCTGTTTCATCATGGTGGTGCTGGATTACCTGCTGGAAGACCGCGTGTATCTCTTCGCGGATTGCGCCGTGGTGCCGGATCCCGATCCGGAACAGCTGGCCGACATCGCCGTAAGCACCGCTTTCACCCGCCGAGCCATTCTGGGCGACGAACCCAAGCTGGCGCTTCTGTCCTTTTCCACCCGCGGCAGCGCCCAGCACGAGAAAGTGGAAAAGGTCCAGGAGGCTGTGAAGATCCTGGCCAAGCGCAGAGTTGATTTCGACTTCGACGGTGAAATGCAGCTGGACGCCGCCATCGTTCCCCACATAGCCAAAATGAAGGCCCCGGACAGCAAGGTCGCCGGAGAGGCAAACACCCTCATCTTTCCGGACCTGCAATCCGGAAACATCGGCTACAAGCTGGTCCAGCGCTTCGCCAAAGCCGAAGCCATCGGCCCCATCATCCAGGGCCTGGACGCCCCCATCTGCGACCTTTCCCGCGGCAGCTCGCGGGACGACATCGTCCACACCTGCGTTCTGGTATTGCTGATGGCGCAGCAGGCCAGGAAAAAGGGGAAATGAGATGGCGATCAAGCTTTCGAACCGTGTCAAACTGGTAAAGCCCTCGCCCACCCTCAGCCTTTCGGCCCGCGCCAAAGAGCTGAAGGCCTCCGGCGTCGATGTGGTCAATTTCGGGGTCGGTGAGCCTGATTTCAATACTCCGGATTACATCAAGAACGCCGCCCAGGCCGCCATCGCCGCGAATTTCACCCGCTATACCGCCAACGCCGGCATCATCGAACTCCGCCAGGCGATCTGCGACAAACTCCAGCGCGACAACGGCCTGGCCTACGAGCCTAAACAGATATTGGTCTCACCTGGCGCCAAGGCCTCCATCCTGAACGTCCTGATCGCGGTCTGCGACACCCAGGACCAGGTTCTTATGCCCGCCCCCTATTGGGTAAGCTATCCCTATCAGGCCATGCTGGCCAATGCTGAACCGGTGGTCATCCCCACCTTTGAGCAGGATTCATACAAGCTCACCGCGGCCTCGCTGAGCCAGGCCATCGCCGCCAATCCCTGCGCCAAAGCGCTGCTGCTGAACAGCCCCAACAACCCCTCTGGCGCGGTTTACACCCGCCAGGAGCTGGAAGCCATCGCCGCTGTCTGCGTGGAAAAGGACATCCTGGTGGTGGCGGACGAGATCTACGAACGCCTGGTCTATGACGGCATCAAGCATGTTTCCATCGCCTCCCTGGGCAGCGGGATCAAAGAGCGGACCGTGGTGATAAACGGCGTTTCCAAGGCTTATGCAATGACCGGCTGGAGGCTCGGTTACGCGGCTGGACCAGCCCACATCATCGCCGCCGCGGGCCGGGTTCAGGAACACGCCACCTCCTGCGTGAACTCCATCACTCAGAAAGCCTGCGTCACCGCCCTGGCGGAAGAAGACGATTCCATCGAAAATATGCGGGCAGAATTCCAAAAACGCCGCGATTTCCTTTATGCCGAGCTGGGCAAGCTGCCCCACATAACCTGTTTCAAGCCTCAGGGCGCTTTTTACATCATGCCCAACATCGGCTGGTATCTGCAAAACAACACCCGTGGCATCACCGATGGGGACCAGTTCTGCGCCACCCTGCTGGAAAAACACCATGTGGCCCTGGTTTCCGGGGCTTCTTTCGGAGTTCCGGACAATGTCCGCTTCTCCTATGCCAACAGCATGGAAAACCTCCTCAAAGGGGTTGAACGCTTCGCCGGCTTCCTGAGCGAACTGAGCTCCTGACCCACAAGGAACACGTGATGACAGACATTGAAGAAAAATACCGCGAGCGCTGGCAGGACAAGCGCAAGAAAACCTACGACTGGAAACGCCTGGTGATAATGATTCTGGCCACGTTCGCCATTTTCATATTGATCGACCGGTTGAACAAGGTGGGCCAAAGCCAGGCGCCGGCCACGGAATTCACCGCCCCGGACAGCGCCGCCGCGCCCCAAACCCCGAACCTGCCGGAACCCGGAGCCACTCCATGAGCCTGGTGATCGTAGGTTCGGTCGCCCTGGACACGATCGAAACACCTCAGGGCAAGGTCGTGGAAGCGCTGGGCGGTTCAGCTGTTTACGGTTCCCTTGCCGCTTCGTATTTTGGTCCCACCCATCTTGTGGGTGTGGTCGGCGAGGATTACCCCCAGGCCGGGATCGATCTGCTCAAGGCGCACAATGTGAACCTGGACGGCCTTGAGACCAAACCGGGCAAAACCTTTCGCTGGAGAGGAACCTATCGCGTCTGGAACCAGGCCGACACCCTGAGCACGGATCTGAACGTCTTCGCGGATTTTTCCCCTGAACTGCTGCCTTCCTGCCAATGCTGCCGCAGCC
>JAJBBF010000130.1 GCA_020532215.1 Candidatus Cloacimonadota bacterium
TGCCGTCGCCAATGATATATGAAATGGTGGAACTGGCTGTGGGGTTGCCTGTCACTGTATTGGAGGGATCAGATTCTTCTGAGCCGTAGATGGCCGTCACGTAATACTCATAGCTGGTCTCATTGACCACCGCGTTGTCGGAATAGCTGAGGCCGCCGGTGTTGGCCAGGAAGCTGCCGTCGCGGTAAACCTTGTAGCTGCTGGGGCTTCCTGAAGCCGGAGTGTCCCAGGCCAGGTTCACGTATCCGTTGCCGGAAGCCGCGGTCAGGTTGCGCGGTGGGGCATAATATGTCCCCATGGGCGGAAAGATGATGTGATCCAGCCAGGCGCAGTCGCTGCCAGAACTCACAGAACCGTCTTTATAATAGGTCCAGCTGAAGGTGTGGGAACCGGAAGATACTGGATAGCTGGCTTCGGACCAACCCGCGGTGCCAGACCATTCGTCCTGCAGGTTACCGTCGATGTAGAAGCGGAGGAAATCCCAGCTGGATTCGGAGGACACCTTGTACCAGAAGCTGATGTTCCCTGCACTGCTTATCACCACCGGCAGGCTGATGGTGGTGGTATTGCTGTCGTCGATATCACCGGATTTGGCGGCGTAGGTTCCGGAAAAGACTTCGGAGGTCTGCACTGTCCAGGGAATCGCACTGTCGTTCACCCAGGGATACAAAGTGAAGTTTCCGGTCTCAAAACCCTCATCCGGAGGGGCCAGCAGGGTTACCGTGATGCTGCGGGTGGCGGTGTTACCGTCATCGTCGGTGGCGATCACCTTGATGCTGTGGGCGCCGCCGGCGTATCCAGCCGTATTCCAAACCCAGGAATATGGTGAACTGGTGTCGGTGCTTTTCAGAACGTCGTCGATGTAGAAGGCCACGCCGGTGATGTAGCCGTCGGTATCTGTTGCGGTGGCCGTGATGGTGATGCTGCTGTTTAGGTCATGCACAGAACCGCCGGCCGGGGCGCTGATGGAAACCGAAGGCAGGGTGGGATCGGTGGCCATCAGGGCGGAGTAGGCATTGATGCGTCCGCTGCCCAGTTGGCCGATGTAGCTTGAGTTTACACCGTAGTGGTCATCCGTGGTGCTCCTGATAATATCGGCCAAATCCGTGTTGCTGAGGGTAAGGCCATTACGGTGGGCGTAGGAAAGCACCAGAGCGGCTACTCCAGAAGTATGAGGACAGGCCATAGAAGTGCCTTGCAAAAAGTTGTAACTGCTACCGGTGTATGTGCTTAGCACTCCTTCCGCGGTAATGGTTGTTTCTCCGCCGGGGGCGGAAACGTCCACCCAGGTGTCGTAGTTGGAATACCAGGCCTTGGTATCTTCGTGGGTGGTGGCGGCAACGGCGAAAGCTCCGCTATAGCAACCAGGATACCACTGTCCGGAGGATCCATCATTACCTGCTGCATATATGGTTATGCCTCCGTCCATTACTGCTCCGCCGCCGTTGGCGTTGAAATAGTCGATGGCGTCCAGCACCACCTGATCGTATGCTCCCACTTGAGTGTAGCCCCAGCTGTTCTGGGAAATGGCCGCGCCATTGTCCGCGCCGTAAACAGGGGCGGTTTCAAATCCGCCGCTTGAGCTGCTGGTAAAAACTTGAGTGGACATGAGGCTCACGCCGCGGGTGGTACCGTTTCCACCGGCGATCCCGGAAACCCCGGTGGAATTGTTGTTTTCAGCAGCGATCGTGCCAGCCACGTGGGTTCCATGATAATGGCCAACGATGGTAGCGCTTCCATCCACAAAATTGTAGCCGTTAACGTCATCGATATAACCGTTTGAGTCGTCATCGATCCCGTTTCCAGGGATCTCTCCGGGATTGACCCATTTATTTAGGTCCAAATCAGGGTGATCGAGTTGAAATCCGCCGTCCTGCACGTCAACTATTACGTCCGGATGGCCTTTTTCGATGTCCCAAGCCTCGGGGAGGTCGATGTCCGCGTCAACCGTTCCGCCGGTCTGGCCGGTGTTGTTGTAGTGCCACTGTTCGCCGTAGCGCTGGTCGTTCGGGGTCCAGCGGGTCAGGGTTTCAGCGATGGCGGAAACTTCGTCCTGGTTCACGCTGAGCAGGGTTTTCTTGTATTCGGGCTCGGCCCACTGGACGTTGTTCTTCAGATCGCGGTAAGCCATTACGATGTCGCGGATGTCCGCGGAGCTGTCATATTCCAACTCGAACCAGAGATGCAGGCCCCATTCGATATGGCGCCAACCCCATTTGAGGTTTTTGCTCACGTCGCCGAAAACCGGAGTGATCCTGCTGATCCCGTATTCCAGGTTTAGGGCATCCAGCTCTTCGAGGCCGAAGCTGGCCAGGGCGCCGTCCTGATATTGAAAACTTTGCGCCAGCGCGGAATTCTCCTCGCTGAGCTTGATCCTGATGTGGCCTTGTTCCATGGCGCTGTCTGGAACCTGGTAGATGTCGATGAAAGGCCGCTCGCCAAAGCGTGGCGCGGCCGAAAAAGCGAAGGTGCCAATGATGGCGATCAGCAGAGTGAGCAGGAATTTTCTTCTGTTCATGGTCCTTTTTATACTCCTTAGGTGCTTGCATTTTGTCTGTTGTAGTTCTGAATTGCATGTTTGCAGAATCTGATGAAAAAGCAGGGGAACTGCGTTCATTACTCGATCCACAGGTTGTGAACAAGTATAGCGCACAGTGTTTTTGATAAACCTGAAGAGGGCAACATTCTGTCAATCAAAAAATTGACCGGAGGCAAAAGGTTTTTTTTGGCTATGTTTTGTTTTATCCCTGGTTAATGCAACTGGTCACAAGGTGAATTTAATTTCTCATCAGGGCAGGCTACATCGTATCGCTTGTTTAAGAGGCTCATCAGGCAATCGTGTGTCGCTGCCAGTGTCACCTGATCTTGGCTGCCCGTAGAACCTCGCGTCTGCCCTCGCCCGGATTGATCTCGAAAAAGTAAATACCCGGGGCAACATCGCGTCCCTGGGAGTCTTTGCCGTCCCAAACTATCAAATTGGCGCCAAAGGAAAGATCTTCTCTGATGAGTTCTGATACCAGCTGCCCTCTCATATTGTATATGCTTACCTTGATTTGGCGCAGGGTCGGGGTGTTGCTAAGGAGCTCGATGGATGCCTGGTGGGTGAAGGGGTTGGGATAAACGCTTTGCGGCACTAAAAGCTCGGGATCCGGAGTTTCCCCGCTGCCGGGCGCGCGATAGACTTTTTGCAGGTACAGCATTGGCGAGGAGCCGCATCCGCCGTAGGCTGACCTTCCCCACAGCACATAGGCGCCAGAGTTGATCTCTGCCAGTTGGTTAAAGGCGGTGTATCCTTCCGGATCGATAACATGATCGCCGGGGAGGCAGGGCTCACCTTCTGCGGTGAAGCCGAAATGGCTGAGATCTCCGTAGGGTTGCCGGAACAGGATGATCTGTACCGCGCCGGCTGGAACCACGCCGACAGGATATCCGGAGTGGGTGTAAGCAGGATCAGGGCTGATCTCCTCCCGCCACGCGAAATTGCCCGCGAAATCGTATTTGAGGAATTCCAAACCCGGTAGATACGTGTAAAATCCCGTGTCGTCACAGGAAACCAGCTGGGCGTTATCATAGAAAGGATAACCGTATCCTCCCCATTGCGGCACTCCGTTTGTATCGTACATTTGGATGAACACGTCGTAGTTGTCGTATCCACGGAACAAGTTGCAGCTTACCAGGAGCCCCGCGGGCGTGCTGAGGGCGCTGCCAAAGCCCACGCCAACATAGGGAGGCCCGAACTCACAGAGGGGTTTTCCCCAGGCCGGAAAACCTGGGGCAGGATCGCCGTTTTGGTCGAACCTGAGCAGCATGATGTGGCTGGAGCCGCCGTATTCCTGGAGCTCGTAGAGGATGAGATCTGGCGCGGCCAGGCGCAGCCATAACTGTCCCTCCAACTGGACCGCGCTCCTGTCCAGCAGCAGTTTGCCGTTCGGGCCCCAGCAGAGTTCCCCGTTCTCGACGCGCTGGCCCACTATATACTGGATGGCGCTGCCAGAAGTGCTCATATCCATAATCGCGACCAAAGCATTGCCGTCCGCTCTCAACTGCAGTTTATAGTTGTTGGTGTCGTTCACCTGAAAGAGCTTCAGCCCGCCCTCACTCCATTTTTGGCGGCCATAAACGTCCAGCCTCTGCGCCCTCAGCTGCCAGGGACCGGATTGTTCCCAAACTATCACGGCTGAGCCGTCCTCCAGGCTTACGGCTTCGAGCTTTTCCAGCCCCGCCATTTCACCCGAAGCGGGGATCCTGCCCGGAACGGACAAGAGTTTTACTCCTTGCGGACTTACGATCTGGTATTCAAGATGGCCGCCACGGTCTGCAGGGTTCCAGATATCGCTGAAAACCGACCAGACCACGAGGGCGTTGCCGCCCAACCGGCAGATCCGGGCCTCAACCACTTCCGCGGCCGTCCCTTCCCTTACGGTGACAGGATCCTGGGCCACTTCCCCGGAGGCGGAGATGCTGATGCGTCTGATCGCGGAGGAGCCAGTTGAACGTGTTCCGTAAAACAGGCACATTCCGTCCGCAGCCACCAGCGCGGCTGGATGCGAGATCAGATCATCAGCTAGAGTGCCGGAGTCAAAAACCAGTTGCTCCTCTGGAAGCGTAAGGCCAGCGCCAGCCACCACCTGGAAGTAGATCTGGAAATCTGAAGTGTTGAGCCCCCCGGCATTGATCTGAAGATAAACCTCTCCTGACAGGCCTCTGTGCAGGGACAGCCGGGTGTAAAACTGGCTGAAGGGGGTTTGGTCCATGGCGATGGAGGCGTCCACCTGTCCCAGGTTGCCGAGGCTGTCCAGGCTTCGGACCCTGACGACGGCCTCCGCTTCGGTGTAACAGAGCAGGAAAGTGTCATTTTGCCAGTAAACCGCATCGAAACTGACCATGCTGACCCCGGCGCAGGAACCAAGCTCCAGTTCCTGCGGCCAAAGCTGCTGCCCCTGTTGGCTGAAACGCTGGGCGTGGAAACCATCCCCGCTGCGGTAGAACATGATGAAGGAATCATCCGGCAAGCTGATCAACCGGGCGCCTTGGATGGCTGTCCCGGAGGGGAAGTTGAACTGCCACTGCGGCGTGAGCTCGGGATCATGGCAAATCAGGCTGGAGCCCTGGTCCGAAGCGCGGTAAGCCAGCACCATGTTACCATTGGCCAGACCCAGCATGGTGTAATAGCAGTTGGTGTGGCTCGTGCTGACATGGAGGTCCGAGCTCAGGGCACGGTTGCCCGCGGCGTCCAGATGATTCAGCTTGAGGCCGGTCTCATGGCTGGGGTCCGAGCGATGGTAATAAACTCCGCCGGCCGCGTCCGCGACACAGGCCAGGCGGTCGTTCGCGCTCCAGTATTGGAACAGCCGTGTGTAGTTCCCCTCCCAGAGGGAGTTGCCGAGGGGATCGAGCTTGAAAGCGTAAGCGCTGTCAACGTCATGGGTCAGGGTGGCCACGATGATGAAACAACCGTCGCTGGTGGCAGCCATCGAGATGTAATCGCCCGCCAGGATCAGCGGTTGGCTCCAAACCGGTTCATGAGCCGGGGTAAACCATTGGTAGCGAGTATGATACATGGTCCCGGTGGTTTCCCGCCAAAACAGGAAGTAACCGCCGCCAGGAATCTGGTAACTGGTTCCCCAGAATTTGATGTTGTCGTAGCGGGCAAGTTCCAGAGGCTGGTCCCAAACCTGGCGCGCGCCCAGGCTGGCGGGAATGATGGCCAGCAGAGTGATAGCCAGAAGAACAGTGAACTTTATGTGTTTCATTCTTTTTCCTTGTAGCCTTAGCACTGCCAGCTGATCCTGGCTGGCTTGGGTTCGTCCGGAACGGATACCTCGAGCAAGGCCTCCAGCATGCGTTCGCATTCTTCGCCTGCGGCAAGTTCCAGCTCGTCCCAGCCGGCCTTGGTCCCCAGCCGGTGATAGGCAAGGGCCCAGCGCGCCAGGGTATCCTTGCTCTGGGTTTCGATCTGGCGCGCCAACGCTTGGATAAAGGGTGCTTTCCAGTCGTTGAGCATCTTGCGGTGTTTTCTGCTCATTTTATTCCATTCCCGGTTGGTCAGCCGGCCCTGGTTCGCACAAACAAAATGAACTTATCATGACTTTCATCATCTTTTCCATCCCGTTAACCTTATCTTGGGGGGGCAAAAAAGTCAAGAGTTGTTTTCTCCGGGTCACGTAAAGGCTCAGCCCAGTACGAAACTGGCCAGGCTGAAGTAGATGCTGATGGTGAAGAGGTCGCTGATGGTGAGCGCCAGCGGACCCGAAGCGATCTTGGGATCCAGCTTGAGGGCGTGCAGCGCGGAGGGGATGAACAGCCCCACCAGGTTGGCCGTAACGAGGGTGAGAACCAGTGAGCCGCCCACCACCAGGGCCGGGGCGACCTCCTTTTGCCAGAGCCAGACCACGCCGCCTACCAGCACGCCGCAGCCCAAACCCAGCAGCAAAGCGGTGCCCAGTTCTTTCATGGCTTCGCGGGTGAACCACTTTAGCGTGGGTTTCCGGTGACGCAGGGCCTGGATGGTGACGGTCATGGACTGCATGCTCACGCTTTCGCCGAGGCCCAGGATCAGCGTTAGAAAGAAGGACAGCACCAGGGCCACGGCCAGCACGTGCTCAAACCTGGAGGTCATCACCGCGCTCAGCAGCCCGCCCGCCACCGAGGCCAGCAGCCAGGGAAAGCGCAGGCGAAAGGCCTTCAGTGGCGAGGCTCCGGAGATCTGCGAAACGCGGTAGCCGATGGCTTCAAACACTTCGTCCACCTGGTCGCGCTCCATAATGTCAGCCACATTTTCCGTGAGCGAGGTGGCATCGATGATCCCCACCAGATGTTTGTCGCCGTCCACCACCGGCATGGCCAGGTATTTGTGGACCACGAAATCCGCCATCACATCCATCAGTTCAGCTTCCTGGCGGATGCAGCGCACCCGGTGGTCCGCCACGTCATTCAACCGCGCTTCCAGCTTTGCTGTAAGCAGCATCCGGGTGGAAACCACCCCAGTGAGCTTGTTGTCGTCATCCACCACATAAAAGTAGAGTATCCTGGGCTTGGTCTCGCTGAAGCGGATAAAGTCCAGCGCTTCGCGCACCGTGGCTGTTTCGGGAAAGGCGATGTAGTCGCCGTGCATCAGGTCTTTGATTGGCTGCTGGCCGATTCCGTCGCTCATGAGGGGGCTCCTTTGTGCTTGAACCCACTTTTGCGTTCCGGGGCGGTCTGTCAAGCCGGGAATGGTTTTATTAAAAAAGAGGGAGCTCTCAGGCTCCCTCTTGTGCGATATTGTATCGAAGGTTGAAGGTTCGGCACGCTTCCCGGAGGCGGCGCGATTTCTGTTAATCCACTTTGATCGCTTTTACGCGGAAGAAGCTTTTGTCGGAGGTGGTCCCGACAGGATAGGTCGTGTTGGAAGTGCTTTCCAAAAAACTCCAGTCACCATAGGGGTCGGTGGCGCTGTAAACCTCGTAACCTGTGGCGCCGTCCACAACCGGCCAGCCAAGGTCGGCAAGGCCGGTAACGGGATCGAGGGTGATGCTGATCTGCGGTTCCGGCAGGTATTCGCCCACGAAGATGTTGTTGACCATGAAGTCGTTGTCGGCGTTGGAAGCTGTGGAGCCGGCGTAAAAGGCGATCCTGATGTGGCCGGTGTGGTCCGCGAGGGGGATGGCTACCAGTTCGCCACTCGGGCTGATATTATTGAGCACAAAAGCAGAGCCGGTGTTGTTCCATTCCCGTACGATATTGGCCGTGCTCCAGCCAAAACCGTCGCCGATCAGCACGGCGAAGCGGTCATCGGTTCCAGCCGGGTCAGGTGGCGTGCCCGTGGGTGGTTGGCCATACTTCAGCCAAGCCAGGTCGAAAGTGAGCCAGGCATCCGGATCGTTCACATTGAGCAGCGGCGAGACCAGCCAGCCGTTGATGGTGCCCCAGATGTTGATCCGGGCTGCTTTATCCGGATTGGCGGTTGTATTCAGCCAGTCATCCTGTACCCACATGCTGTTTGGAACAAGGGTTACAGGGTCAGTGAGCTCTCCGCCCCACCTCTGCCACGCGTCGGAGGGCGGGAAGGAGGCTGCGTCGAAACTTTCCGTCCAGGGAAATATTGTGATGGCGGGATCGGCCAGGGTGGTGAAAGTCCAGGTGGGACAGGCGAGCGCGTTGCCAAAACTGTTGTGGGGGATCACCCGCCAGGAATAGTTGGTGCCATAGGCCAGATAGTCAGCAGGGTCGTAGCTGGTGCCGGTGACCACCAGATTGTTTTCGATGAATTCCACCGGGTCCGTTTTCCAGAGCGAGAAAAGGTAATGGTCCGGCGCTCCGCCGCCGCTGCTCCAGGAAAGGTTGGTTTCGATGGCCACGTCCGTCTCCAGGTCCTCCGGATTCGGCAATGTCGCGGGCGGCGGCACATCTGTGACCGGGGTCATCAGCCAGATGTTGGGATGATAGTTATACCGGCTACCGCTGGTTGTGGGGAAGGAAGAGTCACTGGTTTTGTACACCGATGAATAGCTGACAGAACTGCCATAAAAGCTGGGTGGGCCGCCCACCTTGGAGCCGTCCCTGTTTTCCCAGAGGATCTCGATGCCCCAGTTCTGGCCTTCAGTATAGGTGTAGTTGAATGAGGTGGAGAATTCGATTGTGTTCCAGCCGGGGCCGTTCCAGGTTACGCTGCCCTCATAGACATAGGTCCAGCCTCCGGTGGGAGGGTTGGGATAAGCTGTTTCACCGCTGGAATAAGTTGGATTGTAGGCATAGCGCATGTAGACGCGCTGGCTGTCCATCACGTAGTTGCTGATGGTGCTGGACACCTGAAAAGCCAGGCCGGTGATCTCGATGGTGCCGCTAACGCCGGCGGCAGCGAGCTCGTCACCGGTGTAGATGAACTTGCTCCAGCCATAGTTGTTGTAACCGTAGGTCGGCACCTTGTTCTGGGTGGAGGTGCCCGATCCGATGAAGTAATCATCCGCCGCCAAAGCGGAAATCAGGATCGCGCTAACTAAGACTATCAAAGCGATATTCTTCATGATTTCTCCTATTTAATGATGGTTATCTTTCTGATTTGCCGCGAATCACCGGCTTGCAGGCGGAGGTGATAAACCCCGCTGGCCACGGCTTGTCCGAAGTCGTCGGTGCCGTTCCAGACCAGGTCGTGGCTGCCTTTGGCAAAAACGCCGGAGGCGAGGCTGCGCACTTTCTGACCGCGCAGGTTGTAAACATCCAGTCGGACGGAGCCTCGGAACGATGTTTCAAACTCGATCGTGCAATTGGCCGTGAAGGGATTGGGCCAGATCCCGGTGATCCCGGCTCCGATTTCCGGCAGGGCGGGATCGTCATTGGCCACGGGCTCCAGCTCGAACCAATCCGCGATATCGGCCATCCATTCAGCCCGGTCGGCTGGATCGGAAAGCTGCGAAAGATCGAAACTGAAGTAGAAGGCGCGGTAGATCGGGAGTTCGAGGGCGGTGGCGCAGACCCCGTTTTGCAGATAGGCGTGGCCTCCCACAGGCCCGTCCTCAAAGGTGAAGGCTGCCACAGCCCCGATCTCGGGATACTGCACCTGGTCCGCGTAGGCATCCGGGCATTCATCGTAGTAGAAGATGCAATCCGGTGAGTTGGCATAGACGTCGTATTCGGTGTTGGGCATACCGATGGGGGAGTTGGTCCGGCGCAGGATGGTGCCGTTTTGATAGGTGAAAACATCCGGCCCGGCCAGGCCGTTTGTCCCGCCGCCTACTCCGGTAGCCACATAATGCGCTCGGAAATAGGCGTTGAGCATCTTGCGCATCACGCTGTCGTTGGGATGGGCGTGAGTGTTGAAGGCCCAGCCGTCGGAGGCCATGAAAACGTTGCGCGGCGCAGAGATCGTGCCTCCTTCCAGCCAGTTCATCAAAGCCACGCTGAGGCTGTCGGCGCGGCTGCCCTGGCTGCCGGTGGTGGCGTAGATGAACACCGCCTGATACTGGTCCGGGATGCTCCAGGAGGGATATTCCTCCCAATCATAGATGTCGTAGTCAAAGTCGAGGGCGTCGAACTGCTGAGTGTAAAAGGGCAGTTCCGTACGCTGGTAGTCCTGGTTGCCGGAGATCGCCAGCAGCACTGTGGCGCTGGCGCTGGGCAGGATTTTGAAGCTGAAGCTCTCACCCGGGGCGCCGGAAGGCAGGGTGCCGCTGTTGTTCAGCTCGTCCGCGGCGCTGAAATAGTAGCGCAGTTCGCTGCCCAGCGGAATTTCCGGCAGGTCAAAGCTATAGAAGGCTCCCTGAACTGATGTCGCCGCCAGGCTCTGCCAGCCGCTGCCGTAATTGTAATGCAGGTTGCAGGCGCTGATGGCGGAAAAGTCGATCACATTGGCGGTGAGCACGGGATTCTGGTTGAAAGTGTTGCCCGGCTGGTCGTGGCTGAACACGGGCGGCTGGGTGTCCGCGGCGTTGAAAAAGCGCAGCACCAGCCCGTCGTGCAGCAGGTTTCCGGCTGGCTCCACCCCCACATAGTTGTTGTTTTGCACGATCTCGCGCAAATAGGGCAGGCCGATATCGGCGCTGGCGTTTTGGATGGCAACTGTGGCGCTGAGTCCGTTGGCGTGCGGCACTATGCCGGGGATCTGGCCCGTGTGCGTGGTGTGGTACTGCATCACGATCTCGCCGTTCTCATACAGGATCACCTGGAATTTGAGGATGGGGCTGCCGCCTGTTCCGGCATAAAACCTGAGGTTGTGCCACTGGATGATGGTATAGCGGTCCGGCGCGCTGCCAAAGGTCTCAAAATAGATGTCGGAGACTCCCTGCTCAGCCAGCAGGTCATCCCAGTAAACCGCTATCAGCCCAGGCATTTGGGCGTAGCCCGGGATGGGATACATGTAATTGAACATGTTGCCGTCGTTATCCCAGTTCTGGCCGGGATAGGGATTGTACCAGGTGTTGGGCTCCAGCAGCAGTTCGCCGTTGATATCCACGTAGGCCTCGGTGTACTGGTAACCGTAAAAGGGAAAGGCAAATCCCAGCGGGATGGGCTCGCTGAAATTGTCGTCGCCGGCAAAGCTGGGAACCTGGTGCATGATGCTGGAAGCGCCGGTTGCGCTGATGTCCTGCCAGTCATAGACAGGCCCGCCGGGCGCGTTACTGTCGATGAAGCTGTAGCCGAAAGCGTCCGGTCCGCCCTGAGTGACTCGCAACACCACGCTGAAGGCCTGGGTGAGAATGTTGTTGGCGAGGTTACCGTCGGTGTTGGCGATCTCAAAGGTGATGCTGTAATCGCCTTCCGCGGCAATGGTGCAGGGCTGGGAGAAAAGCACATCGACGCTGGCGTTCTGAGCTATGGTGGCTGGTTGGAAGGCCTGGCTGGTCCAGATAGAATTGTTCTGAGCGTCGCGCACGCTGGCGCTCAGTTCCAGGATGTCATTGAAACTGCTGTCGCCGCTGTTACTCACCGTCACCCGCGGGGTGAAGGGCAGGCCCAGAAATTGGATCTCCATCGGGCTGTGGACCTCGGTCACGGCCAGATCGACAGCTGGAGGCGGCAGCACGGTCACGTTCAGCACATCGTCATCACTGAGTCCGGAAGTCCCGTCGTGCAGGGTGAAAGTGATGTCTTCGCTGCCGTTCCAGTCCGGGCAGCTGAATTCCACATTCAATCCGGTAATGTCCACCAGCACGTGTACAGCGCCGGTGGAAGTGATCGAGGCGGTGTTCAAAGCCGTCGTGGTGATATAGGGGGTGAAATCCAGGCTGAGGCTTTCGCCCTGGATGAAGGTCACGGAGTCCGGCAGGTCCAGAACCGGCTGGATGATCTGGGGCTGGCCCACCTTCAGGTCGTCGATCAGGATCCCGTAGTTTTCGCATTCCCAGAGGAAGCCAAGATAGATGGCCTGTCCCGTCCAGGGGGCCAGGCTGAGCCGGATCTCCTGATAGGCGGTGCCGATCGCGGCAAAATCGCCCAGTAAAGTACTGAAATTGCCTATTGCCGTGCCGCTGGTGGAAACCCAGACCTGCAGGGGCTCGGTGCTGATCCAGCTGCGGGTCCAGAACATCAGGCTGTCGCCAGCCGTCACCTGGATCTGCGGCGTGATCAGCCAGTCGCTGTTCTGGTTCGGGAAATAGTTGTCGCAAAAGGCGGCGCGGCTGCCACTGTGGGCGTGGGAGGCATTGTCCAAATTGCGCCAGCTTAGGCCGTCGCCGTCGTCGTGAAAGCTCCAGCCGGGGGGCAGGGTGCTGATCCCTTCAAAATCCTCGTCGATCTGCCACTGCCCGAAAACCGGGAGCAGGCAGGCCAGTAGTAACATTATCAGATACGCTCGTTTCATGCTTACCTCTTATCGGTGAAACTGAGCAGCGGTTCCTCTATCTGCATGAACCACTCGAGTTCTCCGCAGACATCTCCTCCCAGGGAACGGTTGTCGCCCCAAAATACGCTCAGGCTGCCGCTGCTTTTGTGTTTGAGGGCGCTGTCAATATCCCCCAGATGGATGTTTTCATTCGTGCCGAGGCAGATCAGGCCGGCTTTGCGGCCGTCCGCGCCCCCGCTTTCGATGGCCCGGGCCAGATGTTCAGCTCCCCGCGCCGCGCTGAAATCACGGATCTCGTTGTTCTCGATCCGCAGCACGGGACGCAGCACCTCTTCGCCGCAAACGTGGATCCTGTCGCTGGCCAGGGTTCCGTGCATGCTCGCTGGCTTCGGTACGATCAGGATCTCGCCGCCGGGTAGGTTGATTACCGGCGCCTGGAATTCGTTATCCCCGAACGAGCCGCATTCGGCCGCGATCCTGGCGATCCCGAAATGTAGCGAACTGCCCTTCCCGCTTAGGGTTACGGTTTCGTAACCCCGCAATACCCGGCACTTGGACAGGGTTTGCCGGCAGAGCTTGGGAAAGTCGATATCCAGGGCTTGCCAGAATTGGATCTCGTTTTGGATGGCCCCCTCCGACAGCGTATCCTGCAGAAGCCCGGGCATCATGGCCACGCGGATACCCCGCTGGCGGATAATCTGTTTCGATTTTTCCAGCATGCGGTTGCGCAAGGCCAGTTTCTGGGGATCGCGCAATTCCACGAACCGCGCTTCGCCATTGAGATTCAGATACATGTCCGCGGATCTTAGCTGCCGGTTCAATTCCTCGTAATCGGCCTTGAAGGCGGCCAGAGAATACTGCTTGTACTTGGCCTGCAGGGTTTCCAAGTCTTGATAGATCAAAGTGCAGTGAATGCCGCGGCGCCCGGCTTCCAGCATCAGTTTTTCCACCAGGGGGAAGTTGAACTTTCCGCTCACCACCACGAAACGCTCCCCCGGCTTGAGTCTGAATGCCTCGTCGATCAGCTTGGCGGCTATCCGGGACAGGTCGATCCGGTGGTTTTGTTCCATGATCCCGTTGATGATGGCCCGGCTGTTAAGAAGATTGCCATTGGCTTCCAGGCCGATCGAGAGATCCAGAACATAGGCTTTGGCCGTGGCGCGGTAATATACCTCGCGGTTGCCGGATTGGGGTGCTTCCTCCAGCTCCAGCAGGCCTTCTTTCAGCATCTTGTTCAGGTTGTAGTGGATCTTCTGCTTGCTCTGGTCAAAAAGTTTCGCCAGCTGCTGGCAGGTCGCGGGAGCCGGGATCAACTCCTTGAGCAAAGCGTATTTCAACGGGCTGCCTAATTCCTTCAATTGGGCGTGACGCTGTATCAGTTGCAGGTTTTTAATCATCTGGGCCACCTTGGGGGGAGTTCTTTTTCTATTTGGATACCAGCCTTCAGAATCCAGATTTTTAGTCAAGAACTTTTTGACCAAATCTCCGGATGTATCCAAGGCCTTTCCTGCGATCATTACGGGATCAATACGGGATCAATACGGATTTTATCCGTATTGATCCCGTATTTATCCCGTAATGATACTGGGGGCCGACTGGGGAAAAGGCGAAAACAAAGGAGAAAGTTTTCGAAAATTTTCGACCAAAACTTGGACGCGTTTGACTGTTTCACCCAGACCACAGGGATCAACGTATCTAGAGAATGAAAAGATTAATTGAGAAAAGACTTGACGTATATCGCCAAGCTGTGAAAGTTCGTTACTTGGTCTGGTCGTACGTATCTTGTGATAAACAGGGAAACAAGATGATCTGTGAACATACTAAGGGACCAAAGGATATGATCCGCATATACCCTTTGTGGATATAATAAGAGGTGTGCCATGCGAGGAATGTTGATTGTGTTGACCCTGATGGTTACCACTTTGTTGGTTGTTAGCTCTGGCTGCATCACATGTCTTAAGATAGTGGCCAAGCCGGAGTTCAATCCTTCAGGCGGTAACTACTATTTTCCCCAAGATGTGACGATAACCTGTGAAACACTGGGAGCAACCATTCATTACACCTTGGACGGGAGCAATCCCAACTCCGCCTCAACAGAATATTCCGGACCAATAAGCATTTCTCAGACGACAACCATCAAGGCAAAAGCTTTCCGAGAAGGCTGGGCGAACAGCGCGACGGCAAGCGCGACCTATGCCGTTTTATTCACACCTGTTCAGATGGTCACCGTTCCCGGCGGCACCTATATCATGGGCGATACCAGAGGAGAGGGATGGATTTCTGAGCTGCCCACGCACAGCGTGACCCTGAACCCCTTCCAAATCGGCAAATACGAGGTCACCCAGGCTGAATGGCAGGCTGTGATGGGTTGGTGGGATCCCGATCCGGGTGCTTGGGGTCAAACTTATGGCGTGGGGGACAACTATCCGGTATACTATGTATCCTGGTACGAAATCCTCAAATACTGCAACGCGCGCAGCCTGGCCGAGGGGCTTACGCCGGTCTACAGCATCTCAGGATCCACCGATCCAGCGGATTGGGGCCCTGTGCCCACCTTCAACAACTCCAACTGGAACGCCGTGCTCTGCGACTGGAACGCCAACGGATACAGGCTGCCGACTGAAGCGGAGTGGGAATACGCCGCCCGGGGAGCGACCAACGACCCGGATCATCTGTATTCAGGCAACGACGTTATCGGTACCGTGGCCTGGTATCAAGACAATGGCGAAAACTCCACTCATCCTGTTGGCGCCAAGGCTGCCAATGGCATTGGCGTTTACGACATGAGCGGCAACGTCTATGAATGGTGCTGGGATTGGTATGCCTGGAACTATTACAGCAGCAGCCCCGCCAACAATCCTGCGGGGTCTGCTTACGGGAATACCCGTCTGTTGCGTGGTGGAAGCTATTACGGCAATGCCAGCCTCTGCCGGGTGTCTACCCGCAACAGCTTCGAGCCAAACGGCCCCTTCCGCTACGGCGGGTTCCGTCTCTGCAGGGCTATAGATTGATTGATTCTTGGCTTCTGGCAATGATGGTAGCGCAGCATTCCGATGCTGAGTTATTGGTGTGAGGTTACTAGGGGTTTTATGATTTTCGCATGATCGGCATCATGCGCTACGGGGTGCGGCATTCCGAGGCTGCGAATGATGTAAGCAAAAAAGCTATTGACAGAAAAGGGAGCGGCGAAAATCGTGACTCTCACTTGCGAAAAATATACCCAGCGCATAGCACAAGTCCCGAATTTTGCGGGGACTTATAGTTCTTTAGGAGGAACGATGTTATCCTGTTTACGGGATACTCGTACGAGTATCGCAGGGGATCAAGCGGAAGCTTTGTGCCCCACCAACCTGACAGCCAATTTAGCAGAAAACGCCCGCGCGCGGCTTGGCGGCTCTTTGATGAGCGGCTGTGGCCCGAAGGGGATTTTCTGTCTAAATAGTGGAGGAACCAGTGAGTAAATCCGAAAATCGCATCCGGATCAAGCTTAAGGCATACGATCATCGTTTACTGGACCAATCTGTGGCGGAAATAGTGAAAAGCACCCGTAATACCGGTGCGAAGGTCATTGGCCCGATCCCGTTGCCCACGGACAAGACCCTGTACACGATCCTGCGTTCGCCCCACGCTGACAAGAAATCCCAGGACCAATTCCAGATGCTGGTCCACAAGCGGCTGATCGACATCATGAACCCCACGCAGCAGACCACCAACGCTTTGAAGAAGCTGAGCCTGCCCGCCGGCGTGCATGTGGAGATCAAGGCCAATACAAGGAGTTGACCATGCTGGGACTTATCGGTAAAAAAATTGGCATGACGCAGATCTTTGACGAGAACGGCAAATTGATCCCCGTTACGGTGATACAGGCCGGGCCCTGCCGGGTTGTTTGCAA
>JAJBBF010000021.1 GCA_020532215.1 Candidatus Cloacimonadota bacterium
AACCATGCTTGCCATGGCCCTGGCGCCAACTATGGCCCCGGCGTAAACCATAACCCGGGCGGCCACAACAGTGGCAGCCACGGCGGCGGAAACCATCAGGGTGGTCCCGGCGGCAACAATAATCAGGGGTCCGGCTACAACCCTCCCTCCGGAGGTCATGCCGGCCACCCCAGACCCTGAGTGCAGTTCCCTGCTGCTCACCAACCTCCCCGGCCACCCTCATTCCCCCGAGGGTGGCTTTTCTCTTTAACCCAACCCAGACAGCTTTCGATCGGCTAAGCCCTTTTTATTTTGCAGGGATTCCGATCGGCTTAGTATTATCTATAGAAAAACAACTCCCAAGGGAGGAAAAATGAAAACAAGAATACTGCTCACCGCATTCCTACTGCTTGGCGTGGGTTTACTCAGCGCCTACGACCTTTATGGCGCGTTCCAGATCAAGACTTCGCCCCGGGGCGCGGATGTGAATCTGGTGGACGTGGACCTGTATCTCAGCAGCACGCCCACCCCGGTTTATCCTGTCTTCATGGATGAATACCTGGAACTCCGCTCCGGCATCCCGGGACGATCGATCCGGGTGATCATCAGCAAAGAAGGCTATGTTCCCATCGAAAAGAATTTGTTTGTGCCCTTTTTATACGAAGACCAGCGGGACGCCATGCGCTACCCCACGGTGTTCAATTTCCGCCTCACCCGGGACAGAAGGGGTGCATATACCAGCATTAACACCTATTACGCCTACAACTACTATCGCCCCAGGCCTGTCTATTATTACTATTATCCCGGATATTTCTGGTATCCGCCCCCTCCCGGCGGTTATCAGCCTCATCCGCCCGGCTGGAATCCTCCCGGCCCACCTCCCGGGGGCAGCCATCCAGGACATCCCGGAAGCCATGGTGGCAGTGGGATCAATCCTCCCGGTGGTGACGGTAATCCCGGCAGCCACGGTGGCGGTGGCGGCGGATCCAATCCTCCCGGTGGGGGCGGCGGATATACTCCTCCCTCACCTCCCGGCGGCGGTGGCCACGGTTCCAACCCTGGCGGCGGCGGCGGATATACACCTCCCAATCCTCCCGGTGGCGGCAGCGGCGGTTACACGCCCCCCAGCCCACCCAGCGGCGGAACAATCGAAAAGGCCAGACCCAACAACGGAACTATAGAAAGAGCGAAACCCAACAGTGTTCCCAACACCAAACCCCAGGAAAAGGAAAAAGAGAAATCGCTTGGGGTGCTGCGCCTGTCGAACGGACGGGACCGTAAATAAGTATCAGCTATCCGATAAATATGCACAGAGCGGCCAAGATCGGCCGCTCTGTTTCTTTATCAAGCAGTTGGAGCTATTCAGTAAGGATCATTTGAAGGCTTCCATGCCGCTGAAATCGCGCTGGGGATCGAAGCTGGCCAGCATGCGCGGATCGTCTGGCGTGAGTTCATCCAGGCAGATCCGGGCCAGCAGTTCCGCCAGCCCGGGACCCAGCATGAAGCCCTGGCCGCACATTCCCACTGCATTTACCAAATTTAAACCAGCTTTGCCCACTATGGGAAAACCGTCCGGGGTCATGGGATACTGGCCACGCCAGGTGCGGCGTACTTTCAGATGTCTTAGACGGGGATAGACTTCCAGCATGCGTTTGCTGCACAGGGGCAGAAACTCCGAGGTGCTGCGGTTGTCGACCCCCAGGATGGGTGGGTCCGGGGTAATGCAGAAAACCACCTGGCCTTCGTTGTTCTGGTAAAAATAGAAGTTGGCGGAGCCCGGTCGTTTCCTCATGTCCACCACCATGGGACCCATGAACTTGCCGACCGGTTCGGTGATTCCGGCTTCGTGGTTATCCGGAAAAACGGGAAGATCGATCCCGGCCATGCTGCCGATGGCACGGGCGTTGTTGCCGGCGGCGTTGATCACCATTCCGGCAGGATATGAGCCTTTGTCTGTGATGACTTTTTCCACGCGGTCACCGCTCAGTTCAAAACCAAGCACCGTTTCGCGGAAGCGGAATTCCACCCCGGCGCGCAGAGCGTGAAAATAGTAGGCGGAACCCAACAGCAGGGGAGAGCAGCTGCCGTCTCCGGGAGAATAGGTGGAACCGCGCAAGCCTTCCATATTGATGCCGGGGACCAGATCGTTGTACTCATCTGGGCCGATCCAGCGGATGTTTAGCCCGAACTCGAGCTGGATCTTCATCAGGTCCTTGAGCGTCTTTTCATCCTCTGGAGTGTATGCGGGATAGCTGTAGCCGTTACTCATCCAGCCAATGTCATCGCCGTATCTGTCCTGCCAGGTACTCATGATCTCAATGGACCGCTGGCAAACGCTGATCTTGCCAAAATCGCTGTGGGTGGCCCGCACACCGCCGATGGCCTTTTTGTTGTTGACTTGGCCTGGTGCGCTGGCGGATTCGACCACCAATACCTTTTGTCCCTGGGAAGCAAGTTCCAGCGCGGCGGGCAGACCTACAGAGCCAGCCCCGATGATCACAATGTCATAGCTCTTGTCCATGTCAGTCTCCATCCGGGAATTTGTCCAGCGGCACTTCCACAAACACAGGCCGTTTAGTGTTGGGGACCACGTTTTCCACCGGGATTCCCTCTTCGCGGAGCACACCTTTGATCAGGGTTTCACAGGTTTTGGCACCGCAGGGTCCCATACCCGCGCGGGTGACAGCCTTCAGGTGGTTTAGGTCTGTGATCCCGCTTCTGATCAGTTGGCGCACCTGCCCAACACTAACTCTTTCACAGAGGCAGATCATGGCATCGTCGGCCAGTTTTTCCGGAATTATGGGTTCCGGTAGAGGGCGGCTGACCTCGGCGGATTGGATCCTGAAGGATGCAATCTGTTTGGAGATGGCCTTGGGTACTTTGACCTTGATCAGCTGGGTATGGCGGTTTTTGATGTCCATTACCGCCGCAACGGGAAAAGAGCCCAGAGGTTCGCCATCGATATCCACAACTTCAATGGGGTTGCCAACCGCTTGGGGGAGGTTAAAAACTTCGTAGGGGATTGTGACAGTGGGGTTCTCAGGGTTTTGGCGATAATCCACCAGCGTGATGGCCAGGCCGGGGCAGATGAGCAGGCACTTGTTACAGCCGATGCAGCTTCCGGTGTAGCGGGGGAGGGCCATCAAGCCGCCGTCCTCGGTCTGGATGGAATTGGTGGGGCAGACTGTTGTGCAGGGATTGCAGGGGATCTCCTGCAGGCAGTGGATCACGGGAAAAACGCCACTTTCCGGCAGGCCTTTCTGATAGGGCTTAACAGGGCCGGGATGGGATTTCAGAACTTCGGCTTTCGCAAACCATTCCGGGGGGATGGGGCCGATCTCTTCGTGGCCGCAATCCTTGACGATGGTGAGCCCGGCGATCTTGCCGTTGAACATGGCGGAGGAGGCTTCCGCGATCTCCAGGGCGTCTCCCGCCGCGTAAACAGGAATGCCTGCTTCCGTGGCTTCCTGAGTGAATTCGGAGAGGGAATCCAGGCCCACGGCGATCAGGATCGTATCGCAGGCAAAACTCTTTTCGCTGTCGGGTTGGAACCGGAATTTATCATCAACCGCGGCGATAGTGATGCTCTCAACGGTCTCACCGCCGTTGGCGCTGAGAATGGAATGGGAGGTATAGATGGGCACTCCGTGGCGCTTCAGTTTGTCAGCGTGGACCTTGTAGCCTCCGCATTGGGGCAGGGCTTCAGCCAGGCCGACCACTTCGATCCCCGCTTGCAGGGCGTGATAACCGGCGATGAGGCCGACGTTTCCGCCTCCGATGATAAAAAGGCGGTTGGTGGGGCGGATGAGGTCGCGGTTCACCAGGGTCTGAAAAGCTCCCGCGCCGTAGATCCTGGCCAAATGGTTGCCGGTGAAACGGAGGAATTTCTCTCTGGCCCCGGCGGCGTTGAGGATCCTTTGGGGCGTTACTATCTTGTACACGCCATCCTTGAGGATGCCCACCTTTTTATCGCTGAAAACGAATAGGGCGGTGCTGTTCAGCCAGATCTTCACGCTGGGATGGTTGGCCACCTCGGCGGCCAGCAGTTTGCCGATGTCGTGTCCGCGCACTCCAGCGTGGCTGTCTTCTTCGCTGCCGAAGAATTTGTGGGTTTGCAAAACCAGTTTGCCGCCAAGGGCGTGTTTGTCGTCGATCACAAGCGTGTCGATGCCATGCTTGCCCAGTTCGATTGCGGCAGCCAGTCCGGAAGGGCCTCCGCCGATGATCAGGACCTCGCAGGCCAGCTGTTCAATGGGGGGACGCTCTGTGACCACAGCGCTTTCGGGTAGTTCAGGCAAACCCTCGGCCGAACGAACCTCCATCCCCGGAGCGACCATGGTCATGCAGGATTTAACGGCTACGCCATCGGCGATCACGGTGCATTTGGCGCACTGGCCATTGGCGCAGAAGATCCCCTGGGCACTGCCGTCTTTGGGATGGTGCCCGAAGACGCTGATCCCATTTGCGATGAGGGCCGAAGCGATCATTTCCCCTTTTTTTGCAGTGAGGGGGGTGCCGTTCCAAGTGAATAGCACATCCTCGCGTTCCTCCACAGGAAGGATCGGATGGCTTTTTATACGGTAGGATTCCATGGCTGGAAAAAACTCCTTGGAGAGATTATTTTTGTTTCAAAAAGTTACAGAGGCCGTTCGTGTCAAGCAAAAGCTGGAACAAACACCCTTCAGCCCTGATCAGGCCTGCCATTACTTCAAATAAAGGGCGCTGAGTTCTGTTTTTAGCTCCTGGTATAGCGGCAGCGCGGTAGCCCAATGCCTGGAAATATCATCCACGCTTGCGCAGCGCAGATAATTCTCCAGGCGCGATACCATATCCGGAGGATATTCACGCTCCATGTAGCGGATGCCGAAATCAGCCTTGGCAGGGCGGTGGCGGATGTTCAGCAAAGGTAGCAAACAGCGGTTCAGAAAGCCGTGCCAATTCATCAGGGCTGCCGGCCAGTTGTTTCTCAGCAGCGATTTTTGCAGTTCGGCAAGCATCAGGAAATCCAGGGCGGTTGCGCTTTTGAGGACTCGCGTTACTAGTTCCATTCTCTTTTCTTCTGAAGTGGGTTCCGCGGCGAAAACAGATTGCTGGTCGAACCAGACTACCGCGTTGCCGTGCCGGTCCGGTTCTGTAAGCTTGTTTGGATTGGCCTTGGCGACAACCGCTATGTCGCAATAAAAGCAGGCGGGAAAATCCTTCAGCAGATAAAAGCACTGGGACATCCCATGCCAGGTGGGCTCTGGCAGGCGAAAACTCCTCTCGATGCCGTAACGCTGGCTGAAATAGCTATCCAAGAGAGAGAAGACCTGCTCCGTGCAGTCCTCTTCGGTAACGATCACGAGGTCCAGATCGGAATACTCGTCCAGATATCCGGTGGCGGCGGATCCGCCTTCCCAGGCCGCCAATACATCCTTTTCGTTCATCAGCAGGTTCTTCAGCTCTGCTTTAAGTTCCAAAACGCTGTTCATCTGTACTCAGCCTCCAGGCTTTTTTGGTTACGGCATTGGAGGCCGCAGCTTTTGTCAACTGAAAAGAGCAGTTCAAGGTTATGTATGGTGGGAATAAACTTTAGAGGAACGATGAAAAGAAGCGGCCGGTTGAGGCCGCTTCTGTTATTGGTTCAGGCAACGCCTGCCGCAGAGGCAGAGCGCTGGGAAGTTTTATTTCACAAGCATCAGCTTGCGTGTCTGGTTGAAGGAAGGGGTAGAGAGCCGGTAGAAATAGATACCGTTTCCGAAGTTTTGGTTGTGACCATGCTGGGGTGGAGTTAAGTGCGCATTCCAGCAGAACAATATCCCTTATAGACATCAGCTGAATCTGGGCTTCGTGTTTCAAGTTTCAGGCCAGAAGCCACTTTGGCAAGGCTGTTGATCGCCTCCCGCGTGATCCCCGCCTGGGATGCGGCGATCAGGCGGGGGACAGACAGGTTCGGGAACTGAGGGGCCTCGGCAGGGCGCAAAATCAGAAACAGAGGAAAGGCCGCACCACACCGGCCCTGATCCGGGTATGGGGGTTCAAATAGGCAGTGTTCCGCAAGGCAAGTTCGCGCCGCAGTTCCGGAGGCATCTCGCGATCCCCGAAGCCGCTCAGGATCAAAACCGTGAGCGGAAGGTCCTCGTTGCCGGTGTTGATCACGCCGGGTTCGAAATCCAGCCACTCGGTGAGCTCTGTGGCATCCATCTCGTGGCAGATAACAGCCCGGGCGCCCCTGCCGGCCAGGGTATTGAGCATTTCCCGGTCCGGTGGAAAGGCCAGGGCAACCACCTTGTCCTGCACCTCGGCCGTTTTGGCGTCCCCGGCTTGGTTCAGCAGGGTGAAGGCGCCGTGGCGGGCGCGTCCAAAGGCGATCTGGCCCTCCAGTTTAACGCCAGGGTAAGAGATCTCCAGGCTCTGGCCCGGAACCACGTTCTGCACCATTCCCTTCACGTGGGCCAGAAACTCCAGGGGCTTGTGCAGATAGGTGATGGTGAGGGTTCCGGCAGTGGTATCGATGGCAGTGATGGTTCCCGTGCCGGGCGCTTTGATCAAAACAGGCTTGCCGCCATCGGCGGTTTTTTCCAGCCGCCGGGCGATCATATCCCCCTGATAAACGAAATCGCCCTTAGCCTTGGTGAGGTAACGGGCGGCTTTTTTGGGGCTGAGCATCAGCTTTTCGGCGAAGTTCACAGTCAGGGGTTTGCCGGAGTAATCCTGGATCTCAGAGGCCACCAGCATACCGGTCTTGGCATCCACATACTCGATCCGGCCCCGCACGGGGGAAAACAGCTTACGGGCGCCCCTGTAATGAAGCGCCAGCTTGATCTCAGGCGGGATCTCCGCGTACGCCTCATCCGCCTCGATCGTGTCGCCGGGTTGAACCTTCAGGGAAGCCTCTATCTGCTTTGGCTCCAAGTCCTGAATGTTGGCCAAACCGGAGATGATATACAGGCGGGGCGGGTTGAAGCGGTTCACCGCCACCACGTCGTCCGGCTGCACGGGATCGCCTGCGCTGAAGTTGATGTCGCCGGCGTAAGGCAGTTCCACGCGCCGCAGCCAGGTTCCGGCTTTCGGCTCAAGCCGCGGGGCTTCCCTGCGCACCAGCGGGTCTGCGGCATTGGGATAGAGTGCCATCATTTTTTCCACCTCAGCCAGGTGGCTGGCTAGATCCAGCCGGGTGTCGATGAGCACCGGGAGTTCGGTGGCAAAGTTGTTCAGGTCTTCCCTGCTGGAGAGTTTGCAGCGATTGCTGAGGGTGATTTTCAGTGTTTTGGGGCCGGCGGGCAGCCAGAGAAAGCTGTCCGGTTGGATCTCATGGCTCTGCGTCTCGGCCTGGGTGTTCACTTCCACCGTCATCAGGGTTTTGCTTTCTTTGAAATTGAAAATGGGGGAGATGTGGACAGCCAGCTTGGCGATACAGGCGCCATGCAGCAAGGTCTTGCTGCTTTGGGGATCCGTATCGCTGAGCACGCCCAGGTGGGGAGTGATGAAATCGCGGTCGATCCAGAGTTCCGTGATGCCCTTGGGCCGCACTGAATCAGCCAGGATCAGGGCGCACTGGTTGTGGTTCATGGCATGGGCGAAGATGCCTCCGGCGCCGATCAGGACGTCGATATCGCTCTCCCGGAAGCTGTGTTTGCTGTCCTCGCGCTGAAACTCGAACTGGAGCTCGAATTTCTCCAGATCGTTGCGTTTGAGTTTATCCAGATAGCCGATCTTTTCGCTGTTGTAGTGCATCTGGCGGTGCTGTTCCAATGCAAGGGCCAAAGCTTCGCGGGCCAGGGCGTGTTCGATCCTGTAATCGTTCGCGGTAACGGGGTTGGAGGTGGGGTGGAGGCACTTGTTGGCAATGTAATTGCGAATCTCGCGCTCGCCGAGATCCTGCGGCAGCCAGCGTTTCACGTTTTCGAGGCCGGCTTCCCTGAGCACGTTCCAGGCGCTGTAGCTCATGCCCAGGTTGGCGCTCACTGTGCGCTGGAAATGGCGCCGGATGTAGCTGAAGACGTCGGTGGTGGCACCCCCGATGTCGAAAGCGAAGATTTCCCGGTCCTGGTCTTCAGCCAGCAGCGCCAACGCTCTCTGCACACCCAAGGGGGTGGGGATTATCGGAGCCGCCACCTCCGGTTTCACCTCCGAGTAGCCGGGAGCCTGTTCCATCACGTTTTCCATGAAGAGTTTCTGGATCATGTCCTGGGTGGGCTGCAGATTCTCCACCTCCAGGCTGGGACGCAGATTGGGCAATATATGCAGGTCAAAGGCTTGGGAGATCAGTTTTTTCACGATTGGGGCCGCGTCCTGGTTGCCGGCGTAGAGGGCGGGTATCTTGGAGCGGAGGTCAAATTTGGGGGCGGGATTGGCAATGCGGAGGATCTCGGCCATTCTCAGCACTCCGGAGATCGCGCCGCCGTCGGTGCCGCCGCAGAGAAGGATCATATCCGGATGCAGATTGCGCATGGCCAGCATCTGCTGGGCCGCCTGGCGCTTATCGTCCAGGGCGAAGGTATCCAAAATCACCCCGCCGGCGCCGTAGGCGCAGCGTTTTCCGCTGCTGGCGGAATCGTAGAGCGTGAGGCCGATCACCAGTATCTGGAGGCCGCCGCCGGCACTGCTGGTGCTGAAATAGGCTGTGTTGCCGGTGAATGCCAACTCGCCGTCCTTTCCCGCAGGGTCCAACAGCTGGATCCCGCTTTTTTCCTGCAATGCCCGCACGGAAGCTTTTATCCCGTGGCGAACGTCGCTTTGAGGCGCTTCCACCGTAGTTTCGGCGTGCGCTATATCCAGCAAAACAGGAATATCCTGGCGATTGTCCAGCAGCAAAGCTTTGGTGGTGGTGCTGCCGATATCGGTGATCACAATGTAGTCTTGGTCCAGGCGCATGGTACGCTCCTTTGGGGAAAGTTTGTATTCAAACCTAATCAGATTAGGCCTCCATCCCGTCAAGCAAATGCGTGGGCCATCCCCAGCGTTTGCCCGGCGGGGATTTTGATTGACAGCAGCGCAATGTACGCGACAACGGCTCCATGAGATATCGCTGGAACAAGAAACACATTTTTAGCCTGGTCCTGCTTGTGGCCGCGCTGGTGCTGATCCGTTTCCTCTCGGTGAAGGATATCAACGGCAAGGTGGTCTCGATCCAGGATGGCGACACCATCACCGTTTTGCAGGGTTCAAGCACATACAGGATCCGTCTGCAGGGCATCGACTGCCCGGAAAAAGGGCAGGCCTTCGGCAATGTGGCCAGGCAATTCACTTCGGATCTGGCCTTCGGCAAAAAGGTGAAGGTGAAATACGAGGAGCGGGACCAGTATAAACGTTATCTGGGAACGGTGTACGTCGGAGACCGGAATTTGAACAAGGAACTGCTGAAGGCCGGACTGGCCTGGCATTACAAGGAATACAGCAAAGATCCTGTTTTAGCCGGTTTGGAGGTCAAAGCCAGATTGGACAAAAAGGGCCTCTGGTCCTATCCCAAAGCGATCCCGCCCTGGGAGTTCCGGCGCTCCAAAAGAGAAAAAACTTGACGTTGGCGCCACTTTTGTCAAACTGCCTCAAATTGGCCTTTGGATTGAATTCAAAGCCAGAAACTTCCAACAATATGATATAAAAGACATACAAGGAGAACCGATCCATGAAAAAAGTTCCCTGCTTCCTGGATGCGGACCTGCAAGGCAAGACCGTGCTCGTGCGCATGGACCACAATGTGGTGAAAAAAGGCCGGATCAAGGACCCGACGCGGATCGAAGCCACGATCCCGACCCTGCTGCACATTTTCAAGCAAGGCGGCCGGCCTATCCTGATGTCCCACGTTGGCAGGCCTTACGACAAAAAGACAGGCGCCATCACCGTTTCCGAAGACGAAGCCGTTGGCCCGATCGTGAAATATCTGGAAAACAAGCTCCAACTGCGCGGGCTGGTCCCGGATTGCCAGGCTGACGGCACCAACGGCATCACAGACCTTGCTCCGCTCGGTGCCGCGGTGCAGGAGTTAAAGGACGGCAAGGCGGATTTTGTCTATCTGCCCAACACCCGCTGGTTCAAGGGCGAGGAGAGCAAAGACGATGCCACAGAACTTCTGGCGAAAAAACTGGCCTCTTTTGCCGATGACTATGTCAACGACGCCTTCGGTTCCTGGCAGCCCCATGCTTCAACCTATAACATCACCAGGTTTCTGCCCTCCTACGCGGGACTGCTGATGCTGAAAGAGATCGGCAACCTGCAGAGCATCTTTGAGCCCCGGCGTCCGCTGGTTTCTGTGGTGGCTGGCTCCAAATTCGACACCAAGATAGGCCCGCTGTCCTCGCTGATCCAGCTCAGCGACAAGTTGGTGCTGGGCGGAGTGCTTTACAACGCCTATCTGGCAGTGAAATACCAGTTGGAGATCAAGGGTCTGGACCCGGAGGACCTGGCCCTGGCAGAGAAGTTTCTGCAAGACGCTGGACCCTATCAGGACCGGATAGTGGAACTGCCCTACATCATTGAATCCGACAGTTTTGAGAACGCCGAGAACTGGAGAAAGCACGCCCTGGTCGATCTCAAGCCCGGAACCCAGCTGAACTACGTGCTGGACATCGCGCCGGAATCCTTCGCGGAGAAGGCTGTGCAAGAGCTGTTCAGCGGCGCCTCCACCATCTTCGTGAACGCCGTGATGGGCTACACCACGCTTTACACCGCCGGAACCAGGGCCATGTACAACCTGATAGACAAAAACACCGGCGCCCGGAAACTTTTCGGCGGCGGCGACACCATCCAGGATTTCCGTGAACTGCTGCCGGGCATCTTTGCCAAAGCTGCCAACGATCCCGATTACTACTTTTTCACCGGCGGCGGGGCCATCCTCAACGCCATTGTGAACGGCTCGCCCTACGGCATGAAGCCGGTCCAGGCCCTCATCAAGGAATCTTGACAAAAGCAGGAGAAATAAACGTGGAATTAGACCAAGAACTGAACATACGGGAGGATTTTCCCCCGCCCAGCCTGGAACAATGGAAACAGGCGGTGGTGGACAGCCTCAAGGGTGCCGACTTCGGCAAGGCGATGTACACCAAAACCTATGAAGGCATCACCCTGAAACCAATCTATACAAAGGATGACATCGCCGATCTGCCTTTCACGGAAAGCTATCCGGGCAACGCCCCCTATCTGCGGGGCAATGATCCCCAACGCTTTTTATCCGAAGGCTGGCTGATCGCCCAAAACCACGCCGAAGCAGACCTAACCGCCCTCAACCAACAGCTGTTGGAGGAACTGCAGCTTGGCCTCAATGCAGTGAACATCACCCCCAGCCACGCTGACGACCAGCGCGGGGCAACCCTGGACACCATTGAAGCCTGGCACCAGGCTCTGGATGGGATCGACCTGATCGCCGCTCCGCTGTTCCTGCAGCTTGATGTTGATGATTACGGCATCCTGGACCGGCTGGAAGAATACTGCGTTCAGCGCGGCTGGGACCTCCAAGCCCTGAAGGCCGGAGTGGGTTTCGACCCCAGCTCCGAACTCGCCCGCAAAGGCTGGCTGAGCCTGCCTCTGGAGGAAACCTGGCAGAAGATGCTGGACAGCGTGAACTGGGCTCTGCAAAAGGCCCCGGGCGTCCGCTGTGTCTCGATCGACGGCAGCGTTTACGAGGCCGCCGGGGCAAACTCGGTGCAGGAGCTCGGTTTCGCGCTCTCCACCGCGGCTGGTTACATCCAGGGCCTGATCAAAGCAAGCCTCAGCATCGATGAGGTGGCGCCGCTTTTCCAGGTGAAACTGACCCTCGGCTCCAATTTCTTCATGGAGATCGCCAAAGTCCGCGCGTTCCGCTTGCTCTGGGCTGAACTGATCAAAGCATTCGGCGGCAACGAGAATTCCCAAAAGATCTGGATCCACGGCCGTACCGCCAGCTTCAACAAGAGCAGTTACGACATCTATGTGAATCTGCTGCGCACCGCCACAGAAAGCTTTTCCGGAGTGATCGGCGGCGTCGACAGCCTTGAGATCAGAGGTTTCAACCAGCTGCTGGCCGAGCCCAATGAATTTGTCCGCCGCATAGCCCGCAACCAACACATCATCCTCAGGGAAGAGGCGTTTTTCGGCAAGGTGATCGACCCCGCCGGAGGATGTTACTACATCGAGAGCCTCACCAACGAGCTTGCCTCCCAAGCCTGGAAACTGATGCAGGAGCTGGAAGGCTCCGGCGGTTTCATCCGCTCTCTGCTGGCTGGAAAGATCCACGATCTGATCGCGCCGGTGGCCAAAGCCAGGATAGAGGCTGTGAACAAACGCCGAGACATCATTGTGGGCGTGAACATGTATGCCGATCCCCAGGAACCCGCGCCCAGGCTTATGCCCGCTGCTGTAAACCCTGATCCGGTCAAAGCTGTGAGCCTGGAAAGGGGTCCGCTGCCCAGGCTGCGGGCGGTGGCGGCCCTGGAAAAGCTGCGCTCGGAGATAGTGAGTTCCGAAGCCAACAAAAAGATCTTTCTGCTCAATCTCGGTTCGTTGGCGGAATACAAGGCCCGCGCGGAATTTGCCACCGGCTTTTTCCAGGTGGGCGGTTTCGATGTGATCTCCGCCGGCGGATTCAGCGAGGTGGCCGAGGCAGTGAAAGCAGCCCGGGAATCCGGCGCCAAAGCTTTCTGCCTCTGCTCCACGGACGATAATTATCAGCAACTGGTGCCCCAAATCTGCTCCGCCCTTTCCAACGAAACTCTTATCCTGGCTGGTTATCCGGCTGATAAGGTGGAGGATTACAAACAACTGGGCATCGATTTCTTCATCCATCTGAGGGCGGACGCGTTGGCAACCCTTACCGACCTGGCAGCAAGAATGGAGGTGACGAAATGAACCCTGATCTCAGCAAAATCACTCCTTCTTTCAGTGCCTCCAAGACAGATCAGAAGCTGGATGCCCCGCTGTGGAAAACCAACGAGCAGATCGACGTCAAAGCCGTTTTCACCCAGGAAGATATCGCCGCCGCCCAGCATCTGGATTACCTTTCCGGGTTGCCGCCCTTCCTGCGCGGACCCTATCCCTCGATGTTCATCCAGAGGCCCTGGACCATCCGCCAGTACGCGGGATTTTCCACTGCCGAAGAATCCAACGCCTTTTACCGCCGCAATCTGGCCATGGGCCAGAAAGGCCTGTCCATCGCCTTTGACCTGGCCACGCACCGCGGTTATGATTCCGACCACCCCCGGGTGATCGGAGACGTTGGCAAGGCCGGAGTGGCGGTGGACAGCATTCTGGACATGAAGATCCTCTTCGACCACATCCCGCTGGACCAGATGAGCGTTTCCATGACCATGAACGGCGCCGTGCTGCCCATCATGGCCTTTTATATAGTGGCCGCCGAGGAACAGGGCGTGAAACCCGAGCAGCTGAACGGCACCATCCAGAACGACATCCTCAAGGAATACATGGTGCGCAACACCTATATCTATCCTCCGGAAGCCTCCATGCGCATCATCGCTGACATCTTCAAATACACCTCCCAGAAAATGCCGAAGTTCAACAGCATCAGCATTTCCGGCTACCACATGCACGAAGCCGGCGCCACCGCCGATCTGGAGATGGCCTACACCCTCGCCGACGGCCTGGAGTATGTGCGCACGGCCGTGAACGCCGGCCTGGACATCGATCTGATCGCGCCCCGGCTGTCATTTTTCTGGGCGGAGGGGATGAACTATTTCATGGAAGTGGCCAAACTCCGCGCGGCGCGTGTGCTTTGGGCCAAGATAATCAAGCATTTCAAGGCCAGGAATCCCAAGAGCATGGCTTTGCGCACCCATTCCCAGACCTCCGGCTGGAGCCTGGCCGAACAGGATCCCTACAACAACGTCACCCGCACCTGCATCGAAGCCCTGGCCGCCACTCTGGGCCACACGCAATCGCTGCACACCAATTCCCTGGACGAGGCGATCGCCCTGCCCACGGATTTCAGCGCCCGCATCGCCCGCAACACCCAGCTCTTCCTGCAGCACGAAACCTACATCACCAAGGTCATCGATCCCTGGGCCGGTTCCTACTACCTGGAATACCTCACGGATGCCCTTATGAAGAGGTCTTGGTGCCACATCATGGAAGTGGAGCGCCTGGGCGGCATGGCTCAGGCCATCGAAACCGGCCTGCCCAAAATGCGCATCGAGGAAGCTGCCGCCAGAAGGCAGGCCCACATCGATTCCGGAGCGGATACCATCGTGGGCGTGAACAAATATCGCCGCCTCAAGGAAGACCCGATGGAGATCCTGGAAGTGGACAACTCCGCCGTGCGCGATTCGCAGATCGAGCGCCTCAAGAAGCTGCGGACCGAACGCGATGAGGCCAAAGTCAAGGCCTGCCTGGACGCCATTACCAAGGCGGCGGAGACCAAAACCGGGAACCTGCTCGAGCTCGCGGTTGAGGCGGCCCGGGCCAGAGCCTCCCTGGGAGAGATCTCCGATGCCATGGAGAAAGTCTTCGGACGCCACCAGGCCTCCATCAAACTGATCAACAACGTTTACAGCAGCGAGTACGCCAAAATGGATGAGATCGAACAAGTTCGCGCCCTCACAGACAAATTCGCCGACCGCGAAGGACGCCGGCCCCGCATCCTGGTGGCCAAAATGGGCCAGGACGGCCACGACCGCGGCGCCAAGGTGGTTGCCACCGCTTTTGCCGACATGGGCTTCGACGTGGATATGGGCCCGCTTTTCCAAACTCCGGAAGAAACAGCCCGCGAGGCGGTGGAAAATGACGTCCATATAATCGGGATGAGTTCCCTGGCCGCTGGGCACAAGACCCTGCTGCCGCAATTGCTGGAAGAACTGGCGAAACTTGGCCGCGAGGATATCCTGATCGTGGTCGGCGGCGTAATTCCGCCCCAGGATTACGATTTTCTGCTGGCTAACGGCGCCTCTGCCATCTTCGGTCCCGGCACCAAACTGCCACAAGCGGCGGCCACCCTTCTGGAAAATCTGCTGCGGGTCCGGGCGTGACCAAGCATCGCAAACCGGAATGGGCTCCCGCGGGCAGCGGAAAAGAATTCGCTTCCAGGGTGATGGAAGCCAAAAGCGCGGGCAGCAATGTGTCCGAAGCCAAGCCCAAAGCTCTTTCCAGGGGACTTCCTTCCGTGGAGGTGCTCGCGGACGGCGTACTAAAGGGCGACCGGACCCTGCTGGCCAAGGCGATCACCCTCATCGAAAGCAATTCTCCCCAGCATTTTGAGGCGGGACAGGAACTGATCCGCAAACTCCAGCCCGTCTCGGGAGATTCTATCCGCGTGGGCGTGACCGGCTTTCCCGGCGCGGGGAAGAGCACTTTCATCGAAAGCTTCGGCCTCTGGCTGATCGCCAAAGGCCACAAGGTCGCCGTTCTGGCCGTGGATCCCAGCAGTTCCCTCTCCCGGGGCAGCATCCTGGGCGACAAAACCCGCATGGAAGAACTCTCGCGGCATCCGGACAGCTTCATCCGACCTTCCCCCAGCGGCGGGGCCCTGGGCGGCGTAACCCGCAAAACCCGCGAAACCATAATCGCCTGCGAAGCCGCCGGTTACGATATCATCCTCATCGAGACCGTTGGCGTAGGGCAATCCGAGGTCGCGGTGCGCTCAATGGTGGATTTTTTCCTCCTGATGCAGATCGCCGGTGCCGGGGACGAACTGCAGGGCATCAAAAAAGGCATAATGGAACTGGCCGACCTCGTCGTGGTGAACAAAGCGGACGGCATCAACGTCCAAGCCGCGGAACTGGCCTGCGGAGAGCTGAACAACGCCCTCCATTACCTGCGCCACGCCACCCCGGGCTGGACCACCAAAGCCCTCACTTGCTCCGCCGCCCAAAAGACCGGCCTGCCCGAGATCTGGCGAGAGATCGAGCGCTTTGTGGACCTGGGCAAAACCAGCGGTGTTTTTGACGACCGGCGCCAATCCCAGGTGCTTGAGTGGTTCGAATCCCTGCTCACCGAGGCGATTCTGAACCGCTTTTATTCCGATCCCCGCGTCCAAGCCGATCTGCCCCGGCTCCGCGAGTCCGTCCAAAACGGCTCCCTGCCTGTACTCCTGGCCGTGAAACAACTGCTCTCTCCAGAGCTGCTTTAACCTCAAAATTACTGCGTCGCTCCCATTATCATTACGGTATCAATACGGGATCAATACGGATTTCATCCGTATTGATCCCGTATTTATC
>JAJBBF010000104.1 GCA_020532215.1 Candidatus Cloacimonadota bacterium
CGGCTCTTTTTCCTCCACTGCCACGTTGTCCGAGATCTTGGCCACCAGGATGGCGCGGCCGTTCACGGTGGTGCCCACGTTGATGATCTGGCAAAGGTTGGGGTAGCTGCTAGCAAAGCCGTTCATCATGGCCACGTAAGCCGAATATGTGGGATAAGTGTCCCAGTCCTTTGCTTCGCTGGCGCTTGAGCTCATCTTCGCCGGGTATTCGCTGGAGGGGGCAGGCAGGAGCTGGGTTTTGAAGCCCAGTTTGCCAAATTCCACCCACTCGGCATCGTTGGCGTAGGCGTAGACCCAGTTGCCTTTAACGTTGTCGATGGAGACAATGCGGGTAAGGTTTTTCAACTGGGCTTTGTCCGTGAGTTCGAACCGGAAATAGTATTGGGTCCACTCCCCTGCCACGAGGGGCAGGGTGAGTAGGACCAGAATGATCGCTATCAATATATTTTTCATCTTAGTTTTTTACCGCTTTCATGTAGTAGAAGGCTATGGGCAGTTCCGTCTGGTCGTCGAACAAGAGCGCGTTGATGTTGAAGCCAACCTGTTCGTAGGTCCCGTAGGGGTCGGTGGCGCGCCAGACCTCGTAGGTATCGGCGTTGTCCACCGCGTTCCAGGTGATCTGGAAGCCGCCGGCGATCTTGGTGATAGCTGTGATCACTGGAGTATCGAGTTCGGTGATCTCGCTTACGCTGATGGGAACGGGGGTTTCGGTGCTGCCGATCACGTCGTTGTAGCCAAGGGTGTAGGTTTCGAGGGCGTCATAGGTCAGGTTGGCGCTGTAGTCATAGATCTTGAAGCTGATCTCTTCGCCGTCCGTGGCCAGGTTCACCACCAGAGTCACGTAGGCGTTGGCGCCGTTCAACACCACATCGGACACGCTGCGGCATTCGCTGCCCACAAAGGCTCCGACCATATCATTCAACTCGCAGGATACTTCATAGACAGTCACGATACAGTGAAGGGTGGCGGAATTGGGATAAAGCACAGCTTCCCAGCCGGTATCGGTTATTTCATTTACGGCCAGATTACTGCTTTTGTAAGCGTAGGTATAGCCTGTGCTGAGGGGATTGTTGCCCTCGTCTGCAACATCGAGGCTAAGGGCTTTTGCCTGGCCGTCGTTGCTGTTCTTCGCTAAGCAATAAGACCAGGCAACACAGCTAGATAAAACTACGGTAATCAACAGCGCGACTCTTCTTACATGCATTTTTTGAATCCAGTTGCACCTATCTCAGATAAAGTGATTTGAAAAGTCATTTTTTTTACTACACTGAGAGAGCCAAGCAGCTTATCTCGAATCCGTCCGGGCCTTGATCCAAGCGGTCATTTCCTCCAGCACGACGGGCGCGAAGGTCTGCTCTATCTGGGCATATTCTTCCGGATGGCCGGTCTCACTTTCCTGGAAGAGGTGATTCAGGCCGGGGTATTTGCGCAAGGTATAATCATTGTTGCCCGCTTCTTCCAACGCTTCGCTGATCGCGGGGAAATTGTACTTTGCCGGCACCTGCAGGTCTTTGCTGCCGTTCAACGCCAAAACTGGGCAGGTTACCCTGCTCAGCCATTGAGCGGGATCCAGCCGGATGAATTCGTACATCCAGGGATTGGTCATACTGTCCATCTGCAGCTGATAGAGTTCATCGTAGGTCATGCCTTCCGGGATCTCGATCGATCCGTCGTCCATCTTTTCCTTCAGATAGGCACCGAGTTCAGCTTCAAAACTCGGAA
This sequence comes from Candidatus Cloacimonadota bacterium, assembly GCA_020532215.1. GTDB lineage: Bacteria > Cloacimonadota > Cloacimonadia > Cloacimonadales > Cloacimonadaceae > Syntrophosphaera. Next base: position 1,723 of record JAJBBF010000104.1, read on the forward strand.
GGTCCTGCGTGTACAGGGCCAATCCAAAGGCAGCGGCATTCACTTCCAGGATCTGGTTTATCTCCTCATCGTCCATACCGCCAGCTTGGTAGATAAGCTTTTCCTGGGCCAGCAGCAGCTTGTCGCCGCGGATCCCGGTTCCGGCCAGCAGCACGATGAAATCGATGTCTTCGCACTGGGTGGCGGCAATGGGTGCGATGATCCCGCCTTCGCTGTGGCCCACCAAGCCGATCGGGCCGATCTCCGGACGGGTTTTGAGATAGCGAACGGCGCTAACGGCGTCGGTGGCAAAATCGAAAGTGGTGCCGCTGGCAGCGTCTCCACCGGAACCGCCCACCCCGCGGTCGTCATAACGCAGCACAGCGATCCCATTGCGGGTCAGATGGTCGGCGATCACCAGAAAAGGTTTGTGACCCATCAGTTCTTCGTCCCGGTTTTGCGCGCCGCTGCCGGAGATGAGCACCACAGCCGGAAAAACGCCTTCCCCTTCAGGCAGGGTAAGGGTTCCGGCCAGTTCGATCTCTGCCTCCGGATTGGCGAAAAGAACCTCTTCGCTGCGATAGCCATAAGGTTCCTTGGGCTCCTGGGGCCGGTTATATACCGGTTTTTCCAATGCTTCGCGCTGCAGGTCGAGGGGGGCTTCAAAGCCTGACTGCTTGAAGGTTCCCACAAATATTCCGTCTTTGAGCTCCGCCGTATAATTGATCGGAGCCACTTCCATCTTCAGTTCCAAGCGCCCAGCCTCGAAGCTGACGCTGCTTACCGGAAGATCGAAGGCGCTTTGGTCCGGGCTGTCCATGGTGGCGGCCAGGCCTTCATCCGTGGCGCTGATGTGAAATACTATCCGCAGTTTCTGCCCTCCGGCGTCCAGCATTCCGTTCCAGTCGCCGGTGATATCCTCAGCGCAGAGGCCGGCCAAAGCCGCAAGCGCCAGCAAAAGAGTTAAAAGTGTCTTCATCTTGTTCTCCTTACTTGGCAGATATGTTCAGTTAGAGCCTGTTAGAGAAATTCCCGCCTCCTGTCAAGCAAAACCGCAAAATATTCTTGACATATTTCGGCTTTCACCTAATTAGGCACTCAGCTAAACAACCTAAAGGAGAAACGATGCCGGATTCTTTCTACAAGGCCATCGCGGAGCGCAACCGGCGGGAAATCTTATCCCTGCTGCGGCGCAACGGGCCGATGTCCGTGAACGAGATCGCGGGCCATTTCAGCATCAGCCTGCCCGCCCTCAGCGAACATCTGAAAGTTCTGCGCCAAGCGGACCTCGTTTCCACCCGCAAGGAAAAACAATACGTATTCTACTCCCTGAACACCAGCGTGTTCGAGGATCTGGGCAGTTGGGTGATAGATCTGATCAAGAAAAGAGGTGAATGATGACCAGACTGAAGAAATACAAATGGGCACTGCTGATCCTGGCCCTGCATCTGGCCGGCGTGCTTTGGTTCGCGGCGCGGCTTCCGGCCGACGCCAGGGTCCCCATCCATTGGAACTTTCAAAACCAGGTTGACGGCTGGACCAGCCGCGGCACGGGACTCATCTGGGGCATCGGGCTGAATGTGGTCCTGTTTCTACTGCTCTATCTGCTGCACTGGTACTCGCCCTGGTACAAAAAGTACGCGGAGCGCTTCGAAAAGATCCTGCCCCCGCTCACAACCACCCTGCTGGCCTCTTTTTCCGCGCTCAGCCTCTACTCGCTGTATGTGGCAAAATGGGGTGAAGTGCCGGGTGTGAACATGGTCCTGATCCTGATCGGATTGTTGTTCCTCTTTTTGGGAAACCTGCTGCCCAAGGTGCCCAAGAATTTCTTTGTGGGCATCCGCACGCCTTGGACTATCGCCAGTGACGCGGTCTGGGAAAAAACCCACCGCCTGGGGGGATTGTTGTTCGTGCTTGCCGGCCTGATCATGATCCTCAAAGGCTTTGTGCTACCCCAAAACCCCGGTTTCCAGAACATCACCACGGTGCTGGCACTGGGCTGCCTGCTCTACCCGGCGCTGCATTCCTTCATTCTTTATAAGAAAAAAGCCAGATAAGCGCCTCCCGGAAGAGACAGAGGGAAAGTAGCAAAAGGGAAAGCGCCCTCAGATAGGAGTTCAAAGCGCTAAACGGGATCATAGACTCTTCACCGATCAAAAAGCGCTTTGGACTCCAATCTTGCGGAGGTGGGCAGGTCTAAGAATTCAACGTTTAAGCCCCGGCATGGGGTTGCGCTTAGCCCGGGACAGGCACTGCGGAGGACTTTCAGGTGAATCGCTCTGCCGGGGTTGACAGAATCCGCCCGCTGAAAAACTTCGTGCCAAGGAAAATTAAGATAATCGATGAAGAAAAAGAATATATATGTTTTGGAGGAAATGCCCGTCCCCAAAGCGATACTGAATCTGGCGCTACCCAGCGTGCTGAGCATGCTGGTGAATATCGCCTACAACCTCACGGACACCTTTTTCATTGGCAAGCTGCACAACGAAGCGCTGGTGGCGGCGGTGTCCATCTCGTTGCCGATGTTCATGTTCCAGATGGCGATCGCGGGGATCTTCGGCTTTGGTGGAGCCAGTTTCCTCTCGCGCCAGCTGGGCAAAAAGGACTTCCTGCGCGCCCGGGAAACCACCTCCACAGCCGTGTTCAGTTCGCTGGTGCTGTCCCTTATTCTCGGTGTGGCGGGGATTTTGGCCATCCCGCTGTTTCTGAAAGCCGCCGGCGCCACGGGCGAAACGGCTGAAGCCGCCAGCCAGTATCTGCTTATAATCCTGATCGGCAGCCCTTTCATTTTGCTGAAATTCGCCATGGTCCAGCTGATCCGCGGGGAAGGCGGAGCCAAACACGCCATGTACGGCCTTTTCATCGGCACGGGCGCGAATATCGTTCTGGACCCCATTTTGATCTTCGGACTGAAGATGGGCGTCACCGGCGCGGCGGTGGCCACAGTGATCGGCCAGGGCCTGGGCATGGTTTATTACATCTGGTACTATTATTCCCAACACGCGGTGGCGGCACCCTCGCTGAAGTATCTTCATCTGCGCTGGGATATCTACCGTGAGATACTGCTGATCGGCATTCCGGCCTCCCTCAGCCAGGTGATGATGAGCATCGGCAACACCATTTCCTACAATCTGGCCTCGGCCTACGGGGTAAGTTCCGTGGCGGCTTTGGGAGTGGCCGCAAGGGTTTTTTCCATCCCCATTTTCGTGTTCATCGGCGTGTCCATCGGCGTGCAGGCCCTGATCGGCTTCAATTACGGCGCGGGCAACTATCCCCGCATGAAAAAGGCCATCGGCACCGCGATCGGGATCAATCTGACCCTGGCGGTTTTCTTCACCCTGATGTTTGCCATTTCGCCCAAGGCCCTGATCGGCCTCTTCATCCGCAATGAACAGATCATGGAGATCGGCCGTCAAGTGCTGAGGGCTTACATTTTTGCCATCCCCTTCGCCGCCACCGGGATGATCTTCATGAACAGCCTGCAGGCGATGGGCAAAGCCCTGCCGGCTTTCATCGTTTCCATCTCCAGGCAGGGCCTGGCCTATATCCCGGCTCTGTTGCTGTTGAACAAGTTTTTCGGCTTTGGCGGCCTGATCTTCGCCATGCCCCTAGCGGACGGCATCACCACCCTGCTCTCCGGCACTTTTGTGCTGGTGATCCTCAGCCGGCTAAAACACCAAGAGCCCGCACCCTCCTCCCAGCAATTCATCCAGCCCGTGCCCGCGGATGAGGTCTGATGGTCCTTTTTAAGAATGTGAAAGCCATATAATTATAAGACAAGGAGCAACACCATGCCCACAGTGAACATCTATCTGAACTTCGCCGGCAACTGCCGCGAGGCCTTTGAGTTCTACCGCTTAGTTTTCGGCGGGGAGTTTCCCTACGTAGGCACCTTTGGCGATATGCCGGTCCAAGAGGGAATGCCTCCTCTGCCGGAAAACATGAAAGACCAGATCATGCACATCTCACTCCCGATCAGCAGCGAAACAATGCTGATGGGCAGCGATGCCGGCGGCGAATGGGCACCCGCGCTGAAAGTGGGAAACAACTTTTCCATCTACGTTGGAGCCGGGGACACGGCTGAAGCCGACCGGATCTTCGCAGCACTCGGGGCCGGCGGCACCGTCACCATGCCTCTGGGAAAAACCTTCTGGGGCGAATACTACGGCATGCTAACCGACAAATTCGGCATCAACTGGATGGTCGGCTGCGCGCTGGAAGAGATCTGATGAGCGCGGAACAATTTGCCACCTTGGGCGCTTTTTCGCTCAGCCTGGCTGTGAAGGACATCCGCGCCTCCCGGGATTTCTACCTCAAACTGGGTTTTACGCCGTTTGGCGGCGACATCGACCAGAACTGGCTCATCTTGAAAAACGGCAACTGCCTCATTGGCTTGTTCCAAGGTATGTTCGATCAAAACATCATCACCTTCAACCCCCGCTGGGACGAGAACGCGCGGGAAATACCCGCAGCGCAGGATATCAGGGAGATCCGCCAACGCCTGGAGCGTCTGGGGCTCGAGATCCGCGATTACGCCGAGTCCGGCCCTGCCGGCCCCGCCAGTTTCACAGTTCTGGATCCCGATGGCAATCCCATCCTCTTCGACCAGCATGTCTGAGCAGCCATTCCAACCAAAGAGGACGTTACTTCAGCCATGAAAAATCTTGACACCTGCTGCCTCTCATTTTTCTCAGCCCAGAAGCAGTAATTTCTTAAAGGAGAACTTCAAATATGCAAAATGTATCCTTGGCGCCCGACGGCACCGAATATCAGATCCCCACTGAAGAAGAGAACGCGCGTGAGCGCGAAACCCTGATAAAGATAACCGAGGAGCAACGCGCCCTGGGCCGCAAGATCGTGGCCGTGCAGGGCTTGGGCTTCGTGGGTTGCGTGATGGCCACCGTGGTGGCCGACGCCACAGACAAAAACGGCGAGCCCATCTACTTCGTCCACGGCCACCAGCGCGCTTCCAAACGCTCGTTCTGGAAGGTTCCGGTGATCAATTCCGGAGAGCCGCCGGTCAGTTCCTCTGATCCGGAAGTTCCCCAGATCTTCCATCGCACCGTGGTGGAAAAGAAAAATTTCCGCGCCACCAGCGAAGATTCGGTTTACAGCCTGGTGGACATCGTGGTGGTGGACATCCAGCTCGACGCCACCAAACCCTCTTTCGGAGAAGCCGAAAAAGGCTTTTGCGACCTCCTCGCCTTCCGCGAAGGAATCCGCATGCTGGGCCAGCACATCCGCCCCGATTGCCTGGTCTTGGTGGAAACCACAGTCCCGCCCGGAACCTGCGAAAAGGTGGTGAAACCCATTCTGGAAGAGGAATTCACCAAACGCGGCATCGACATCGCCGTCAATCCGCCCCTCGTGGCGCATTCCTACGAACGCGTGATGCCCGGGGCCAAATATGTGGCCTCCATCCGCGATTTCTGGCGTGTCTTTTCCGGCGTCAACCAAAAGAGCATCGACCTCTGCCGCGAATTTCTGAGCAACGTTCTGGATGTGGATAACTATCCCCTCACCCAGTTGGACAACACCAACGCTTCCGAGCTGGCCAAAACCATGGAAAACACCTACCGCGCGGTGAATATCGCCCTCACACTGGAATGGGCGCGCTTCGCTGAGCAGATCGGCGTGGACATCTTCAAGGTGCGCGAAGCGATACGCAAACGCAAAGGCACGCATGACAATCTCTTACGCCCCAGCCTCGGCGTTGGCGGCTACTGCCTTACCAAGGATCCGGTGCTCGCCAACTGGGCGATGCAGACCCTCTTCGGCCTCGAAGGCACTCTGGGCATGGCCATCCGCAGCGTTAATATCAACGACACCATGCCGCTGCACACCATCGACCTGATCAAAACCGTGATCCCCGAACTGACTGACGTGAACGTCGCCGTTTTGGGCGTTTCCTACCTGGAAAACGTTGGTGATACGCGGCATTCGCCCTCCAAGGTGCTGGTGGAGTTCCTGCGCAAGGAATTTGCCAAAGTGCTAACCCACGATCCCTATGTGGAAACCTGGCCCGAACTCGAGGATTCCCAGGTGGAAAGTGACCTCCAGGCAGTGCTGCCCGGAGCCGATGTGGTGATCTTCGCCGTTGGCCACGACCAGTATAAAGGCCTCAAACCGGCTGAAGTACTGGCCATCTGCGGAACCAAGCCCCTGATCGTGGATTGCTCCAACTTCCTCTCCGACGAGACCATAGCCGAATACAAAAAGCTCGGCTGCCAGGTCCGCGGGGTGGGAAAAGGCCATATCGTCTGATCTGCCCAAGACCAACAGATATAAGGCGGGACTCAGTTCCCGCCATTTTTCTTCCAATGCAAAAAGAACGGGTGGATTTTTTCCACTTCGCTCCCAGCATCATTACGGGATAAATACGGGATCAATACGGATTTCATCCGTAATGATTCCGTATTTATCCCGTAATGATAATAGGAGCCAGACAAGTTCGGGGGGTGGTTTTCAGGAGAATTCATATTTGAAGTAAAGTAGGAAAAAACTTGACAGAGATACATCGATCGTGATTATTAGCACTGGAGGCCAGCCGCATGAAGGTTGGATATGCCAGCTTGTCTTGGCCGCCTCACAACAAGCAAGGAGCAGAACAATGAGAGTTTTCATCTTTGCCTTCATAGCCATCCTCGCCGCGCGCGCCTTGTCCGCCGAGATCCTGACCCTGGACAACAACCTCCATCCCACTGGCCAGTACACAACTTGGATTGCGGCCTACAACGCCGCCTCTGATGGCGACATCATCTATGTTTACCCTTCGCCATACGATTACGGCCCTGCCTGGAACCAGCCGGTTAGAAAGAGCCTCACTGTGATCGGAGGCGGTTTCAACCCCGCCAACCCGGATCTGCTGACCTCCAAAATCAGCCCGTGGGTGGATGACGCCACTGGTGCAGGCAGCGTTTTCAGCGGGATACATCTCTGCAGCAACGTCAACAACAGCCATCAGGTGACCTATGAAAACTGCCGCTTCGACACTAATGTCACTTTGCAGGCCTCCGGATCCGAACTGAGAAACTGCTGGTGCAGTGTAAATGTTTTCGCAGGTAACGGTGTCCACATCAGCGGCTGCACCCTGCAGGGGTACATGCAACCCGCTTTAGGGGCTGACGTGACCTGTTCAAACTGCGTGTTCATCGGCAACGTGACCCATATTGACACTGGTGGCAACAACAACCTCTGCTGCTATTTCAATAATTGCCTCTTTGCCAACGTCGATGACGGGACCCACATACTGCACGGGGGATGGTCCAGTCCCATCGATCTGCACTTTGTCAACTGCATCATGGAGACCATTACCATTTATGCCGCCCACGACTTCCAATACTGCATCTATGAGGGCAATTCCACCAACATCACCGATCCCAGCAACATGCAGGATGTGAATCTGGCGCTGGTGATGGAGGACGTGAACGGCGGTGATTACCATCTGGTTCCGGAACCTCCGGCCAATCCCGCCATTGGGGCTGGCATCAACGGCGAGGACATCGGCATCTATGGCGGCGCCACACCTTTCAATGACCTTTGGTACCTAACCAGCCTGCCCAGCATCACCGGGTTCACCTGCCCTGTAGTCATTGACGAAAACGGATTCCTGAACGTTCATATCGAAGCCCAGGCAGGCAACTGAGACAGCCGTACCGGAAGGAAAGCCTTATGAAAAAGTCCTTTCTAATTCCGTTGATCCTGCTGTTGTTCTGTGCCGGGGTGTTGTACCCGGAGGTGATCAGCAGGATCGAGTACTATTTTGACGCTGATCCCGGCCCCGGCAACGGAAACCAGATCTACCCTGGCCGCGACGCGGTGGACATCGATGAACTGATCAGCACGGCTACTTTGGAGCCAGGCATCCACCGCCTCTTTGTGCGCGCCAAAGAGGATCTGGATACCTGGGGACTGCCGCGGAGCGCCAGCTTCTTCGTGCCTTATGCAGCTGCGGCTTTTTCGGAACGGAGCGTGGCTGCCATCGAATATTATTTTGACGCCGATCCCGGACCAGGATCTGGTGTGCCGGTCTATGGCAGAAGTATGGTCGACCTGGACACAGCGATCAGCACTTCGGAGCTGGAGCCAGGCATCCACCGCCTCTACGTGCGTGCCAAAGACAACATGGATATCTGGGGCCTGCCGCAGAGCGCCACGTTCTTTGTGCCTTTCGCAGCTACGGCTTTTTCAGAACGGAGCGTGGCTGCCGTCGAATACTACTTCGATAACGACCCCGGGCCAGGAAGCGGAACCCCGATCTATGGCAGCCGCGACGCTGTGAACCTCGATGAACTAATCAATTCCGCGCCTTTGGAACCTGGCATCCACCGCCTCTACGTGCGCGCCAAAGACGACCTGGATATCTGGGGCCTGCCGCAAAGCCGGAGTTTCCTGATCCCCTGGGAAGCGGAGGCCGGGACAATGATCACGCGGCTGGAGTATTTCGTGGATGCCGATCCCGGCTTTGGCAACGGCACCCAGGTGGAACTAACTCCAGGAGCAAGCGTGAGCGTTGATCTTGCTGCCTTGGTGGTTCCGGTGGAACACGGCAACCACTGCCTCTACATCCGGGCCAGAAACAGCGAGGGCGACTGGGGTTTGCCGGCCTGCCGCCAATTTTCCGACGGAATCCCCGCCAATCTCGTCATCTCAGTCACCGATGGCATCTTAAGCCTCTCCTGGGAAGACCTTTACGGGATCGACACCTATAAGGTTTTCTCCGCGACCCTGCCGTCCGGCGTTTTTAGCGAAGACACCGGAGGTATTTTCGGGACAAGCGATTGGACCGCCCCGGCCCCGGATCCCAAAAGGTTTTACCAGGTCAGATCAGTTTACGGAGAGTGATCCGCTCCTGATGCACAAAAAGAGTCATTGACAGCACGGGCCGTTTTGAAAAACGGTTTTGGGTGAATTGTGTCAACAAGGAGTTTTGATGTTTGAGTTTTTGCAGTCCCTGCCCGGCCTCTATCTTGGCTGGGTGAAGAGCTATCCAATGCTCTCGGCGATGATCCAGTTCGCGATCCTGGGCACCCTGGGTGAGATCATATCCAAATGGTTGATCCAAAAGAGCTTCCGCTATCCCTTTTCCTTTTTGCTCACGCTGTGGAAAATGCTGGTCTGGGCCGCGCTGGGTATAGCCATCAAATACGCGTTCCAAGGTTTTACGGGTTTTGTGGAATATCTGGAGGCGCATGCCTATCTGCCTGAATTGGGAAAAATTGGCAAGGCTTTCGCGATCTCGGCTTTCATGAACCTGCAGTTCGGCCTCTTTCTTGTGCTGGCGCACCGGCTGCTGGACAACATGGGCGAGCGGAAAATGAACTGGAAGGGCATCCACAAAAGCATGCTGTCGCTGCTCTGGTTCTGGATCCCGGCGCACACGGTGACCTTTTTGCAGGCCCCGGACCTGCGCATCGGCCTGGCCGCGCTGTGGTCACTGGTGCTGGGGCTGATCCTGGGGCTCTTCAACCGACGTTGACAAAAGCCTGCAAAACCTGATCCGATGCAGAAGAAACCGCTGCCGGCCCCGCTCCTGATCCCGGTGCTGGCTTGGTGCGCGGGCATCGCCGCAGCGAAATTCATCAGCCTCTCCGGCTGGCCTCTGCTGGGTTTGGGACTTTTATTGCTGGCGCTCGCGCTGTGGCTGAAGCCGGTTCGCCCATTGCTGATCCTTTTGCTGTGCGTGGTTTTGGGCGCGCTGCGCTGGAACGGGGCCAGCCAGCCCACGCCGCTGGATACGGTTTTGCGAGATAAAAGCCACATCCAGCAGAAGGCGGAATTCGTGGTCACCAAACTGCTTTCACGCGAAGCCGGGATCCATGAGATCAGGTTGGAAAACCTGGCCGGGGTGAAGGTCCGTGAGCCGCTGACGCTGATCTCGGAAACCGAACTGATACCGGGACAGGCATATACGGCTCTATTGGAGGTGCTTCCCGGCAAGCGGGACCCGGTTTTGGACACCTTCCCCGCCCGGCACATAGCCTATTTGCGACAGGGACTTGCGCCGGTAACACAGCCTCGGCGCCTGTTTCCCATCGCCATCTGGCGGGCGCGCTTTTTGCGGGACCTGGACGAGAAACTGGGCCCGGACCCAGAACTCGCCAAAGCATTGCTGTTTTCAGACACTTCTGCCAAGAAAATATATCGCGACCAGCTAACACGCAGCGGGATGATCCACCTGATCGTGGTCAGCGGCCTGCATATCTGGTTCATCTACGCCATCTGCATGGTGCTGCTTAACGCCCTGTTCCCCAAGCGCTTGGCGGAGATGCTGTTCATGGTCCTGATCGTGTTTTACGCCGCCCTCAACCACTGGTCGCCGCCAGTAACGCGGGCGGTCCTGATGATCGGCCTGATGATCCTGGCCCGCTGGCGCAGCATCCCTCTGGGCGGCGCCCAGCTGCTGGCGCTGAGCCTGCTTATCATCACGGCCGTCAGTCCGGATCAGCTGTTTAACATCGGGCTCCAGCTTTCCTTTGTTTGCATCGGCATTATCATCCTGGGCCTGCCCCGGATCCATTGGATCAAAGAACAGCAACTGCCCTCCGATTTCTGGCGCAATGGCCTGAACCGCTTGCTGGACTTGCTGATGCTGAACCTTGTGGTGGGGCTGGCGATCATGCCGCTGACCCTGCATTATTTTGGAACGGCTTCGCTGAACGGGATCCTGGGCAACATTCTGGGGATACCCTTGTCCGCGGGTTTGCTCACTCTCAGTTTTCTGGTGTTGTTGGTTCCGGCCGGAAACTGGCTCAGCGCGGCTTACATTGCCTCGTATCGTATAATCCTTGGGGTATTTACGGGTTGGACCAAGTTCGTGTCCGGCCTCCCTTTCTGGCTGGAAAACACCTGGATCGGGGCAACTCAGTTGCTGGGGTCGCTGTTGGTGGTTGGAAGTTTGCTGTATCTGCTGCGCCGGCTTAAGTTCAGCTGGAAACCGTTGCCCTTTGCAGGGCTGGGTCTGGCTTTGGTATTCCTGCCCCAGTTTCGCTCCCTGCCGGAGGGCGGCATTTATCTATTTGCCTGCGGAACAGGCGATTGCATCCTGGCAAATTTCCCCGGCGGCGAAACGCTGCTGGTGGACAGCGGCCCTAAATTCCACAACGCGGAAGAGAGTTGGGCCGCCCGTAAATTGCTGCCCTGGCTGCATAAAAAGGGTATTCGCGGACTGGACTGGATGGTGCTCACCCATTTGGATTCCGACCATTCGGGCGGTTTTACTGACCTGGCCAAAGCACTGCCAATAAAGAACTTGATCGTTACGGATGAAACCAGCCGCGATCCCAAATGGGCAGAGTGGGAGCAGATTGGCCTGCTTGAAGGGATTGTGGTTCACACGGTTACCGACACCATCAGCTTTGGGGTAGGCGGAGCCCGGCTGAAGTTTTTGCATCCAGACCGGGATTATTTCGCGGAGAGCTCGAACGGGGCCTCGCTGGTTTTCCGGCTGGACCACTTGGACAAGCGTTATATCTTTACGGGAGATGCGGATATCGATGCGGAAGCGCATCTTTTGGCCCGCTATCCGGAGGAGCTCAAAGCCGATTTCCTGAAAGCAGGGCATCACGGCAGCCGGACTTCCAGCAGCCGGGAATTTGTGCGTGCCGTAAGGCCTGAAGAGGTGTGGATCACCGTTTCAGGACGTAACCAGTGGGGCTTTCCCCATCCCGAACCGATGAGCGCTTTCCGCCGCTATGCCCGGCGGATCCGCAGCACTGCCGAGGGAACGATCTTCCAGCCTTTCGCACAAAAAGATTGACAGACAGACCGCGCCGCAGCTTGCTGTCTAAAATATCTTCCCAAAGAAGGATGAGATGCAAACGTCAAGCGCCAGAGCTCTGGGCTTGCCCGCGATCTACGAACTGATCGGGATCGCCGGCGAATTCCCGGCCGAGGTGAAAAAACAGGAATTGAAGCGCCCGCCATTGAAGCTGGCAGAGGCCAGGAAACACTACATCCGCCTGGAACGGCTGCTAAACCTGCTGCGGGGAAGGGATGCCGCTTTGCGGGTTCTGAGTGAACTTTTCAGCCAGATCCCCAAGCTCAGCCTGCCAAATGCGAAGAGCAGCCAACCCTATGCCCTGCACGAACTTTTTCTGATCAAGGAATTCCTTTACCACTATCAAAAGCTGCATGCCTGGCTGCGCAAACAGGGTTGGCTGGACCAGTTGATCCTGCCGGATCTGGCCGCCGTTTTCGCGCTACTGGACCCGGAAGGGAGGGGATTGCCCTCCTTTCAGATCTCTCCGGCTTACTCGGCCAAACTGGGAGAACTCATCAGCGCCCAGATCGCGATCGCTAACCGGCTGAAGCACGCCCGGGCAGAATACTTGCTGGAAGCCCGGAAGGAACTGGACCTTCCTCAACTCAAGGAGGCATTCACCCTGTCCCGATCCGAGACCGGGATCGCGGACCGCGTTCTGCATTCCCCCTTTTTCGTCCTCAGCGCCGAAAGCGTTGCCAATTTCAGCTTCGTGCTGGCTGACGACGAGATCTGCCTGGAACTCAGGAAAAACCTGGCCCTGCTGCAGCAGAAACGGGAAAAAGAGGAAAACCGCGTCCTGAAAGAGATCTCGGCTTCCCTGAACGAATTCTTGTCCCTGCTGCGGGACGCCACCGGCCTGCTGAGGTATTCCTGCTGGTTGTTTCTGCTGGCGGATTTCGCGCTCCGCCATGGTTGCGCCATTCCCAAACTCACTCGCAGGAAGACCATCCGGGTGAAGGGGGCCGTGAATCTGCCGCTGAAACTGCATCTGGAAGAACTGGGTCGCCGCTGGCAAAGCGTGGACTATGATTTCAGCCAGGCAGCGAATCTGCTCACTGGACCGAATATGGGGGGCAAGACCACCGTTCTGAAAACCGCCGGGCAGCTCTGCTGGCTGGCGCGCCAGGGTATCCCTCTGCCCTGCGCTGAAGCGGAAGTGCCGCTCTTCGACAACATCTGGTACAATCAGAGCGAAACCGATTCCAGCTCCGACCTCAGCAGCTTCGGCAAGGAGGTCGTGTCTTTCAGCGACACCCTGCGGCTGGAGGGAACAACGCTGTTTTTGCTGGACGAATTTGCCCGGGGCACCAATCCCGCCGAGGGGGAACAGCTGGCCTCCGCGGTGCTGGAACATCTGGCCGCGAGTTCACATATGTGCCTGGCAGCAACGCATTTCACGGCACCCGCGCTCCTGGAATCAGTGGCACATTACAGCATCGCGGAACTGGATCTGGCCACGCTGGACGACAGGAAATTCGCCAGCCCTACCCAGCGCCTGAAAGCGCTCAATGAAGCCATGGACTACAGCCTCCGGCGGCTGCGGAAAAACCAGGCCCCGCCCCTCAGCGCGATCCGCGTGGCCCGGATACTGGGCCTGCCGGAAGAGATACTAAAACTCACGGAGACAGAGGATTAATGGCTAAACTGGACATCAGGGAAGTCACCGAGATAAGCCTTGAGATCGGCAGGATCCTGCTGGAAAGCAGCGCCACCACCAACCGCGTGGAGCGCATGATGCGCAAGGTCTGCTCCGTGTTTGGCTATCCCCACACCCAATCTTACGTAACCCCCACGGGGATATTCCTTTCTGTGTCGGATTCGCACATGCACCTCAACACCAGCATCAAGCGGGTGGAAAACAGACGCATCGATCTGGGCAAAATATCCCGTGTGAGTCGTTTGGTGACCGATCTGGAAAAGCAGTTCAAGCAGGATGGAGAAAGCAACCTGAGCGGTGTGGAGTTCTTGAGGCAGCTGGCCAAAATAGACAACGAGACCATCTATCCGGCCTGGTTCACGGTCTTGTGTGGCGGTCTGACCAGTGGCTGCTTCTGTCTGCTCTTTGGAGGCAGCTGGGCCGAGTTCGCAGTTGCCTATGCAGTTGGCATCCTGGTGAGCCTTTCCCTGCGCTTGTTGGGGCATTTACAGATCAATAACTTTTTGCTCCATCTGGCCGGCGCCGCACTGGTGGTGACTTTCGCCAAACTTATCGACATTTGGGTGCCGGCCATCAAGCTGGACAACATCATCATTGGCGGCATCATGCTGCTGGTGCCGGGCCTCAG
>JAJBBF010000075.1 GCA_020532215.1 Candidatus Cloacimonadota bacterium
ACAATCTCCCGTCAGCCACGATGAGAACAATATCGACGTGCGGTAGGGTTAAAAGGCGGAGGCTGATAATTCTACTTGACAGCATGGTGTCAATGAAATTTACAGTTCTATGTCAACACTCTGGCAAGGACCGAGGAGAGAATGAACGAAAGCTTGAGTTTTCAGATGCACGATTTCATCGCCCAGCGTTTCCCGCTGTCCAGGCTGCTTAAGGCCTTGCGTGACGACAGCGAGAGCCATCTGGTGGAGATCAACGGGGGCACGGGTTCAGGCAAATCCTATCTGGTGAAGCCGCTGCTGGAGGCTTTGGAGCAAGGCTACAGCCGGGCGCGCTATTATTCGCCGCAACCGCTGGCCTTCAACCAGTTCCGCCGAGTGTTGAAGCTGCTCTGCGAGGTGGACGACGCCACGCTGGACGGGCTGATGCTGGAAAACCAGGAGAATTACCGCACCGGGCGCAGATATGACTTTTTCTACTTCCTCACCGAACGGCTAAACCAGAAAAAACTGCTGCAACCCACCGCCCTGCTGATCGACGATGGCGACGCCCTGGATACCTACACCCGGGATTACCTGCAGTATCTGGTCCAATACGCCGCCGGCAGCGGCATCCAGATCGTGGTGCTTTCCCAGCAGCGGCTGTTCAGTTTTTCCCAGGTGGAGGATCTGCCGCCGCTGGAAGTTGACGACCTGCAGAAGATCCTGCACCTCAGCTTTCCGGAGGCCGAACTGGGCTACGTGAATGAAAGCGAGATCCTGCACAAGATCTCTGCCGGCAATCTGCTGGTGGTGGAGCACATCATCGGCGAAATGAAGCGCAAGCCCAAGTCTGGATTTGACCTCAGCCCCTTTCTGGACCGAAGTTACGATCCCCTGCAGCTCTATCTGGAAAAAGTCTCCGGATTGAGCGCCGGCCAGCGCGACCTGCTGCTGGCGAAGTTCATCCTGGCCGAAAGCTGCACGGATCAACGGCTGAAAACCCTGGGCCTGGGCAAGGGCAAGGACCTGGAAGCGCTGATCAAGGCCGGACTGGTGAGCCCCGCTGAAGCAGGCGGCGCCGTGCAGAAAAAGATCGCCCTGGCGGCCTGGCTGCGCCAGCATCCGGAAGCCCTTTCCGGAACCTTGTATGATAAACTGACGAACCTGATGGCCAATGACGCCTGCCACAGCCAAACCCTGATCCGGCTCTTGATGCGCGGCCGCAAATACAACGCCGCCCTGTTCGAAGGCCTGATCGGGGAATTGGAGCTGCTGGCCGACAACGAAAACCTGCTGGAGCTATACCAGTATCAGCTGAAGCACAGCAAAAAAGCCGAAAAACTGCTGGCCATCCATAAAAGCTTCGCCTCCGCCTATTCGGGGCTGAACCGCATGGACGAAGCGGCCGGGCAGCTGCGCCAGGCTTTGCACATCTGCACGGACAATTCGCTGCCCGCGGAGGAGATCGTGCACATGCTGGCCGCAAACCTCTTTGCCGTGAACAGCACCGCCTTTGCGCTGGAGATCATCAAAAAATACACCCCTAGATCGATTGACCCCTACTGGAAGGTGAAGATCCTGCTGCTCAAAGCCGACATCCTGGCCGAAACGGAGGAATTTGCCAGCGCCCTGAAGGAACTGGAAGACGTGATCCGGCAGGTGAGCGCCATCGAGGACAAGATGCGACGCTGGAAGGTGCAGGGCGAGGCCAAGAAGATCAAGGGCAAAATCCACTATTATATGAACGAATGGGACCAGAGCGAGGAAGCCTTCAAAGACGCCGAGACCTTTTACAACCTGGCCCAAAACCACAGCGGGCTGGCCGCCATCTACAACAACCTGGCCGTGCTCTACATGTTCCAGGGGGATTGGGAACGCAGCGAGGAATTCTTCCTGAGCAGCCTCAAACTGGAGCAGGAACACTTCAACCTGAACGGGATCAGCGTCTGCTACAACAACCTGGGCAGCCTGATGGACGACACCGGCGACGCGAACAAGGCGCTGGAATACCTGCAGCAGGCCCTCAAACTGCAGATGATGCTCAACGAACCCTACAACATCACCAATATCTATAACAACATCGGCGTGACCCTGATGGATCACAACGAATACGACAAGGCGGAGGAAGCCCTCAGCAAATCCCTGCAGACCGCGATCGACTTTGGATTTTACCGCAACACCGTGGCCTCGCTGAACAACCTCGGCGCCCTGTGGTTCAAAAAAGGCGACTGGAACCAATCCATCGCCCTCTATGAACAGGCCATCAAAAAATGCGAGGAAAACAACTTCACTGAAGGCCTGCTGCGGTCTTTCAGCAACCTCGGCGAAGTTTATGAAAAACAAAACGAGCTGAACCTGGCCTTCGACCTCTGCTTCAAGGGCCTGGAACTGCTGCCCTCCGTGAGCGACGAATACATCAAGGCCGAGCTCTACGGCAACCTCGGCAGCGTGCTCACCAAACTGCATAAATTCAAGGATGCCTATTCCTACCTGGTGGAAAGCCTGGATTTCTTCAAATCCATCAATGCCCGGGACAAGATCATCGAAGGCTTTCAAAAGCAGGCCTATTACTTCATCCTCACCCGCAACTACGAAAGCGCGGACTACTATCTGAACCAGGCCCTGAAAATGGCCACCGAGCAGAACCAGCAGTTCGAGATCGGCAAGATCCACTACCTGCGCGCCCTGCTGGAACGCAAAAACCTGGAATCCGCCAAGCAGCACCTGCACGCCGCCATCGAGATCTTTGTGGAAACCGCCAACATCTACGAGCTTTCGCTGGCCAATTACGAACTGGCGGAAGTGCTATACGACCTCGAGGACTGGGAAAAAGCGCTGGAGATCCTCAAAGCGAACAAAAAGGTGATCCAGCAGTACGGCTCCATCAAGCTGCTGGAGCAAAACGACATCCTCACCCAAAAGATCTCCCGGGAATATTCTGCCCAGATGCAGGACGTCCAGTTCGAGGAAAACCTGCTCAACCAGTTCTACGAGATCACCCAGAAACTGAACACCCTCACCGACCTCGACGTGCTGATCGAACACGCGCTGAACAGCCTGGTGGAGATCTCCGAGGCCGACGGTGGAGTGCTATGCCTCCACGGCAGCGAAGCCGTGCCCGATTCCTGGGACTACAAGCTCTTCAAAAACTTTGCCACGGACAATAAGTATTACGACGTTTTCATGAACGCCTGCACGCGGGTTTACCGCTCCGGCGAGATCGAAAACCACAAGCAACCGCATTTCGCGCCTTCCTACAATCATCTGGTAACGATCCCGCTGGCCATCCGCCAGGACGTTTTGGGCGTGGTCCTGCTTTTCAGCAAGAGCGGCTCCCACTATTTCAGCGAGCGGATCATAAACCTGATCAGCGCGCTCTGCAACCAGGCCATCGTGATCATCGAAAACATCCGCTCCGCCAGCCTGGAAAAGACCCACGCCACCATCCGCGAACAGCTCAACAGCGGCAACTTCTATGCCAACATCATCGGCAAAAGCCCGGAAATGCTGAAGATCTTCGATATCATCGAAAAGGTAAAGGACACGCCTACCACCGTGCTGCTGGAGGGACCCAGCGGCACCGGCAAGGAGCTGATCGCCAGGGCCCTGCATTACAGCAGCACCCGGCGCAACAAGGCTTTCGTGGCCCAATACTGCGGCGCGCTGCCGGAAACGCTGCTGGAAAGCGAGCTCTTCGGCCACGTGAAAGGATCCTTCACCGGCGCCGCCTACGACAAGAAAGGCCTCTTCGAGATCGCCGACGGCGGCACCTTTTTCCTGGACGAGATCGCCGACATCAGCCAAAGCACCCAGGCCAAGCTGCTGCGCTTCCTCCAGGAAGGCGAGATCAAGCGCGTGGGCGCCACCAAAACCGAGAAGGTGAATGTTCGCGTGGTCTGCGCCACCAACGTTTCTTTGGAGGAAAAGGTGAAATCCGGCGAATTCCGCTTGGATCTCTATTACCGGCTGAATGTGATCCGCATCAAGGTTCCCGCCCTCAAAAACCGCACCGGCGACATCCCGCTGCTGGCCATCCATTTCCTGGACAAATACAACACCCGTGTGGGCAAAAAGGTGCAAGGCTTTTCCGACGAAGCGATGAAGACCCTGGAACAGCACGAATGGCCTGGCAACGTTCGCCAGCTGGAAAACGAGATCGAACGGGCAGTGACCCTGGCCGAGGACGGAGCCTTCATCCGCAGCCTGGATTTTTCGGAGGAAGTGCGCCGCTACGTGGATAACCAAAAGACGATCAGCCTGCTTTCCAGCCAGAAAACCCTCAAAGAGGCCATGGAAGAGCTGGAGCGGAACATGATCGGCGCCGCCATGGAAGCCACGGACTGGAACCAGACCCAGGCCGCCAAAGAACTGGGCATCTCCCGCCAGGGGCTGATCCAGAAACTCAAACGCTACAATTTGGACCGGGAAGAAAACTGATCCGGAGGACGCACCTTGGACCCAACCACCATCCCCCCGCTGCGTGAAAAACTGAATTTCGTGGCCTTCGACACCGAGACCACCGGCCTGGACCCCCGCGCCGACGAACTGATCGAGATCGCCGCCGTCCGCTTTCGCGCGGGCGAGGCCAGCGCCAGGTTTTCCACCCTGGTGAAGCCAACCAGGGGCGTTCCGAACTTCATCCAATACCTCACCCATATCGATCCCGAAGAGCTGAAGAACGCTCCGGACGCCGGCAGTGCACTGAAGGAATTTTTCGCTTTCATTGGTGACGACATCCTGGTGGCCCACAACGCCGGCTTCGATACCAATTTCGTGAACCACCATTCCGCCCTCAACGGCGGCGAGTTGATCCAACGCCCCACCTGGGACACCGTGGAGATCGCCCGCACCTGGTTCCCCTTCAGCTCCGACCACCGGCTGGGAACCATGGCGGCTTACCTGGACATCAAGCTGGACAACGCCCACCGGGCTGCCGCGGACGCCGAAGCCACAGGCCTGCTGTTGGTGCAAATGAGCGAGCACATCATCAACCACTATTCCCTGCTAACCAACGCCCGGCTGCTGGACCTGGCCAAACAGGCTCAGCTGGAAAACTCGCTTTACCACTATCTGCGCGTGATCGTTGAATACCAGCGCCGCTACGCTCTGATCGGCAAAAAACCCCAACCGCCCGAGGTGGCAAGGCCAAACGTGGTGGAAAACCCCATCCCCGGCGGCCGCTTCGACATTGCGGATGTCTTCACTCCGGACGGCCTGCTCTCCCAGAAGTTTCCCAATTTCGAGTTCCGCAGCGGGCAGGTGGAGATGGCCCAGGCGATCGACGCGGCCTTCAGCACCGGCAAACACCTGGCCGTTGAAGCCGGAACTGGGGTGGGAAAATCCTTTGCCTACCTCGTTCCCGCCCTGGCCTTCGCCAACCGCCGGAGCACCAAGATAGTGGTTTCCACCAATACCAAAAACCTGCAGGAACAGCTTTTTTACAAGGATCTGCCCCAGCTGAAAAAGATGCTGCCGCTGCCCTTCAAAGCCTCGCTGGTGAAGGGGCGGGAAAACTATGTCTGCGAAAGGCGCTGGGGTGAATTTTTGGCGGAACAGACCCGCGGCATCACCCCCTGGGAAGCGCAGGGTCTGCTCAACCTCTTCATCTGGAAAATGCTCACCTTCACCGGCGATGTGAGCGAAAACTCCTCCTTCGACCGCAAACGCCAAAGCCCCATCTGGCGCAAGATCTGCTCGGACCGCTATCTCTGCCTGGGCCGCAAATGCCCCCACGCCGCCCACTGCTACGTGATGACCCTGCGCAAGCACATCGAAACCTCCTCTGTGGTGGTTACCAACCATTCCCTGCTGCTGGCCGACCTGCAAATGGAAAACACCACCCTGGGCGAGTATGAATACCTGGTGGTGGATGAAGCCCACAACCTGACCTCCACCGCCTCGCGCAACCTGGGGCTGGAGCTCTCGTTCGCCGATCTGGCCAACCTGGTCAACCAGCTGGCTCAATCCCACCGGCGCAAAAAAACCGGCTTCCTGCACCAGTTGGAGGCAACCCTGGCCAAAAGCCTCGCCACGGACGCGGCCAAGGACCAGATCAAAATGTACTGCGCCAATCTCACCGAACACATCGCCAGGCTGCACCCGCAGCTGCTGGAACTTTTCCGGGAGGCCCAGGACCGCTGCCAGGCCGCTGATTCCTACGGCAAACTGCGCATCAAGGACACCGCCGCTCACCCGCGCCTCTACGAGCTGCTGGGCGGCACGGTACAAGCCTGGAAAGAGCTGCTGAAACAGCTCACCGCGCTGAACAACGCCTTCTCCACCTTGAACAGCAAGCAGGTGCCGAACTACGACACCCTCAGCGAAACGCTCAATTCCTATCTGATGCGCGCCACCGAGTACGAATTCGGCCTTCTCAGCCTGGCCAATCCCGACCTGGACGACTACGCCCTCTGGATCGAAAACCCGCTGCGGCCGGACAGCAAGAACCCCAGCTCCGCGCTCTGCTACGCCCCGGTGGACGTTTCCCAGCAGCTCGACCGGATGCTCTACCAAGTGGTCCCCAGCATCGTCTTCACCTCCGCCACCCTTGCCCTGCGCGGTTCTTTCAGATATTTCTTCGGCCAAAGCGGGCTCAGCCTGGTGCCTCCGGAAAAGATCGACGCCATCATCGTGGATTCGCCCTTCGATTATGCCACCCAGGCCCGGCTTATGGTGGGCAGCTTCCTGCCCGAGCACAAGGACCGTTTTTTCATCAACCAGGCCCTGGGCTGCCTGGAACAGCTGCTGGCCAGCACCGATGTGGGCACCATGATCCTCTTCACCAGCTACCGCGATCTGAACAGCGTTTACGACCATGTCAGCGACAAGCTTTACCATAGCAAGCGCCCCTTCTTCGCCCAGGGCAAAGCCGCCAGCCGCAACTCCATGCTCGAGGAATTCAAGCGCCACACCAACGCCGTCCTGCTGGGCACCAACTCCTTCTGGGAAGGAGTGGACATACAGGGGGAATCGCTCTCCCTGCTGATCCTCTTCAAACTTCCCTTCCTGGTACCCTCCGAACCCCTCGTGGAGGCACTGATCGACAAACTGGACCGCGAACAGAAGGATTCCTTCATGCACTACATGCTGCCCAACGCCCTGCTGAGGCTGCGCCAGGGTTTCGGACGCCTGATCCGCAGCAAGAGCGACCGCGGCATCGTGCTGATCATGGATTCCCGCGTATCCAACAAAAAATACGGCCATTACTTCAAGGAAGTGCTGCCCGCCAAATCACTGGAAATGAGAAATGAACTGGAACTCCTAAGCGAGGTCAGCCGCTTCTTCAACCTTTCCTGACCAGGAGCAAACTCTGAAAAAGCTGATCCTCTCCCGCTTCCCGAACCTGGCTGAATCAGGACTCATCCGCTTCGGCGAACCTCTGGACCAGCATTGCAGCTTCCGGATCGGCGGCCCGGCGGATGTCTTCTGCGAGCCGGATAGCGTTACGCAACTGATTGAATTGCTTCAATTTGCCGTGATTAATCGCATAAATTACTTTGTCTTGGGCAAGGGATCCAACATATTGATAAGCGACAAGGGAATGGAGGGCCTGGTGATCCACACCACCCGGCTGAACCGGATCGGCCACGATGAACACTGCGTCAGCGCGCAGTGCGGGGCATCCCTGAAAGACCTCTGTGACTACGCCCAAAAGCTGGGCCTGGCGGGTTTGGAATTCGCCTCGGGAATACCCGGTAGCGTTGGTGGCGCGGTTTACATGAACGCCGGCGCCTACGGCGGCGAGATCAAAGACGTTTTGCGCTACAGCAAATACCTGGAGCCCAGCGCACAGGGGCTGCGTTCCTTCGCCTCGGTGAAGCATCTCAAGGCCGCTGCGCATCTCTTCGGTTACCGCAGCAGCGTGTTCCAAACCAGCGGCTGGATCCATCTGAGCAGCCTGTTCTCACTCACTCCGGACGATCCGGAGGCCATCGCGGAGCGGATGCGGGAGTTGGAAAAGCAGCGCTGGTCCAAACAGCCGATGGACCTGCCCAGCGGAGGATCCGTGTTCAAACGTCCGCAGGGGCATTTCACCGGCAGGCTGGTTGACGACTGCGGACTCCGGGGCTTCCAGATCGGCGGCGCGGCTATATCCAACAAGCATTGCGGCTTCATAGTCAATCTGGGCAGCGCCACCGCCGCGGATGTCCTCGCCCTGATCGAGCACGTTCAGAAGAAAGTTCTTGAGCGCTTCGGTGTGCTGCTGGAGCCGGAGCTGCGCCTCATCGGCAGGCAATGAAAAAACCCGCTTCCCGCCTCTGGCTGCCGCTGCTTTTTATGCTGCTGCTTCTGGCGCTGTGGCAATACCTGAGTTCGCGCACCGTGATCGCTTTTTGGGTGCTGCCCTCGCCGCGGGCCGTGATCGGAGTTTTCCGCGATCAACCAGCTTTGCTCTGGTCGCACATCCGCCCCACCCTCATTGCCAGCGTCTCCGGACTTTTACTGGCCACGCTGCTGGGGATTTTGACAGCCATGGCGATGCACAGCTCGAAGCTGGTCAGGCAGATCTTTTATCCCTATCTGGTGGTTTCCCAGACCGTGCCCATCATCGCGGTCGCGCCGCTGATCGTGCTTTGGTTCGGCTACGGCATTTCGGCCAAGGTGTTCGTTGTGGTGCTGATGTGCTTCTTCCCCATCGCGTTGGGGCTCTTTGACGGGCTGAAACAGGTTTCGCAGGAACAGGTGCGCCTTATGCGTTCCATGGGCGCGGGCGGCTGGAAGATCTACCGCTACTTAAAGGTTCCGGCTTCGCTGCCGGCTTTTTTCACCGGCCTGAAGCTCGCCGCCACCTACAGCGTGATGGGCGCCGTGATCGGTGAATGGCTGGGCGGGCAGGCCGGACTGGGCATCTATCTCACCCGCAGCACCAAATCTTTCCGGACAGAACAGGTCTTCGCGGCCATCATCCTGATCATCCTGCTCAGCCTCCTCCTCTTCGGGATCGTGGCCCTGCTGGACCGGCTGCTCCTCGGCTGGCACTATAAAAAACTTGAAGAATACGAGGATACAACTGGCTGAAAACCCCCTGTCTCATCTGGCTTGAGCTGGCCCAAACCCTTCCTTAGCCCTTGATGATCAGCCTATGATCCGCCTCTCCCCGAGTTCTCGCCTGTTTGGAGGGAATCTGGCGGGAGGCTTTATAGAGGTGGAGCATCCAGGGTTAGGGGCGGATCAATCTGAGACCGCCCTGCGCCGCTCAGCCTCCATTTGGCTGGATCAGGCGCCGGATACTATTTCTCTGAAGAGAGTTTCCGGTGCATTGCCTTGGCGGCGATCCTGCCCGCTCCCATGGCGGATATAACTGTGGCCGAACCTGTTACAATATCTCCTCCGGCATAAACATTGGGGATGGAGGTTTCCATCGTTTCTTCATCGACCACGATGTAGCCCCACTTGTTGCGTTCCAGCTGGGGCGCGGTTCTGAAGATCAGCGGATTTGGCCCTGTGCCAATGGCAATGATGGAAAGGTCTGTATCTATCGTAAAATTTGAACCTTCGATCGGGATCGGATATCTGCGGCCTGATTCGTCCGGTTCGCCCAGTTCCATTTTCACGCATTCCATGCCCTTCACCCAATTGACGTCATTACCGATGAACCGTATGGGATTGGTCAACAGGCGGAAATTGATCCCCTCTTCCATGGCGTGCCGAACTTCCTCCTCACGGGCGGGCAGTTCCTTGCGGGAGCGCCGGTAAACAATGGTAACCGTATTCGCGCCGCAGCGGAGAGCGTTTCTGGCGCAGTCCATCGCCACATTGCCTCCCCCCAGAACCGTTACATTCTTGCCTTCGGGCATGGGAGTGTCATACTCCGGGAATCGGTAGGCTTTCATCAGGTTTATCCGGGTCAGATACTCGTTTGAAGAATACACGTTACAAAGATTCTCCCCGGGTATCCTCATGAATTTAGGCAGACCCGCACCCACTCCTATGTAGACAGCGTCATGCATCTCCAGCAGGTCATCCAGAGTATACAGGGCCCCGATCACACTGTTAAGCTCCATCCTTACGCCCAGTTTGCGCAGATACTCGATCTCAAAATGGACTATGGACTTGGGCAGGCGGAACTCAGGAATGCCATAGACCAAAACGCCGCCAGGCTCATGCAGGGCTTCATACATGGTAACCGCGTAACCCAATTGCGCCAGGTCTGCCGCAACCGTGATCCCGCCGGGGCCAGAGCCGATCACTGCGATCTTTTTGTTCAGCCGTTGCGGGGGCGGCGGAGCTTTTACCGTTTCCATCTTCATCGCCCAATCCGCCACAAAGCGCTCCAGATTCCCTATCGCCAAAGGCGCGTCCCGCATACCCAAAACACATTTGGATTCGCATTGGTCTTCCTGGGGACATACCCTTCCGCAGACCGCCGGCAGAACATTCTTTTCCTTGATCTTCCGGGCGGCCCCTTCATAATCTTCATCCCGGATCAGCTTGATGAAAGCGGGGATATCCACTTCAACCGGACAACCCTCAACGCATTTGGGATTGGTGCATTGCAGGCACCGCCCGGCTTCAAGCTGGGCCAGCTCGGTCGTCAGCCCGTAGGGTACTTCCAAAAAATTATGCACTCTGAGTTTTTGATCCTGCTCGGGCATCTCCTGGCGCGGGATCTTCAGCTTTATGTTGCGCTCATCGGCTTTGGTGAGGCCATGCCATTCACAGCCGTATTTCAGGCATACGAAAAACGGCAGCAACTTCGAGAAAGCCGAAATGGTGATCTTGCCGACTTTGCTTCCGCATTCGCCGCAGACGGTATCGGGATCGATCAGGCTTTGCCCGCAGGATGGGCAGAGCAGGTCGTCCAAAACGGCGTCCTGCTCCAGGGGTTTGGAAGTCTCCACCTCAAACACGTCCAGATAAGGGCTTAGTTTGATCTCCAGATCTTCTCCATTGATCCTGCCCTTGTAGATCAGAACGTCGTTGTCTTTGTCTTTTACATTGAAAGATTTGTTGCAGTGAGGGCAGTATGTGTTCAGATAAGTTTTGTATTTAAGATACTTCACATCATAATCGAGCATTTCCCCTCCCTGCCTTACCGGATGGAAAACAGCAATGCGTCTTTTTCTTTTTTCAGATACATGTTGTTTCTTTTTTCCAGCTCATCGAAATCAACGGCATGGCCGTCAAAATCCGGGCCGTCACAACAGCAGAAACTGGTTTTCCCGCCCACGGACACCCTGCATCCTCCGCACATACCTGTGCCATCAACCATGATCGGGTTCAGGCTTACCATTGTTTTTATATTGTATTTTCTGGTCAGATTGCAGACATTCTTCATCATGATGATCGGGCCAATGGCATAAACCAGCTTGATGTCAAACCTCTCATCGAGATACTCCTGCAGGGGTGCGGTCACAAAACCCTGGATGCCATAGGAGCCGTCATCTGTTGTGATAACCATTTCATCGCAAAGCAGCCTCATTTCGTCTTCCATGATGATGTAGTCCTTGCTGCGGGCTCCCAGAATGCCGATGATGCTATTGCCGGCTTCTTTTACGGCCTTGGTCACATGATGAAGAATGGCAATTCCGGTGCCGCCGCCAACCACCACCGCCGTTCCCACTTTATCGACCTCGACCGGCCTGCCCAATGGCCCGGCCACGTCTTTGATATAATCTCCGGCCTTGAAAGCCCTCAGCAGAGCTGTGGACTTTCCAACGATCTGGAAGATTATGGTGATAATGCCGGAATAGGGGTCGGAATCAGCTATGGTGAGAGGAATGCGTTCTCCGAATTCATTGGCCCGGATGATCACAAACTGGCCAGGTTTGGCTTTGGCGGCGATCTGCGGAGCGATCAGGTCCAAGCGGATGATCGAGCCCTGGGCCATCTCTTCGTGCCGGGTTACTTCGAACATCTACCACTCCTTACTGTCTTCCAGCATCACGTAAGCGAGGTCCTCGTCACTAATCCCGTGCCAGGTGCAACCCTTTCGGGTGCAGAACTTGAAATCCAATAGCTTCTTCATCGCGCTGATGTGGATCCTGGCTACCTGGGATCCGCATTCGGGGCAGGCCTCTTTCTCTGCCACCAGGCTGTGGTCGCAGAATATGCAGCTGATCTCCTTGACGGGATACTTCTCCGGCACCTGGATGGTGGTGGCGTGTTTGAACACGTTCAGATAGGGGCTTAAATATAGTATTCCCAGCTCTCCGTTGTCCTTTTTGATCTTGAAGATGATCATACCGTTGCTGATCAGGTTCATCCGGCAATACGGGCAATAGGAATTCAGGAAAGTACCGGATTCTATGATCTCTTTGTCCGTGATCCCATGTTTGGTTTTGCTGTGCTTCGCGGCCGCTGCTTCGTAAGGAGTGAATTTTTGGATGTCATACTCATTGTAAAAATGGTACATTGCCGTGGCCAGGTCTTCAAACTCGATCGAGTGTTTTTTGCAGCCCGCGCGGGAACAGATGGAGACCTTGCCCCCTTCTATAAGGTGAAAATCGACCAACGGCGCCTGGCACTCGGAGCAAGTTTCCACCGAAGTCAATTCTTGCGCGCAGTGAGGGCATTTGAAGGTGGCTATCTGATCCTTAAGTATCTCGAAACTTGATTCGTAATTGTAGCTGCCGTAGATCGATGAAAGCCAGATCTGCCCCTCCTTGTTTCCCAAGCTGATGTTGAGTTTGATCGAGGGCACATTGTCGACTAGTTTCGTTTTGTCCACAAGCAAATGGCTGCACTTGGGGCATTTCAGCGACAGATTGATGAAGTTAAGCATAATTCCTCCATGCTTAAAACAGAATAGAATTCTAGTCTGATCTTACACGAATGGCATTGGATTGATTTGTCAAGAGAAAAATTTCCAGTTATACTCCCACCGGTGATCATTACGAAGCCCGGAAGTGCATCCGAGCAGCCCAAAACTATCTCCACAGCCGATGTTTGGGTTACTGGCACCCTCTCAGTTTACTTTCTCCCAATCCGGTTTGCGAGGCAGCACTCACCACTTCCAGGGCAGGAAATGGTCCTTGATCTCCTCGTTGTAATAGCGGTCGGTCATGGTGGCGATGAAATCGCGCACGTATTCCGGCGGGTTGAACCGCTCCTTGTATGCCGGGGCTTTGAAATCCAGGAAGTGCTTGAAGATCTTGGAATCATGGTTGCCCTTGGCGATGTCGTCAAGATATTTGTCGAACATCAACCCCATGGTGCGGTAGATGATCTTGTTCGAGGTTTTCACCTTTTCATCGGTGTAGATATGCTTGTAATTGAATTTCTTCAGCTCCAGCAGGTGGTGTGAGGTTTCTTCGTCGAAGGCGATCCAATCCTGCTCATGGCTGTTTACGATCACGCTCTTGATCAGGGTTTCGATGATCTGGCTGTTGGTGTTGCCAAGTTTTTCCACAACCTCCTGGGGCAGGTCTTCGCGCCTCAGCAGATTGTAGCGGATGGCGTCCTCAATATCCTGGCCGATATAGGCGATGGTGTCCGTGATCCGCACCACACAAGCTTCCAGGGTACCGGGCATCCAACTGAATTGCTTCCCTGCCTTTTTGGCGTCGATGTATTCCTGAATGCGTTCTTCTGTCTTATTCGCTTCGGGCTTAAGCAGGGTGTTGTGCACTTCGCCGTCGTGGGAAATGATGCCGTCGCGCACCTGGAAGGTTAGGTTGAGGCCGCGCCCCTTGCGGGAGATGTGGTCCACGATGTGCAGGGATTCGATGTTGTGGTGGAAATGCCCGATGCCGTGGCGCACGCAGGATTCAGAGAGGGCCTTTTCGCCGTCGTGGCCGAAGGGCGGATGGCCCAGATCGTGCCCCAGGGCGATAGCTTCGATCAGTTCGCGGTTCAGGCCCAGATACTTGCCAATGGTGCGTGAGATCTGGGAAACGTAGGCGATGTGGAGATTGCGGTTGGTCATCTCCTCGTCGATGAGGTTGGTGAAGGAAAAGACCTGTGTCTTGCCGTGGTAGCGCCGGTAAGCTCCGCTGTAAAGGATGCGGTCACGGTCCACTGCAAACTTGGTGCGCATGTCATCCGGCTGCTCAGGTTTCATGCGCCAGGCGTTCTCGTCCCGGAAGGCCCGGGGCCCCAGGCTGCACTGGCTGCTGGCCTTGATCTCGGCAAATATCTTGTTAAGCTTTTCTTCCATCGTGTCTCCGTGCTTGTTTTATAGATAATCTAAGCGGTAAGAGAAAACAGGCAAAGGCCGATCGGCCACGCCGATACGATACAAAGGCCAAAGGCCGATCAAAAAACAGCCCTGGCTACCCGAAAGCCGTTGACGTTGCTCTTGTAGCTGGGGCTGACGCCGAAGCGATCGGCAACCCGACAACTGCCGTCGATGCTGCTCCAGGAACCGCCACGCAGCACACGATACGAGCCCGAGCCTACCCCTCGCGGGTCTGAGCCCGGGCTCTTATCATAGTAGCCGGAGTCATACCAGTCCCAGCACCATTCCCAGACGTTGCCGCTAATATCGTGCAGGCCCAGTTCGTTGGCTGTTTTTGTCCCGACCACATGAGTATTGTTGCTGGAATTGCCGCCATACCAAGCTACGGATCCGATGTCGTTGGAGCCTGAAAACTTATAACCTTTGTTGAGTTTGCTTCCCCGTGCAGCGAATTCCCACTCCGCCTCGGTGGGTAATCTATAGCCGTTAGCGCTCCAATCGCAGGTGATGTTGTTTCCACTGCCGTTGTAACAGGGAGTCAGGCCCTCTTTGACACTGCGCCGGTTGCAGTAATCCACCGCGTCAAACCAGCTCACCTTCTCCACTGGCAGCCTGTCGCCTATCCAGTTCGAGGGGTTGGAGCCCATCACCTCTCGCCATTCCGCCTGGGTGACTTCGTATTTGCCGATCCAGAAAGACGAAACAGTTATCTGATGCACCGGTTTTTCGTCGCTTCCCCCATCATTGGAGCCCATCTGGAAACTATCGCCCTCTACCCGGATCATGTTTTTCGGAATAGCAAACGCTGAGAGATTGAATTGCCAGCCCTCCGGTTCCTGGCCTGCCAGGATCGGCTCCCAAAAGACCTGCAAACCTTTTCCCGGGGCGCAGGGTGCCGCAATCCCCTGTCCAGTCAAATAACGCGGATTGTTCAGTTCCCTGCCCTCTCTATAGGGCGCGGCCTTGATGTAATAAAGCTCATCCGGATTTCCGCTGAGATCGAAGCTTATCTTATAGTATCGAAGCGTTGGATCCTGCTCCACCCGCACATTTGTCACTTTCTGGCCTGGGAGCAGCCCCCAGGCAAGCAGGGCCAGAAAAACGGCGATCACCCTGCCGGGAAAGTAGAAATGCCGCCCCTGCTTGTTAACGATCCGGTCCATCTAACTTTGCCGCCTCCCGCGGCGGATTGCCAAAGGCCAAAGCTCCAAAGGCCTGTCAAAACCCAGTCCTGGCTACACGAAAGCCGAAGTTGTACCTGAA
>JAJBBF010000059.1 GCA_020532215.1 Candidatus Cloacimonadota bacterium
AGACAACATCGTTGGTATAGACGCCTTTCACGGCCCAGCGGTAGGAGCCGTTGGGCAGGGTCTGCCAGCCGGGATCGGTGTACACCAGCTGATCGATAACATCCGGCGTGAGCAGGGCCCAGGCGGATTCGTTGTTTTCCTGGCCGGCGGCGAGGCGCCAGAGCCGGTAACCGGTCAGCGAGCGTCCGGAGGGCAGGCCATCCCGCGTGATCTGTGGTTGCGGCAGGCTGTTTTCGGCCTTGTTTCCGCCATTGGCAACTGCTCTGGAGGGATCCCGGGTTTCTGTGGGCAAGCCGCTGAATCCCGCTGCTGATGTCGATTTATGCAGCAGATCCTCTTCGGAGAAGCGGATGGTTACGGCCGGGGCGGCGGCAGCGGTCATGGCGTTGCCGATATAGATGTTATCGAAGAACCAGACGTACCAGAGCCCGTCGTTGGTGGGGCCGTCGGTGGCGTTGAAGGCCAGCTGGATCTGGAGGCCGCTGTAAACGCTGAGATCGATGTTGATGGGTGAGGCGTAGTAGTTCCAGCCGCCGGTTTGGGCGGAGGCGTCCCAGATGGGGGTCCAGGTATTGCCGTTGTCGGTGGAGACCTGAACGTAGTAGTGGTCGGCATTGGTGGAGCCCAGATAGACATAGGAATCGAAGTTCAGGTATCCGGCTGGAGGGCAGTTGAAGCTGGGTGTGATCAGCCATTCGTCCTGATGCCCGTAATCCCAGTAGAGTCCGCTCTGGTAGTTGCCGTCGGTGGGATTGGCGGGCTCGCCGCCGATGGTGACAGCGCCGAAGCGGCAGAAGGTGTTGTAGATGCCGCTGGAGTTCGGTCCGCCGGTGTTGGTGACCACCTGGGTCCAGTCCGCGGGCGGGAAGAAATCCACTTCGAAGCTTTCCGTGATCTCCACGGCATTGGGATCGGGCGCTTGCCAGCTGAGATCGACCGCGGTTCCGGAGGTGTTCGCCGTCGCCTGCAGGGTGTGGGGCGCGTAGGCCACCTCGTTGAGGGTGATGGTGCCCATGTTGAAGTTGGCGGGGCCCACATTTATCATGCCTGTTTCAGCAGTGTAGCCCGGGGCCATGATGGTGTAGGCATAGTTGTTGTTGGCATAGACCGCGGGAATGGTGAAGCTTCCGGTGGAGGTGGTGTTGGCTGTGTAATCCGCGTAACCCACCAGATGGATAGAGGCACCGGAGATCCCAGCCTGGGTGTCGCTGGCGATCACGGTTCCGGTCACATTCACCATGGGCAGGGGGGCCATTGCCACGTTCAGGGTCTCGGTTTCGTCTTCCTCGATGGTCACGGTGCGGGCGGCGTTCTGATAGCCATAAACGCTGAAGTTGATGTTGTAGGTTCCGGGCAGGATGTTCTGGATGGCATACTGGCCCTGGGCATCAGTGGTGGCGCTGTAGCCGCCGGTAACGAACTGGATGTCCACCCCTTCCAGAGGCACTCCGCCGGCGCCGGTGACCGTTCCGTTCAGATGCCCCACCCCACCGGGGATAATGTAGAAGGTGGTTTGGGCAAACTGGCCGGTATTGGTTCCGCCGGTGGCAGGAGGATTGGCCGGATCGTAATCGGTCGAGTCGGAATAGATGTTCCGGGCCCGGGTGGCGGGGGTTCCCGTCTGAACCTTGAAGTAGTTTGAAGATTGGTAATACTGCGTATCCATGGGGCGCTCGATGGTGATCAGCAGATTGAGTCCGTCCAGATACAGATAGGGACTGGCGAAGGGGATGGTGATCAGGTTCTGGCCGGTGGGGAAATCCAGAGTTCCGGCAAAAACCTGGGTATGCCCGGTGATCGGGACCCAGCCGGCGGAGAGGTCCGCGCTGGCGGTTGTGCTGATCCAAACGTTGATGGGCATGCCCATCAGGTCCTGGGTGAACTGGTTGTAGAGCGACAGGCCGGTGATCTGGCCGAGGGTGTTGCCCAGTTCGGAAGGGTAGATCAGATATTGGTGCAGCGAGTTCCGGTAATACATGTCTATCGGGATGCGCGCTGTCTGGGAGCCGTCACCAACGGTCCAGGCCATGATCCCGGCGGGTTGCACCAGCACGTTCATAGTCGGGGATTGGTCGTTGAGGTCGTTCTGGTCCCCGGCGAGCACCACCTTGCCATAGATAGAGGCGGCTCCTTCCGTGGCCGGGGTCCAGGAAACCGGCACTTCGGCCGTGAGGCCAGGCCCCACCTGGACTCCGGGCGCGCTGGCGAGCTCTATGTCGTCCGGCGTGGCTGATTGGAAGAGTTTTACCTGATAGGTGTTTTGGGGATTTGTGCCCCAGTTGAACACGCTGACCGTATAGGTGGAGGGCTGTCCGATCGAGGGGGTGGAATTTCCGGCTATGGCAGTGGCGGCCAGATCGTTGTCCGGAATGATCTCCAGCATCACGTCATCCAGATAGAGCGTGCGCGAGGATCCTCCCAAGCCGTGTTTGAAGGCCACCAGGTTTCCGGTTCCCGCATACGCGGCAAAGGTGACCACATATTCCTGCAAGACATTGCTGAGGGTCAGAGTTTGCACTTCGGTGAAGGTGGCCGGATCCTGGTTGTTGCCCAGAATGCCCACCACCAGGGGATATCCGGTGGATGAAGAACGGGCCCAGAACTTCACCCGGGTGGTGTTGGCCGCGATGGTTGGAGCGTAAGGCGGCGCTACCAGGATCAGTTCCGCGGTGGTGTCTGTGGAATTGTAAAGCCGCACGCAGTTCGGCTGGCTGTGGGCGTAGGTGGTGGAGGCGTAAGTTCTCACATAGGCTGCTGTGGTGGTGGATTGCTCGATCGAACTCCAGTCTGGAGGAAGCTCTGGCGCGGTGACGGCATCGAAGTTCTGTGAATAGGGCAGGGTGGTGATCTGGGTGTCGATGCAGTTGGCATCCAGCGGCACGGTGTGGGTCTGCCGGGCCATGTTGTCCACGATGGTTATTGTGCCTTCATGCGCTCCGGCAGCCGTAGGCGAGTAGTTCAGCGTGAAGTTGATGGTTTCGCCGAATTCGATGCTGGCTGGCAGGGCGGGCAGGCCGGTGAGGGTGTAGAAAGCGCTCCCGTCCACAGCGATGGAACTCACGCTCAGGGCTCCGCCGCCGGCGTTGCTGATCGTGAATTCCTGGGTGTATTCACCGTTTATCAGCACGGTGCCAAAATCCCTGGCGGTCGGGTTGATCGCGAAGATCGGGCTGTCGCCGATGGCCGCCAGATGGAAGGTGGTCATCGGGAATTGGGCTGAAAGCGTTCCCGCGGCGGATGGCGACAAGGGATCGTAGTTCGTGGTGTTCGAGGTCAGTTTCCTGGCCCGGGATGAGCCCACGGTCTGCACGCGGAAGTTGTCGTTGGTGTTGTAATGCGTGTCATCCATGGGCCGGTTGGCGTAGAGCACCAGATTGCCGCTGGTGTAGTTGAATGGTGTCTGCAGCGGGATGGTGACCGTGTTTTCGCCGCTGGGATAGCTGATGTTTCCGTCATAGACCAGGGTCAGGTTCCCCGTCGGCAGGATCCAGCCGCCGGAAAGGTCGTTCAGGTCGGTTTGGCCCAGCCAGATCTTGGTGGGTTCGTTGGGCAGGTCGGTCACGAAGTTGTTGTAGAAACTCAGAGCCGTGATGCTGCCGTACATCTGGATCTCATCCGGGAAATAGAGGCACTGGAAGAGGCTGTTGTTGTAATAGAAATCCAGCGGCCGGCCTTCCACGGCGCTGCCGTCGCCCACCGTGACAGCCACGACGCCGGCGGGCATCACAGAGATGTTCAACGGCAGAGTTTCGTCATTTGCGGGAACGGTATCACCTGAAAGCACAACCTTCCCTGTAATGGCCAGAGGCCCTGCAGTGGCTGGTGTCCAGGAGATATCGAACACGTGCGTTTCACCGCTGCTGAGGTTGGTGCCGTTGGCTGAGGCCAGTTCGGTGGTTCCCGCCATCAGGTTGACAGTAAAGTTCGCTCCGAACTGGGTGGCGGTGCTGGTGTTTTCCACCGTCACCTGATAGGTGGCCGGCATTCCCACCGAGGGTGTGGAAGTTCCGCTAACGGCGGTGGCGGCGAGGTCCGAACGCAGGATGCGGACCATGTTTGAGAAAGCGGCGTTGGACAGCACATTGTTCGTATAGGTGGCTTTCACCGCCCAGCGGTAATTGCCGTCGGGAAGCCCGCCCCAGGCGGTGTCCACATAGCTGGTGTCCTGTATGGCGGCGGGGGTCAGGGGCGTCCAGCTGGCCTCGTTATCCTCGTTGCCTTCAAGCAGGCGCCAGACCAGATAGCCGGTGCGAACCCGCGCTGGCTCGCGGTTCACGGATTGAACCGGGAATTGGGATCTGCCCTGCCAGGCGGAACGCTGCCTCAGGGCTGCTCCGCTTACTTCTGAACCAGCGTTCACACCATCGGGAACAGGTGTGTAAACGTAGTTGACTGTCCGGTTTTGGGCGGGGCCCACATAAACGTCGTCAATATACCAGCCGGCGTAGCTGACCACACTGGTGGCGAACCATTCGAAGCTGATCTCCACCTCGGCCTGGTTGGCATAGGCGGAGAGGTCGATCACCAGCTGCTGCCAGGGCATGAAAACAGCCGCGCTGCTGGCACCCCAGACGGTGGTGCCGTTCACCTTGATGAGGCCATAATCCCAAGTGTTGTAACCATCCATGTAATGCCAGAAGTCGAGCACCGGGTTGGCGCAACCGGAGAGGTTGAAGGTTTTACGCAGATAGGACCAGTCGTTGCAGTTGGAATACCCCCCCGTCAACACCGTTCCCCACATGCCGGTTCCGGAATGGGCCGTTGCCGGCGGTTCGTCCACATAGGTGTCGATGTCGGTGTAGTTCGCAACGTTATAATCGTTGTCCCACTGCCAGTCGCCAAAACCGCTGGAAACCCAGTCGCCGTTGCCGATCTCGAAATCCTCGACCCCGCCGCCGGCGTTGGTGGGGGTGAACCAGGTCAGGGAAACCTGGGTCTGGGCAGTGTTTTCAGTGGCCTGTACATTGAAGGGCGGCAGAGCGATCTCGGCCATGGTCAGGGTGCCCATGTCGTAATTGGTGGCGCCTACGGTGATGGTTCCAGTCAGATCCTGATAGCCATCCTTCACCAGGATGTAGCTATAGCTGTTGCCGGAAAGCACGCCGGTGATGGTGAACTGGCCGGAGGCGTTTGTGGTGCCGCTGTAATCCAGAGCGCCGTCCAGGGTAATGGCCACGTCCGCCAGGCCCACTGTGGGCTGATCGCTGCCGACCACGGTTCCGCTCACGGAAATGGTGGTGGAGGGGGCAAGGTTGAAGTTCTGGGTGGTGGTTTCATCGGGCACCAAGGTTACCGGCAGGGTCTGGGACTCATAGCCCAGTTTGCTGGCGGATACGTTGTAGGTGCCGGGATCCACGAAGGGGAAGTTGTAAAGGCCCAAAGCGTCGGTCTGGGTGGCATGGTTCGTCCCCTGGATCGCCACATCCACTCCGGTGAGGGGAGATCCGCCGGAAGTGACAGTTCCCGTGAGAGCGCCCAGCCCCGCCAGATTGAAACTCAGGCGGGTATTGGCCCGGTTCACAGACACTGAGCCTGTGGCAGAGCTTGCCGCGTCGGACGAATCGCTCTGATAGCGCAAGCTGGTGTTGGTGCCAGTGGTCGGGGTGTAATACACGGAGGCGTTTTGGGTATAGGCGCCGGGGATCAGGGTGGTGATGATATCCACCAGCAGGTTCGAAGTGCCGTCCCAGAGGAAAGGCGCGCTGAAGGCATGGGTGTTCCAGCCTTCGATGGGCAAAAAATCGTTCTGATACCAGACCTGGGTGTAGTCCCCCACCTCAAAGGTGGTGGTAAGCACAGACTGAGTGGTATGTTTCAGCTTGATCGTGTAGTTCGGCATCGGCGAGCAGTTGTTCAGCGCCTGGACGTTGAAGGCAAGGGAGGTGATGGGGCCCGGCGCTCCGCCGCTGGCCAGGAGCTCCGCCGCGGTGAAGAGATACTGCTGGTGGAAATTCTTGTAATAGGTCCCGTACGGGGTTGGCGATCCGGTGGTGCCGTTCACCGCAGTGCCGTCGCCGATAGAGACCACCAGCGTACCCGCGCCCATCACCAGGATGCTCAGGTCCGGGCTCTGGTCATTGGCGGGGTTAATGTCTCCGGCCAGGAAGACCTTGGCGTACAGCGTCATGGTCCCTTCCGCAGTGGGCGTCCAGGTCATGGGTATCTGCACCGTGGCATCGGGGGCGATGGTGGTTCCCGGTACCGAGGCCAGCTCCACGTTGTCGCCGTTGAATAGCTTCACCGTATAGGTGTTTTGAGTGGCCGTTCCCCAGTTGTGGATATGCGCGGTATAGGTGGTGGGAGCGCCCTGCGAAGGGGTGGTGTTTCCGGTCAGGGCTTCGCAGGCCAGGTCATTGGGGGCGATCTGCTCAAAGACAATGTCATCTATGTAATGCGAGCGCGAGGTACCGCCCAGGCCGTGTTTGAAGGCGATCCGGTTCGCTGTTCCCGTGTAGCCTGCCAGGGAGAGCACATACTCGGTGAGGGTGGTGGTCAGGCTGAGGTTGTGCACCTCGGCGTAAGTGGAGGGATCGGCGGGATTGGAGATCACGCCGATGGAGAGGGGATAGTTCGCACCGCTGCTGCGCGCCCAGAAACGCAGGCGCACCTCATTCAGGTTCAGAGTTCCGCCGATGGGCGGACCCACCAGGATCAGCGTGGCGTCAGCGTCGCTGGGATTGTAAAGCCGGGCAGTGTTCGGCTGGCTGTGCGCGTAGGTGGTGGAGGAATAGGTGCCCACGAAGGCGCTGGTGGAGCTGGACTGGACGATGTTCATCCAGTCGAAGGGAAGCTCGGGAGCGGTAACCAGATCCCAGTTCTGGCTGTAAGGCAGGGTAGTTATGGTGGCGTCGCCGTGGGTGGTGAAACTCCAGATGGGGCAGTTGGGGGCGTTGCCAAAATTGTTGTAGGGAACTATCTTCCAGTAATAGGTAGTGCTGGGCAGCAGATCGGGATCGGGATCATAGCTGTTCACGTTGCCCAGATCCTGGTTGTTCACGATGTTGGAAGCTGCGGGATCGGTTCCGAAAGACAGCCGGTAAGCGTTGGGCAAACCTCCGCCGCTCATCCAGTTCAGCGTGGTGGTGGGGCTCACCAGGGTGGCTCCGTCGGCCGGGGAAACCAGGTTGGCGGGGTTCGGAGGCTGATCCGCCACGGGATAGTTAAAGCTGAAAGTGAGGCCATTGGCGGGGAAAAAGACATCCGTCATCACCACATATTCGTTGTTGGCTGTGGCGGGGGTGGTGTTGTCCCAGCCGGTGGCGCTTTGCCGGGCATTGAAATCGGCCGCGTCCGGACCTCTGAGGCCCACCTGCATGTTGCCGGCGGTCGCGTTGCTAACGCAGGTTCCGTAAACGATCTGAACCTGGTTCGTGGTCTCGTGCAGCCGGATCTGAAAGTCGAAGCTGTCGCCGGTGCCGGAGGTTCCGTACTTTTTGAAGTTTTCCCACTGGACCACGCAAACCCGGTTGGGCGCTGTGCCGATCGTCTCCAGGCGGATCGAAGCGCCGGTCTGGGACTGAATGTCCCTGGCCATTCCAGCGATCCGGTTATACAGGATCGCGGGGTCGATCGTGGTGGTGGAGGCCAGCGGAGTGTAGGAGGATGACGAGGCATTGTTGACAGAGGGTGTCAAAGCTGATTGCCCCAGCGAGATCCAGCCGTTGGTATTCACGGCGAGGCGGTCGAACACCGCTCCGTTGAAGGCGAAATTGAAGCCGATGTCAAATCCCGGGCCGGTGGTGGTTGTTCCCCCGGTGGGATTGGCGGGATCGACATAGCGCTGGTCGTCGCTGGTTTCTGTGCCCAGCAGGATGCCTCCCGTTATGGGAGTGTAAGTGGTGGTGGATTGCGCGAAGCCGTATTCCAGCGTTTGGGCCCAAACGCCGAAGGCTCCCAGAGTGAAAAGTGCCAGCAAAAGCGGCAGGATGATTCGTCTTTTCATCTTATCTCCTTGGATTTTTTATCTTGAAAATGTTGGTTCGCTGATGCCGCGCGGAGCTGTTGACCCATCCGAGCGCGGAAGATTTTGCCCTGATCGCCTCCCACCGGTTGGTCCCGGGAGTTTGGCTCCGCCTGTCTGCTTGTTCCGAACAGCACACAGCGGCGCTGTCAGGCTCGCCTGGGTCTGGCTCACGGTTCCGGCTCCGCGAAGCTGATACTTGCGATCATGGGCTCTTTCCCTTTCTCCGCCGGGCTGGGCAGGTTTTACCCACTCCCGGGGTGTGTATATTTTGT
Organism: Candidatus Cloacimonadota bacterium; assembly: GCA_020532215.1. GTDB lineage: Bacteria > Cloacimonadota > Cloacimonadia > Cloacimonadales > Cloacimonadaceae > Syntrophosphaera. Next base: position 8,236 of record JAJBBF010000059.1, read on the forward strand.
CATTATTTTTACTTGCAATTTCAACGCCATCCATGTAATAATTTCACCCTTGTTAGTTTAGGATCTTCGGCTCGCCCCGGCGCTGAAACCTATGTTACAAACATCTGAGTGGATCATAATCATCCACGTCATCTGCGTTCTATTCTTTCTCCTTTTCCGAACCATTTTCCCCTTTTCCGTGCTTTTCCGCGACCTGTTCTTTGTGCCACGGATTGAGTTCCGGGCACCCAACAGGCTGAAGCCTATGTTACTACGATGAGAGTAAACCATAATGATCCGCGTCATCAGCGTTCTATTTTCTCTGTGTCTCTGTCCCTCTGTTTTAATAGATCTTTATGGCCTGGATTCCGGGCCCCGGCGCTGAAGCGTTACCCCGGAATGACATACATCTTCTTCTCTCTTTTTCCGAACCATTTTCCCTTTTTCCGCGTTTTTCCGCGACCCATTCCACTCCTTCACCGAACTCACACACAGCTTTTTTATTGACACATAGGCAGCCGCCAAATCCAATGTTCGGATATATCTAAATCTATTGACGGAAAAACAACAATGCGCAAAAAATGGAAGATCGTCATTATCGTGGTGGCAGTCCTGGTGCTGCTATTCCTGGGCCTGCAGCAGTGCGGCAAGGCGGCCCTGAAGAAAGCCGCGGCCCTGGCCCCGTCGCAGACCCATACTGTAGCCCGGGGCGAGATCGTATCCCAGGTGGAGATCACCGGCGAGGTTCAGCCGGAAACGGTGGTGGCCATCAAATCCAAGGTCTCGGGCAAGGTGGTGAAGTTTTATGCCGACGAAAACGACTATGTGAAAAGCGGCGCGATCATCGCCGATATCGAGCCGGACTACAATCAGGCGAACACGCTGTTCAGCACCAAAGCCCAGCTCAGCCGCGCGGAACTGCGTTTGGCCAACGCCCGCAAGGACCTGAAGGACAAAGACACCCTGCTGGCCAAAGGCTATATTTCCCAGGAAGTCCACGACGCCGCCCGGGATGAGCTGACTTCCGCCGGGATCGAATTTCGCCAGGCGCAGAGCCAGTATGACGCCATCAAGGACATGGACGTGCCCGGCAAGGTGATCCACGTGTATGCCAGCGCCTCCGGAATGGTGATCGAGCGCACCGTGAACGAAGGCGAAATGGTGCAATCCAGCCTCACCAGCTTTGGCGAGGGTACCGTGGTGATGAAGATCGCGGATCTCTCGCGGATGGTGGTGAAAAGCAACATCAACGAGGTGGACATCGCCAAATTCAGCCTGGGCCAGGAAGCCAGGATCAAGCTGGACGCCCTTCCCTACCAGGATTTTGCCGGCTCGATCGTGAAGATCGCCCCCTCCGCGATCACGGAAAACAACGCCAAGGTCTTTCCGGTGGAGATCAGCATCAACGCCTCCGGCGAGACGGTCAAACCCGGCATGACAGCCGCGGTCACGATCATCGGCGAATCGCGCGCTGATGTTTTGGTGATCCCCATCCGCGCCGTTTTCACCGACGACAAGAACCAGGACATCGTCTATGTGCTGTCCCCGGAGGACAAGAAAGACAAGGAAAACGAACCCGCCGCGCCGCGCCAGCCTCTGCCCACCCCGGTGACCCTGGGCGCCAACGACCTGCAGAACGTGGAGGTGATCTCCGGCCTCAAGGAAGGAGACGAGATCTCGCTCACCGAGCCGCTCGGGCAGCAAAACTCCATGCAGATGATGATGAGGTGACCTGAAGCCATGATCGAGATAAAAAACCTTTCCCGCAGCTTCGGCCGGATCAAGGCCGTGGATGACGTCAGCTTTGCCGTCGCCAACGGCGAGATCGTGGGCTTTCTGGGCCCCAACGGCGCCGGCAAGACCACCACGATGCGCATGATGGTGGGCTATTTGCAGCCGGAGGCTGGACAAATCGAGCTGGACGGCGTCAGCGTTTTTGCCGATCCCCTCGCCGCCAGCGCCCGCATCGGCTATCTGCCGGAACACAACCCCCTCTATCCGGAGATGGCGGTGGGCGAATTTCTGCGCTATATCGGAGAACTGAGGCGACTGAAGGAACCCTGGCTTTCCCAGCGGCTGGAGTTTGTGCGCGAAGCCTGCGCCTTGGATGAAGTTTTCCGGCAGCGCATTTCCACCCTCTCCAAGGGCTACCGCCAGCGCGTGGGCCTGGCCCAGGCGATCCTGCACGATCCTGAGGTGCTGATCCTGGACGAACCCACCGGCGGCCTGGATCCAAACCAGATCCTGGAGATCCGCGAGCTGATCCGCGAGCTGGGCCAGGCCAAAACGGTCCTGCTTTCCAGCCACATCATGCAGGAAGTGCAGGCCCTGTGTTCGCGCGTGATCATCATCAACAAAGGCCGCGTGATCGTGGACGACCAGATGGAGAACCTGGGTTCCTATATCTGCGGCTATCACAAGGTGATCCTGGAGATTGAAGCCGAGGAACCCGATTTCGCGCCCTGGCTGGAGGAATATCCGGAGGCCAGCCTGGAATCCCGGGTGCAGAACGGCCCCGTCGCTTTGCTCCACTTCCTGGCCCCGGCCGAGATGGACATCCGCAAAGACCTTTCCGCCTACGTTGCCGCCCAGGGCTGGCAGATCGTGAGCATCTACCAGGAAAAGCAGAGCCTGGAAAGCATCTTCCACGAACTCACCTCCCAGGAGGAAGAGCTCCCCGCGGAGGAACTCCAGCAGCCCTGCGGCGAGATCCAGAAACTTATGGAAAACCTGCATCCCGTGGACAGCGACCTCACAGCCCCCGATCCGGAACTGCCGCCGCCCGATAACGGCGGCAACAACAAGGAGCAACCATGAATCCCGCCCTCACCATCGCCAAAAAGGAGTATTCGCTGGCGCTGCGCTCCCTGGGAACCTACATCATTTTCGGGGTCTTCCTGCTCGCCGCCGGCATCTGGTTTGCCCTCACAGCCTTCAAACTGGGCGTGGCGGACATGCGCGACATCTTTGGCCGGATGCACTCCTTTTTCCTCTTTTTCGTCCCGGCCATCACCATGGGCAGCATCGCCCGGGAACGCAGCTCCGGAACGCTGGAGCTGATCTCCACTCTGCCGCTGAAGCTGGGGCACATCGTCTGGGGCAAATTCCTGGCCGCCTGGCTGCAACTGGCCACCGTGTTGGCCTTCAGCCTGGTCTTCCCCATCCTGATCGGCATTTTCGGGATCGGCGTGGACCTGGGCGCCATCGTAACCGGCTATCTGGGCCTGCTCTGCGCCGGGGCCGCCTTCATCGGCATCGGCATCTTCGCCAGCAGCCTCACCGAAAACCAGGTGCTGGCCTTCATCCTGGCCCTGGCCATCTCCGGAACCCTCTTCCTGCTGGGCCGGCTGGGCGACCTGATCTCCCTGCGGCTGTTCGCCGCCGTCGAGTATTTCGGCTTCGATTACCATCTGGACAGCTTTCTCAAAGGCGTGATCGACACCCGCGACGTCCTCTGGTTCGCTGCCGTGACCTTCATCTTCGTGCTCCTGGCCCAATTCCGCCTCCAGGGCGCCAACCTCTTGCAGGAGCGTTAAATGAACACCCGCAGCCAAATCTTCGGAACCTACGCCGTAAAGATCCTCATCGCCGTGCTGGTGCTGATCCTGGCCAGCTTCCTCTATCTGCGCCTGGACGCCAGCCGCAACCGGAGCTACTCCCTGGGCAAAGCCACCAAAACCACCCTGCGCGACCTCAAGGACAAGGTGGTGGTCAAGGTCTTTGCCTCCGACGAAATGCCGCAGGAATTGAGCACCCTGAACCGTTCCCTGAAGGACATGCTGGAGGAATTTCAGCAAAGCTCGCGCGGCAAACTCAAGTTTGAATACGTGCGCGCCAAAAACACCGACGAACTGATCGACCAGGCCCGCCAGTACAACATTCCGCCGCTCACCGCCACCATCTATGAGGAAGACAAAATGGTGAGCAAAGAGATCGTTTTCGGCGTCAGCTTCGAAGGCGGGGGCCAATCCTCCTCCATGTATCTGCGCCCGGGCATGGAAACCATGCTGGAATACCAGCTGCTGAAGCAGGTGAACAAACTCCAGAGCGAAACCCTGCCCGAGATCGCCATGTTTGCCGATTCGCTGGCCCTGATGTATCAGTATGCCTATTACCAGGACCAGGTGGCAACCTTCTTTTCAGACCTTACAGAGAACTACCAGGTCCAGTTCACCCGCCTGGACAGCATGCCCAAACAGGTGCCCGTGATGCTCTGCCTGGGTGTGGCGGATTCCCTTTCCACCCTCCAGCTTTACCATCTGGACCAGTATCTGATGAAAGGCGGGCAGCTGGTGATGCTCCAGGACCGCGCGCTGGTGACTTTTTCCAGCCAGGGAACCTCGGTTACCCAAACTGACAGCAACCTCTTCCGGATGCTGGAACACTGGGGGATCCTGATCGAGCCGAACATCGTTCTGGACCAGGAGTGCGAGCTCGGCAAAGGCGGAGGCCTCGGCACCCAGATCCCCTATCCCTTCTTCCCCAGGCTGAAGCCGGTTGCGGGTGTTCCCTACACCGCTGGCTTCGACCCCATCGTGGTGAACATCGCCTCCGAGCTGGGCCTGATGCCGGGCTCCCAGCTGAACATGGAACCCGTGCTGCAAACCTCGGGCAAGTCTAACCGCCTATTGGGGCCGGTCTTCAACATCGACCAAGCGGTGAACCGCGGCCTGGAACCCGGCTGGCTGAGCCTGCCGCCGCTCACCGTGGCCGCCGAATACAGCGGCAAGTTCCGCAGCTTCTTTGACCGGGCCCTCACGGACAGCACTTTCCACGCCTCGGTGGACCAAGCCAGGATCATCCTCTTCGGCGACAGCGACTTCAACCTGGAATTCGGCGCCGGAGCCTTCATCACTCTGAACGCCATCGACCACCTCCTGGGCCGGGCGGACATGGTGAAACTCCGCTCCCCGCGCATAACCTACAACCGCCTGGGCGCGGATGTTTACATGGACAAACACCAGCTGCAGCCGGCGAATCCCGAAAAAACGGTTTCCCGCCTGTCCCTGGGCTTCAAGCTCACCGCCATCCTGCTGCCCGTTTTGCTGCTGGCCTTTGTGGGCATCGCCCTGGCTTCCAAACGCCGCCTCGGGAGTTAAAATGCCTAGAAACAAACTGATACTGCTGATCGTCTTCCTGGCGCTGCTGGCCGTGGCGATCTGGCTGCTGGCCACCCGTTCCGACCGGGAAAGCACCAAAGCCATCTTCTCTGCCGACAGCACCGCCGTGACCAGCATCGAGATCGCCAGCCCGGACACCAGCATCAGCTTCGTCCAGGCTGACGGACGCTGGCGGATCTCCCGGCCCGTTGAATGGGACGTGGATGAAGGCCATTTCCAGCTTTTCTGGCGCGACGTGATCCGGGCCCGCTATTCCACCGAGCCCATCGCCTCCGGCAACGAGGCCCTTGAACAATACCGCCTTACCAAGGATAAAGCACTACGGATCAAGGCTTTCGACGCCCGGGACAAGCTGCTGCGCGAAGTCTGGTTCGGCGATCCCGGCAATCCTTTCGACTACTTCCGCTTCCAGGGCTCAAACGAGGTCTTCCAGATCAGAAGCAAGGTGGTTTCCTTCTACGGCCCCAAACTCGAATCCTGGCGCTCGCCCTACGTTCTCAGCCTGTTTTCGGACCAGATGCTCTTTATCAAGGTGAAACACAGCAAAAACAGCTATGAACTCACCCGCGACGGCCAGATCTGGCATTACCGCGACCAGCGCGAGGAGTTTGACATCCCCTCGGGCAACCTGGTGATGGGCAAGATCCTGAACGCCCTGGCCCGGCTGGGTTCGAACACCATGCTCAGCGGCGACACCCTGCCGCCGGAAGGCTCCGTGCCCGCTCCCGTCTGCGAGGTGGAGGTGATGCTGAGGGACAATTCCACGCTCAACATCAGCTTCCATCCCTGGGAAGAGAACTATCTGATGAAGACCGACCGCTATCCGGACAGCTATTTCGTGATGCTTTTCGACACCGTTTTCCGCTTCACCCGCCACGCCTCGCTGTTCCGGGCCGTGGAAGGCGATCCCACCATGCAATGAAGCCCAGGATAATCCACTGCCAAAAGCTGGATCCGGAGCTGTTCGCGGCCATCACTGCCATCTGGCGCGAAACCGGGATCAGCAACCCCGCCCGGGCCGACAGCTTCGATGCGGTGCAGCACAACCTCGACCACGGCGGGATCATGCTGCTGGCCTGGCTGGATGAGGCTTTGGCCGGAACCGCCTGGCTCAGCCACGACTTCCGCCGGCTCTACATCCACCACATGGCCGTTTCCCCAAAACTGCAAAACCGCGGCATCGGCCGCGCCCTGCTGGAGGAAGCCCTCGCCCTGGCCAGAGACCGCGGCTGGCAGGCCAAACTGGAAGTCCACCGCGACAACCCCGCCGCGCGCCACCTCTACGCTTCCTGCGGCTTCAGCGACCTCGAGGGCTATATCGTGATGATCCGGCGCGGCTGAGTTCGCGCCAGCATCGCCAGACAGCCAGGAAAACCGGTCTGCGAAACAGCCTGGAAAAAAGGGGAAAAAGGGGAAAAGGAGAAAAGGGGAAAAGGCGCTGATTTCACACAAAAATCCTGCTTCGCCCCCATTATCAATACGGGATAAATACGGGATCAATACGGATGAAATCCGTATTGATCCCGTATTTATCCCGTATTGATAATGGGAGCCAGCAGTGGAAAAGCTGCTTGAAAATACTTGAAAAAA
>JAJBBF010000128.1 GCA_020532215.1 Candidatus Cloacimonadota bacterium
TAAGAAGAGCTTTGACCTTCGCCTTGCGGCTGCAGCCATCTTCTTCGCTTTCATCTGAACGGACAATTGGATGGGCTGGATTCTCACCAGCTTACCAGGCAACGCTTCGTGGCGCACCGAATTGACACGAATTGGGAAAAGGGGAAAGGGGGAAAAGGGGAAAGAGAGAAAAGGGGAAAGAGAGAAAAGGGGAAAAGGGGAAAGAGTTGACGGGTTGGCTATTCCCGCGAGGGCTGGATCCCGGGGCCCCGCGTGCTGGCGCACGCTCCCCCGGGATGACACACAGGCTGGATTAGAATCACCCCACCGGCCAACAAGTTTTCCGGCGAGGACCCCGACAGGGCCCCGCGTGCTGGCGCACGCTCCCCCGGAATGACACACAGGGCTGGATCCGAATCACCCCACCGGCCAACAAGTTGTCCGGCGAGGACCCCGACGGGGCCCCTACAGCACCCCACGAACTCGCTGCGCTCGTCCGCGAGGACCCTGCCACCCCGGAATGACAGGTTGGAGTGGCGGTATGTTCTGCCGGCTGCATGAAGCCCCCCCCCTGCAAGCCGGGCGAAAGGTTATATCCCTGGCTGGGCTTTGAACTCCATGCTTCGCTCATTTCCCAGTTAAGGAATTGGCTCCTGGATAGTGGCGTTTAAAAAACCGCATGATAGTCCGGATCATTGCAGCGTGATGATTGTCAGCAAATCTTGGAACAGCTCTTTCGACCAGTTTTGGAGCGCTGCGGGATCGGTTATAAAGGGCAGGACATCTTGTTTGGCCTGGGCAAAGTCTATCCTGCCGATCCTGGCGCGTAGTAAAGCCCGGAAAGAAACCGCGTCCAGGGACCTTTCCTGTTCCAGGTGGCCGCTCTGTTTCAACCGGGCTTCCAGATGGTCCAGGTTTAGCGTGGCCCCGCTGCGGACAAACCAGATCAGATCGTACCAATCCCGGCCTTTGACCCGGGAGGCCCAGCCGCGGGCCAGAACCGCATGCATCTTGCCAGCAAAGAGATCAGGGAGGCTCATCACCCGGACGCTGAAGGGGATGGGTTCAAGCAGGAAGCGGCTTTCGCTCTCAAAACCACAGGGCGGGTGAGGATCGAGCTCAAAACACACGCTGCTCACCTCATCGCGATGCAGCCGGCTGAGTTCGGAGCTTGGAATTTTAAGGTCGATCAGGATTTTCAGGGTGTTGGCCTTGATGAAGGCGGATTCGCTCTGGCTGGCCTTTTTCTCATAGAGGTCCACCTCCGCTTTGATCCCCCAAGCTTCCAGTTCCTGGCGCACGGGGTTCAGCCAGTCTCCCAGCCGAAAATCCGGCTTTTCCTCCAGCAGCGAGAAATCCAGATCTTCCGACCAGCGGTCCAGGCCGTACAGCATCCGCAAAGCCGTGCCGCCATAAAAGGCGGCGTGTTCAAAGAAAGTCCCCCGCCAAAGACCCAGCAGGCAGATCTTCTGGATCAGTTCGCGCAGCTTGCGGCGATGATCGCCGGTGTTACCCGGCTGAGATCCGCGCAGGAAAGAGTTCAGGGGATGGGCATTCATTGCGTCAGCTCCTTCAGAAGTTTGAGGTTGCGCTTTCCAGCCAGACCAGCCAGGCGCGAGATCAGCTTCCTGTCCAGGGCGCGCAGGCGGGCAAAATCGATCCGCAGGTCTGCAAAGAGATGGCGCTCCAAAGTGGCGGCATCTTCCAGGGGCGAGGCAAAATACAGCTTGTCGCAGAGGGCCTTCTCCCCAGTGGCGATCAGATAGCTGGTGTCCCCGCTTTCCCGCGCCTGATAGCCCAGGCTGTAATATTCCGGCTTCAGATGCTGGTAGCTAAAGGTCCCCACCGCGGTCTCAAAGGCCTTTCGGCGCCCGGTGGTGACAGAGGTGACCTGGAAAGCCAGTTCCGGAATGAGGCCATAGCTGGCCAGGGCGTAATCCAGAGAGACGTAGGAAGGCCCGTAAAGGAGATTGGCAACAACCTCGGGGACAAGGTCCCGGCCAAAGCGCTCTGAGAGAACATAGAGGCCGCTCTTCAGCGCGATGATCTCCCCGGTTTTCAGCAGCTTGCTGATCTTGTTGCGGGGATATCTGTATCCGCTGAGCAAGCCCTTCAGATACTGATAGTCGAAGGGCTGACGGCTGACGTTTAGCAGTTGCTCTGTCATATTACCTCCAGTATGTGGACAATATGTCAACATGCTGGTATCGTGTCAAGGGAAATATTACTGGTTTAACTTCCGCATTTTAGATTAGTTAAATCTGATACCGATGATATCTTTTTTCCGAATTGTGGGAAGGGGTTTTTTCGTCCACATATTGACACGAATTGGGAAAAGGGGAAAGGGTTGGCGTGGTGGCGGGGTGGCGTGGCGGCTATTCCCGCGAGGGCTGGATTCGAATCACCCCAATCCGGGCTTGTGTTTTTTGTAGTTGATTCGGGTATTGGCCCAGCCAGGGGGGAAGGCAATCGAACTGTTTCTTTCGCCACTTGGTGTCCTTCCTTAAATCAGCATCAGCAAAAAGATACAGTCCCAATGGCCCGCGACAAAATCCCCTCTCTTTGACTATGATTTAACTATATTAATTTGTTTTTAGCTATTAACGGATTATGTTTGTTTAGTGGCTATAAACCACAATTAGTTAGCACGATATATGACTCTAAATATCGTGTTTGCCAAAGTGCTGCTTGTATTTTTCGAATACCTTGCTTTACAGTATCTTACGCTGATAAGATTACTTTAGCGTCAAGTAGCGGCGGACGCCGATCCGCCGGGGCACTGTGATCCCGGAACGAAGAAACGGAATCCAGACTATGTGGGAATAGCCAGCCCTGTTATTCCGGGAGAGTAGCGGTACGCGCCGCTGAGAACCGGCATTCTCGGGGCTTAAAATGCGGCGCAGCCCTCCCAATAGCGCCCTGAAACTGCTTGCAAAAATAATACTTGACCAAATTGAGCTGAAAAATCTGAATGATTTTTTTAATCTGTTTAACTTAATGGGATCGTTATCGACATGGGAAAATTGCTCAAAAAGGGCAAAAAAATAGCACCTCACGCGGGCGCCATCATTCAGATTGCTTATCAATCGATGCCATCCGATCCTGGGGGATGTATCAGTCTGGCCAGGGGAAAAGCCGAAGCGATAAATGACAAGCAATCGATTTCGTGGATCGCATTGCAACCTGCCACTATCAGGTCATCACCGGCATTAGAAATGCAACCGGTGAACACGGACCGATGAAGGCCATCGATCACCCTCAATATCGACAGCCTGAGATATCCACCCGGGCTCTGAGGATACAATATTCCCATAACCAACTACAGGAGAATATCATGAAAACAAATCTCAAGTTTCTGTTGCCCCTACTATTTTTGATAACAGCAGTTATACCCGTTTTTGCCGCTTTTCCCGGCAGCGGGACCCGGGAACAGAGCAGGGAAATTGATCTCATCCGCGAAAACAGCGAACTCAGCAGTGAAAACGGTGAGTTGGCCCGCGTGGATCCGGACAGCTATGAGCCGGATGACGACGCCGCCGATTACACATTGATAGACCCGACACCGTTCCTTGGCGCCCAAAACCATACCCTGCACTCCGGTACGGACCTGGACTGGTATCGCTTTTACGGTTATACGGACAGGAACTATCATTTCTACTCCACCGGCACCATCGACACGGACATCTATCTGTATCTGGATGATGGGACCACGCTGCTCAATTATAACTATGATGGCGGGGAAGGCACAAATTACGATCTGTACTTCACCCCACCCGCCAATGCTTACTACAAGATCAAGGTGGTCGGCTACAACGCTGTGGGAGCTTATGTGTTCTGTTATCACCACGTAGCGGATCCGGACGCCTACGAGCCGGATGACGACGCCTCATCCTACACTCCGATAGCCTCTTATACTTTTTCTTATGATCAAAGCCACACCCTGCACAATGCTGCCGACCAAGACTGGTACAGATTCGAAGGCATCTCCGGAATGACCTATTCCTTCTGGTCCACCGGCCACGCCGACACCAAGATCTTCCTTTATGAAGACAACGGAACCACTCTACTGGATGAGGACGACGATGACGGGGAGCTCAACAACTACAATCTTAGCTTCACCCCCACCGTCTCTGCCTGTTATAAACTCAAGGTGGTCGCCGTGACCGGATGGATCGGAGCCTATCACTTTTACAGTAGTTACACGGCGCCAGCGGATAGCTATGAACCAGATGATTCCTCCAGTCAACTTACTTACCTCTCTATCTCCAACATCAACCAGACCCAGGATCATACCCTGCATGTGAACAGCGATCAGGACTGGTTCAGGTTCCAAGGCTATCCCGGGGCTTGCTACACCTTTTACTCCACCTATAGCTCCGATACCATAATCTATTTGTATGATGACAATGGGACAACGCTGCTCGCCTGGGACGATGAAAGCGGGGATTTGAATAACTTCAAGCTGGAGTTCACGCCCACGGTCAATGCACTCTACAAGCTGAAAGTGGTGGCATATGAGAACGTCACCGGATACTATGGCTTTAACTATAGCTACAACGCCTATCCGGATAGTTTTGAGCCCGATAATACGGCCATTGAATACACAACACTCACTGTGACGGGAAACAACCAAACCCAGAACCACACCATCCACAGCGCTGAAGACCAGGATTGGTTCCTGTTTTACGGTTACGCGGGGCTGGCCTACGCTTTCTATTCGCATGGAAGCATTGACTCCCGTATCTTCCTTTATGCGGAAAACGGAACCACTCTGCTGGATTGGGACGATGACGACGGGGATGACTTGAACTACAGCCTTCAATTCGCTCCCGCCGCCGATAACTTTTACAAAGTGAAAGTGGATGGCTATGGCGATTGGGTGGGCGGCTATGCATTCAATTACCTCTTCAGCGTTGCCGCGGATGCCTATGAACCCGATAATTCGGCCTCTGAATACACGGCAATCACGCCAACTTCGACGCTGCAGACGCAGAACCACACTTTGCACAGCAACACCGAGCAGGACTGGTTCCGCTTCCAGGGCGCGGCAAACAGGGTCTATACCTTCTATTCAACCGGCATTACCGACACCCGCATCTGGGTGTATGATGACAGTGGCAGCTCTCTGATCGCTTATGACGATGACAGCGGTGACGGGGATAACTTTGCTCTCGATTTCATTCCCACCGCCACCGCGTATTATAAGCTGAAGGTCTTTGGCAGTGCGGGAAGTATCGGGGCGTATGGGTTCTGCTATGCCAATTTCGCCGATCTCACTGCCCCGGCCAATCTCACTATAAGTTTTGCCGAAACCACACTGACCATCCAGTGGAACGCGGTTGCGGGAGCCGTAAGTTATCAAATCGAAGCTTCCGCAGATCCTTTCACCGGTTTTGCCGTGATCGGAGCTACAGGCTCAACTTCCTGGACAGGCGCTTACGACCCGGACCGGAGATTCTACCGGATCAGAGCCTCCGATTCACCCGTCCCCTGATCACAGAGCGGGCAGAGGGGCTCACCCTCTTCTGATCATATCGCTCCAACATACATCGGGGCGGTGGCGGCTTTTCGGTGGGAACACGGTCCAGATCCTCCACCTCGGGAGGAAGCGGCCGGGGCGGATAAACCGGCTCCCAGCGCCCGTCTCCGTAGAATTTGCCCTCTGTTCATTGGCATGTCGCAACTCCTTTTCCTTTGTTTCGGAGAAGCGGGGCGGGCCGGATGCCAAGGGGGTTTTTCGCCTAAAAATGGGGTTGTCTACAAATTACACCTATTTTAAACAAATTAAAGATAGGCAGGGATGTTGTTTTGAGGACGAAAAATCTCAGTCGAAATTTAGGGATTGCTTGACAGATTCAGGCACTCTTCCATTTTTGCAGCATGAAAATAAAGTACGAGAAAGTGACTCGTGTTTTGCATCTAGTAAGTTTACTTGGAATGCCTGATATTTCATTCAGCATTTCCAAAACATATCATATATTATATGTCAACTGTTTTTGGGCTCCAGTGAAGCGGCTTTGCCGGGCACTGTCTAATCCTTGATTATGCTTTCCACGCCACTTGCGGCATCTGTGTGACAAAGTTAATATGGATAAAGGCTTGGAGTACTGCATTCCAGTCAGAATAAATCCAGAGGGTTCTGGCGTGATTTTCCCCTGTAGAATTGCTGGCGCAGAATATGATAAAATGATTCGTTGGAGGTTCTAATATGTCAATAAAACAGGAAAGGCTGTATGCCGATCTCAATTATGTGATCCTCTATGAGCAGCCAGGGCAAATAATTACTTATTCCAGTTCCAGAGGTACAAACCCCGCGCGTATTCATTTACCGTCAGAATTGCTTTACATCCAGTTATACCCGAGCACGGGAGACCTGATCATTGCTTGCGCCGACGGTACGAGACGGATCTTCATGGCCCGCGACAAAGCGCTAATCACCTGCAAGCTGGCGCCTGAAGCAAAGATACATCTGATCGGCAAGGGTTTTCTGATCGATGAATCCGAACCTCTTCCCAGGGTGTGGCAAGTGAAGACAAAGCGGCTTCAAGAGATGAAACACAGCCTCAGCTTCATCAACCCTGACAACCTGTCTCCCAACTGTTTCCTCTTTTACACGGGATCCCAAAACGAGAAGATCATCAGGACCGCTTCTGGCACTGTCAAGCTGGTCAAGCCCGAGTTCAAGCTGATAAATTACGAACCGGAAGAACCGGAGCAAGCCCCCCCGGAACCAGAAGCCGAGGAAGCACAGCCAGCCATTTTGGAAGAAGCGGAGCAAGCCCCCCAGTCCCCAGAGGCAGAGGACGAGGAAGCACAGCCAGACATTGTCGCGGTGAACCCTTCCGGGACCTTTCAAGTGCATTACCAAACCAACAGCTCTCTCCTAAAGATCTTCAGCAAGTCGGTGAACGGCCTGGACATGCTGTATCAGGAGGACAGGCACACCTGCGCTGTTTCAAAGGTGATTTTTTTGAATGACCAGTTTTTCGCAAGCCTGGACACGGGGGGAAAGCTCAAGATCTGGAGAGCTGACGCCCGCAACATCCAGGTTTGCCAAACCCTCAATCCGGAGGATTTCCACCCGCGAAGCTACTATACCGATCTCAACTACGATCATCAGGCCCTCCGCCTGCAACTGAGAGAGAACAACAGAACAGATACTTACATAGTGAGGCTGGACAAATACAAGCGAGGGAAAAAATGTGATCTGCTGCATTATGAATCCACTTTCGAACACGAAGCCGCGGAGCATGCCGAAAGCGGGATAAGCGGGTTGAACCAAAAAACCAAACGGAGAACCTCCAGGCAAACAGCTCCGGAACCAGAGATAGAATCCTTCATACTTCCGGAGAGCATGAAAGAGACGATAACAGCTTCAGAGGAAGAGAAGCGGGAGGCCCCAAAACCGGTTGAAGCTTCCACTTCAAACTCAGAAGGCGACCGGACCCCCGCGCCAAGGTTCAGGCGAACAGGGGCCAAGATCTATGTGGGGATAGACCTGGGGACCAGCCGTACCAAAGTCTCGTTCAACAATGAATCAGAAGGCCGCTACCAGCCGCTGGTTTTCAAGTCGCTTCATCCCAAAGGGTTTAGCCCGGAGAGCAGATTTGACGATTATGTGATCCCCAGCGTGGCGGCCAGGAACGGAGACAAGCTGAGCTATGGTTTCGAAGCATTGAAACCGGGCGGAGAGATCATCCAGAATTTCAAACAACACCTGCTGCAGGAGGACCTCTCCAAGCGTTATAAACTGATCTGCGCGGGCTATCTGGCCTTTGTGATGCAGGCAGCAAAAGAGAATATCTGCCAGCTGGTGAGAGCCGGGGAGCAGGCCGAATACATCTTCTCAGTTTGCCTTCCGGTGGAGCAGCTGAACAACGACAGACAAGCCCAAATGTTTGGCCAGACCCTGCTCCTGGCAAGAAGGATATTCGCCCAAGGCTGCCATCATGACTGGAACGCAATGATGAAACTGCTTCTGGAAACCTCCGGAACCTTTGATGACGGAAGCACCAAAACAAGCATAATCCCTGAATCCATAGCGGAAATCCTGGATTTTTGCGAACGCAGCGCCAGAAGCAAGCTGTATGCCCTCTACGATTTTGGCGCCGGCACAACCGACTTGACCTTGTTCTTCGTGAACACGCAAAAAGGGACCACCGATATCATCGATGCCAAGATTGTGTACAAGGGGTATTCCTACCTCGATAAGCTGGCATCTGAAACAGAGGTGACGCCTGACGTTGTCCGCAAGTATTACAAGAGCATCTGGGAAGAATTTCACGAGTCGGGAATCTGGGAACGCGTGAAAGATAAACTGAGAGGAATGGAAACCATGAAGTTTTTCTACGATATCACAGTTTTCGGCAGCGGCGGAGGATTCAATGACCCCACCGTAAGGGAGGTTTTTAGCACAATACCGTTGTACCATGAAAGGACCAATGAGTATATTGGGGTGAAAGAAGGCATTCAAGCTTTGGCCGAACCCGTGGACTGGAGCGGGGATATGCCGCCATATACAAGATTCGCAGTTTCGTTCGGCCTGACCAAGAAGCCGGAAGAAACCCTGGGCAGGTATGTGATGCCGAAAGACTGTGCGATCCGGGATTTTACCCCGGATACCAGAATAAGCACGATCCCTGACGAATTGATACCCACGCGAGAATGGTTGGGAAGATGAGATGATCGAGATCGGGACCAGAGTAAGAGTTAAAAACAATCCGGAACGAATAGGGCTGGTGGAGCAAGTCAAGGAAACGGAAGGGACAAAGGTTTATAAAGTCCGCTTTCCAGACAGAGTGACCAACTACTCTGAAACCAGCCTGATCGAATTCCGGGAAAATCCCGAGGTGATAGACAATTTCCTGGCCAATTACTTCGGCGAGTTCAACGAATTTCAGAAAACCCTCACCCATTTGAAACTGGTCAATTCCCATAAGATCCAAAACAACGTGTATTCCATAAACACGTCCCGCACTGAGTTCTATGAATACCAGTTCAAGCCCTTGATGAAATTCATTGGCTCAGCCAAACGCCGTGTAATGATCTGCGATGAAGTGGGCTTGGGAAAGACGATCGAGGCCGGGCTCATCATCAATGAGCTGGAAGCCCGCAAGGAGCTGGGCAGAGTTTTGATCGTGGTGCCGGCAAACCTGAGGCTGAAATGGGCACAGGAAATGCTTCACAGGTTCAATCAGAATTTCACGGTCATCGGATCCAGGGAGTTCAGGGGCATCATCGAGGAAGAGGCAACCTACAGAAACAAGTACAAACAAAACAGATTCATCATTTCCCTGGAATCGATAAGGTCCAAAACAGTCTCGCAGACCATTGAAGAAACGGATTATCAATGGGACCTGTTGATTGTGGACGAAGCCCACAGCCTGAGAAACAGCTCGCACCAGCATAATGTGATCAAGAAACTCAGCGCGTTTTGCGAAGCCATGGTGTTCCTGACGGCAACACCGGTCCACACTGAAAGGAAAAACCTGTTCAACATCCTCAATATCCTTGATGAGCAGCAGTTCGAATATGTGGATTCATTTGAAAACCAGCTAAGCCAGAACGAGCCCATAGTAAAAGCCCTGAACATGATCAGCCAGATGCCCCCCAAGGTTGATGAAGCCCATGATTTGCTTACAGGGGTGCAAAACAGTTATGTCAACAACGAAATATACCAGGAAGTAATGGCCGGATTGAGCAGCCATAAGTCCCGGAAATGGGATTCAAGCACAGAAGAACTGGAACACATGGTGAGCATCCAAAGATCGCTAAGCGACCTTCACTTCATGGGAAACATTTACACCCGCACCCGTAAGCGGGATGTGATGATCAACCGGCCCCTCAGACGGGCCCACATTCATTCGATCTCCTTTTCAGAGCAAGAACAGCGCTTTTACAATGCCCTGATCCGCAGCGTGAAAGAATCTCTCACCAAAGCCTTCCCCAATAGCATCTTCACTCTGTTCAGCGTGCAGAGGATGCTGTCGTCATCCCTGCCGGCCCATAGCAAGAAATTCATCGCAAAATACCTGACCCAAGCGCCCACCCAAGACTGGATAGATGAGCTGGAAGAGAACGGCGACGATGTGATTCTGGGGGAAAAACTGCCTTTTACGGACAGCAAACTAACAAAGCTCATCGAACTGATCACCGAGATAAAGGAACACTCGAACAAAGTGATCATCTTTGCTTTTTACATCCCAACCCTGACCTATCTGGAAAACTGTCTCAGGGAGGCCGGCTATCAGACCTACATCATGCATGGCACCTTGAAGATAGACAGGTCCAGGCTGATAGACGATTTTAGGAACGACACGGGTTTTTCGATCATGCTTTCTTCACGGGTTGGCAGCGAAGGCATCGACCTGCAGTTCTGCGATACGATCATCAACTACGACCTGCCCTGGAATCCAATGGAAATCGAGCAGCGTATCGGCAGGATCGACCGCATCGGACAAAAATCTGAGGTTCTCCACATTTACAATCTGTGGATGAGCGACACCATAGACGATGAGATAGTCATCAGGCTTTATCAGAGAATATCCCTGTTCGAATCCTCCATCGGCCTGTTGGAACCGATCATGGGTGAAGTGATTGAACGGATAACCAAGAATGTTTTCTTCACATCCCTAAGCGATGAAGAAAAGAAGAGCAAATACTTGGAAGAAGAGAGGGTGCTCGTTCAGAAAATGGAGGATATGAAGCTGCTCGAGGACCGCTCGACCGAGATCTTCAGCCTGGACTATTTCTACGAGCATGAGATCAGGAACATCAAGGGAAAACACCGGTATATTGCCCCGCAGCAGCTATTCAAGTATCTTTCCGGCTTTATCTGCACCAGGTATCCTGATAGCATTGTGAAATATGACTTTCAAAACAATCTGGGGGAGTTGTATCTCTGCGAAGGCTTCATGCGTGATGTTCATACCCGCGGGGATGAGATCGACCTGCCTTTCATGTATTACAATAAACGGCCGGTGAAATTCACCATGGACTCAAATGTAGCTTTTGAAGACAGCAATCTAACCTTCATCAGCATCATGCATCCCCTTGTTTCATATATCACAAAGAGATACAGCGATGAAGAGGGTGGATTGATAAACACGAACTCCTTTAGCGTGCATCAGGAAGACCTGCTGCTCAAGGAACTGGATATCAAGAAAGGGATCTATTTCTATTTCATGTATTTGGGGACCATCACAGGACTGAAAGAAAGCAGTTACCTCGTTCCAGTCATCCTGGACGTAACGCTGAGCCCAATAGGAAGCAGCGAATATTGCGAAGCCATCATGGCGGCCTTGATCGATAAAGGGCGAGCCTCCCTGCACGGCTTTGCCTGTGACGATCCCGATTATGTCCGCCAAGCGTTTGAAATAGCAAATGATACCTTCAGTGAATCCTTCATGAGAACTTTCAACCGCTACAAAGCCAGGCACAATCTGGTTCTGGAAAGAAAGCGTGAAAGCCTGAGATTCAACTATGACAGGAGAATAAGGATCCAGGAGGATGAGCTTGAAAAACTGCAACAACAAATGGAATCGGCTGATAAACATAAGTTCCGCGTGGATATGATCCATGGAAAGATCAAGAAACTCAGGACCAATCAGGAAATAACACTGGCCAGGCTGAAAGCGGAGGAAAACATTGATTTCGAGTTTCATGAACCGATTCTTGGGGGCGTGTTTGAGGTGCAGTGACCATGATCTGGCCGAAACGAGGATAGATAGTAAATTGCCTGAGCAGAGGAGAAAAAATGCCTGAAACTAACTTGTTTACCTGGGTGAAGACGCACAAAGAGATAGTGCAATACCTGAAAACCATGAAGGAACGTCAACCGGAGCTTATCGCTGAGCTAGAAAAAGCCGGAGTTGACAGTTTCACTGACCGGGATGCCAGCGGCAGGACATTCAAGCTTGAGGAAATGGAGCCTTTCACTTTTTTCTTTTATATATATAAATACGGCGCTGTTAAAAGACTGCAGATCCTTCAAAACATAGCCCGGAATCTGGGGTTTTCCGTTCCCAGCGACGCACACGGGGTTCCATCAGCGAATGCCATCAGCGTGCGGATCTTTCCTCAAAAAGACATAAGGACGCATGACGAGGTTAACCGGCTGTGGGCATTGTTTTATAAGACAATTACGCATACTGTGACTGATAATGATTTTCAGGACGCGCTAAAAATAGTGTCGGTGGGCAAAGCCAAGCTGACCGAAGCGTTTTTTATGGTGGACCCGGATTTTTACCTGTGCGTTGATGGGCAGACAAGGCCATATCTAAAAGAAGTTATGGGTATAGACCCCAGATTCAATACATACGACGAATACTTGGGAATCCTGGAAAAGGTGAGGTCAAAGACGGACACTCCCTTTCCTGAACTATCTTATGAGGCCTGGAAATGGAATGCGACTCAAAGCAAGAAAAACTACTGGGTTTTTCAGTGCAACCCGAATGTATACGATATTGTCTCAGCATTGCGTGGAAAAACGGAAGCCCGCTGGAGGGTTGCCCAACACACCAAGGACATAGAGGTCGGAGACAAGGTCATCCTCTGGGTCACCGGCCCTCAAGCGGGATGCTACGCTTTGGGCGAGATCAGCGGAGAAATCGAGTATGGCGTCCGAGATATCGAGGATCAGGAATTTTATAAAGACAATTCATTCAATGTGCCTGGTGACCGTGTGATGATAAGGCTGGACCATAATCTGGTGGAACGTCCTATCTTGAGATCCGTCATCGAGGGAATCAAGGATTTGAAAGACCTGAATGTGGGCTTTCAAGGTACAAATTTCAAAGCCACCGAAAAACAATATCTGGCGCTGGAAAAGCTGGCCAAAGGGGAGAGCATCCCCAAGGGCTCAAAAAGATACTGGCTGTTTTCCCCGGGCCGTAACGCGGAGGCGTGGGACAAATTCCGATCCGAGGGCTATATGGCCATCGGCTGGACCAATCTGGGCGATCTGGAACAATACTCATCCCAAGCCGAGGTAGAAGAGAAATTGCTGGATCTCAGCGCACAGGATGAGGGTAAAAAGTACAATGATGCCCTGGCCAACTGGCAGTTCAAGACAGAGATGAAGCCGGGTGACGTGGTCATCGTGAAAAAGGGCAGAACGACCCTTCTGGGATACGGTGAAGTCACTTCCGACTACTACTTCGACCCGAGCCTGGATCATTACCAGAAATGCCGTAAGGTTGAGTGGAAGCTAAGGGACGAATGGTCTGTTGACCACAGCCTGGCGATGAAGACCCTGACCGACATCACGCCCTACAAATCTGACCACCCGGACTATGAATACTATTACCAGAGGCTCCTGGCTATCATGGGTGTAGACGGAGCGATTTACAGGCCGCTTCCGCTGGACAAACCAATATCCATTTCATCCCATCCCCTGAACCAGATCCTCTTCGGCCCTCCCGGAACGGGCAAGACCTACAACTCGGTAAACCTGGCCGTGGAGATCACGGATCCTGGTTTCATGGGGGTAAACAGGACCAGGGAGCAGATCACCAGACGCTACCGGGAACTGGTGGACGAGGGCAGGATCGTGTTCACCACCTTTCACCAAAGCATGAGCTATGAGGATTTCATCGAGGGGATCAAACCCGTGACGTATCAAAACAACCACGGCAGCATCGGCTATGAGGTGGTGGACGGGATCTTCAAGAGGCTTTGCGCACAGGCCTCCAGCAGAGTGAGACGCTCTCCTTCAGCGGATGATGGCAGCTATGAGTTCAATGCCGGGGATCAAGAGAGCGATTCAAATTTCGAAGAGGCCTACACCGAACTTTGCGAAGACCTGGCAACCATGCCTAAGCCCGTGATGAAGGTCAAAACGCCCAACGGAGCTGAGTTTGGAATTTCACTGAACAGCAAAGGCAATCTGACCGTGCATACCGCACCGGAATTCAGGCCTGGCGTGACCCTCACCCGGGAAAACATCCTCGCCCACGCTACAGGTGGAGAAGTTCCGCCCTACGACAAGGGGTATTTTCAAGGCGTGCTGAATCTCCTGGCCGCCAACTACGGTTATGAAGCCGGGAACCAGACGGTCCCGCCAATCCAGACTGCCGGCACTCCCCTTCCCCACGTCCTCATCATTGACGAGATCAACCGCGGCAACGTCTCGCAGATCTTCGGGGAGCTGATCACCCTGATCGAGCCGGACAAGCGGGCCGGCCAGAGCGAGGCGCTGGAGACCGTTTTGCCCTATAGCAAAGAGAAGTTCTCGGTTCCCGCGAACCTTTTCATCATCGGCACCATGAACACCGCCGACCGCAGCGTGGAGGCCCTGGACACCGCTCTGAGGCGCAGGTTCAGCTTTCGCGAGATGAAGCCGGAATATGGCCTCCTGGCTGGCCATGAAGATAGCGGGATCCCTCTGGACGCGCTGTTGAGAACCATCAACCTGAGAATAGAGGGCATCCTGGACAAGGACCACGCCATCGGGCACAGCTATTTCCTGAGGGTGGCAAGGCGTGAGACCAGCCTGAAGGAAGTTTTGTTCAACGAGATCATCCCCCTCCTCCAGGAGTATTTCTACGGCAATTTCGGCAGGATCGAGCTGGTGCTGGGCTCCGGTTTCGTGAAGTCCGCGCCGGTCACCCAGGACAGTTTTGCCCTGCCCTCACCGGATAATGAGGCATTCAGCGACCACACGCGCTATAGCCTGGTCACCGCGGGGGAGCTGGATGACGCCGCCTTCGCGGAAGCGCTGAGGGTGCTGATGAAAGAGAGCGATGAAGCCTAAGCGGTTCAGCGTTTATGAATACGGCAGGCTGCAGCTCGGCCAATCCTACAACGGGACGCGCCACGACCAGCCGCTGCTGGACGCGCTGGA
>JAJBBF010000175.1 GCA_020532215.1 Candidatus Cloacimonadota bacterium
CACTTCATCCTTGTTGACGGAACCCAGCATGCAGCCGCCCCAGCCCTGTTCTGCTGCGGCCAGCAAAATGGTCTGGGCGGCGATGCCGGTATCCACCAGTTGCATCCGCCCGGCCTCAGAGGGCAGGCACATGATCAGGTAAGCGGCGGGACGCTCGCCGGGCTGGGGCCCGGGCCAATCTTTCAGATAACCGCCCCAGCGGGTGTGGGGGAACAGCGATCCACATTCCTCAGGGCTGTAAACCAGCCGGTAGCGCAGGGGCTGGAGGTTCATGGCGCTGGGGGCAAGGCGGGCGTGGTCGATCAGGGCAAGCAGTTCCTCGCGGCTGAAACGGCGCTCTTCGTCAAAACGGCAGTAACTGCGGTTTTTCTTTACCAGGTCATGCAGCATGTTTTCTCCTGTGGGATAGGCTGTTTGGGGGGATAGGGGAGGCCAGGTCCGGGTTTGATTTCTTTAGGTTCATACGGCTTCAGTCATCGGTGGGGAAGGGAACCTGCAGCAGCTCATCGAAATCCGTGAGCCGCCACTGCCAGTTGCCCAGGGCGGCGCCCGGAACGTTCATGCGGGCTGAAGAACCCAGGCCCAGGATGTCCTGCGCGGGGATGATGATGTTTTGGCAGCCGGAGGATTGGGCGATGAGGCAGAAGATCCTGTGGATGGATCTTTCAATGTCGGCGATGTCTTCCAAACCCAATCCGGCAAAAAGATTGCGGTTCTCCCGGATGAAGGCCAGCAGGTTTTTCCGGCTGGGGGAATCCGTATCCAGGTGTTCAAACCATTCCCGGATGGTGGGGTTGTCGTGGGTGCCGGTGTAGAGATAGCGTTCGGCAGGATATTCGCGTGGCTCGGGAACTGATTCCTCGAAGCAGAACTGGAGCACGATCATGCCCGGGAGGCCATATTTGTCGCGGAAAGAGCAGACCTCCCCGTTGAGGATGCCCAGATCCTCGGCGATGAAGCGCTCGACGGGGAAGAGGGCTTGCAGCAGGGGGAAGAAATCATCCGGCCTGGCCTTCTCCCAGCTTCCGCCCAAAGCGTTTTCCGGCAGTTGGGGCAGGCCGTCCGCGGCGGAAACAGGGCAGGGCACGGCCCAATAATTCACGTAGCCGATGAAGTGGTCGAGGCGCACCTTGTCCAGATGCAGAAGGGCATGGCGGATGCGGTGGACAAAGAGCTGGAAACCGTCCTCGCGCATTACGTCCCAGCGGTAGAGGGGACTGCCCCACAGCTGGCCGTCCGCGTTGAACTCATCCGGCGGCACTCCGGCCACGCGAAGGCGGTTGCCGGCGGGATCGAGGTCAAAAAGACGGGGATTGGACCATACTTCCGAACTCTGATAGGATAGGTAGAGCGGCATGTCGCCGATGAGCTGCAGGCCTTGGGAATTCAGATATTCCTTCAGCCGGTTCAGCTGGTCCTTCACGATGGCTTGGGCGCAGGCGGCTCGAAGCATCTGGCGCCCATAGGCCTTGAACAGGCTGTCGTAAAGCCCGGGAGAGTAAGTCCGGTGTTCTTCCCGGAAGAGGTGCCAATCGTGATCATCATAAAGCTTACACAATGTTATATATGCCAGATAGGGCTTCATATATAAGGCATTGCTTTCGATGAAATCATATATCTCTATATCTGAGATGTAATTATCCGTAGCTTTGGTGATCAGCGCGTCTTTCAGCCGATACACCGCGTCGTAGGGTACATGGTCGGTTACGGGCAGTTTGGCCGCTTCGAGGTCGGGCCTGTCGATCAGGCCGTCTTCATAAAGGAGGTCGGGGCTGATCAGGTAGGGATTGAGGGCAAAGGCTGAGAGCGGGTTGTAGGGTGAATTTCCGTATCCGGTTTGGTACAGGGGCAGGATCTGCCAGTATTTGATGCCGCGCTCGACCAGGATGTCCACGAACTGGCAGGCCGCGGGGCCGAGGTCTCCGATGCCGTATTCCGTGGGCAGGGAAGTGATGTGCAGCAGCACGCCGTGGTTTTTCACGCCGCCTCCAGGATCCTCAGGATGCAGCTGGTGAGGAGAACGGCGTCGCTGGCGGCGGTGGTTTTCAGCTTGGCGTCCGTATCCAGCAGGATGGCGAAGATCTTTTCCATCTGGCTGAGGGTGTATTTCTGGGCAAATCCCAGATAGAATCTGCGCTGGTCGGCGAAAACTTCCATCAGGTACTTGCCGCTGATCTCGGAGGGACTGAGATGGGCTTCCTTCATCAGCAGGATATGATAGATCGTCATATAAACGCGGTTGATCTGGCTGGTTATCTGCAGCGCTTTTTGGTCCGAGGCCAGCATGCGGTCCAGCAGGGAAAGCGCTTCACTGGCCTGTCTGTCGCCCAGGGCTTTGGCAAAGGCGATCTGGGTGCCCACCCGGGAGGAGCCGATGCCGCGCAGCACGTCCGCCTCGGTGATTTGTTTGCGTTCGCCAACCAGCAGGGACAGCTTCTGCAGCTCGTTGTTGGCGCTGGCAAAATCGAGCTCCACCCGGTTGGTGAAAACGTAGCGGGCATTCTGGGGCATGGTTTTGCCCAGCCGCGCCAGGGCTTTGTCCAGCCAGGCCGCGAACATCCCGCCGTGGCGCGGAGGATCGCAGGCAACGGTCTGGCAGGCCTCCCTGATCTTTTTCCAGCCGGAGAGGCGGGCGTCGATCTTCTGGGCTGTGATCACCAGGCTTTGCTGGCTGGAGGGATCGGCGAAATAAGCGGCCAGGCATTCCAGCTCGGCTTTTTTCAGCAGGTCGGCATTGCGGAAGAGGATCAGCTTGGCGCTGGAAAAGATGGAATAGGCGTCCAAAAGATCGTTGATCTGGGCGCATTTGACCTCGTCCCCGTAGATGATCACCAGGTCCACATCCTCCTGCTGCTTCAGCTCCAGGCGCAGCTGATCGGTCACGGTGTCCATCAGGAAGGGGTCGCCGCCCAGGAGGAGGAAGTTATCCCCCAATTTGGGCTTCAGCTTGTCGAATTCCAGCGCGTCCAGGGCCATCAGCGTTTCCAGAGGATCAGGGCAATGCTGATCAGGCCCACCGCCCAGCAATAGTAGGAAAAGTATCTGAGTTTGGCCTTGGAGATCAGTTCCAGCAGGAATCCGATCACCAGATAGGCCACGCCAAAAGCGGCCAGAAAGCCGCCCAGATAGGCGCCGAACCTGCTCCAACTGAGCTGCTGGAAGAGGCCGAGGCTCATCAGGTTCGCGGCCAGGATGGCCGGAATGCTCAGCAGGAAGGAAAATTCAGCCGCCTCCCGGCGCTGGAGCCCCGTCAGCAGCGAAGCCGTGATCGTGGAACCGGAACGCGAAATCCCGGGAATGATCGCGAAACCCTGCAGCAAACCGATGAAGAGGCTGCGCGGAACCCCCATGTTCGAGGCCGGGATGTCGCCGGAGCGGAGGTGATCGGAGATGAAAACGATCAGGCCTGTTGCCAGCAGCATCACGGCCACGGCCAGAGGCTGCGCGTAAAGGGCTTCAAAGAAATCGCCGAACAGCAGGAAAACCACGCCGGTGGCAACGCTGGCGAGCAGCAGGTAAAGCACGATGTTGCGGTTGCGGCGGTGAGCCTGGTGGCGCAGGGTCTTTTTCCAGCTGAACAGCGAAACCAGCAGGCTCCAGACGCGCCGGCGGAAAAAGGCCAGCACGGCCAGCAGGGTGCCCAGATGCATGAAAACTTCAAAAAGGGTGTCGCCGCTGTCCTGGACCCCAAAGAAATGCTGGGCCAGAACCAGATGGCCGGAGCTGCTTACCGGCAGAAACTCCGTCAGACCCTGTAAAATGCCTAGCAGGACCGCGCTGAAAAAATTCATCATATCCTCACAAGATCAGGGGTAGGTCGGTTTTTCCCACTTGGGAAAGCGGGATCAGAGTGAATCCCGCCGCCTGGATCCGCTTCAGGAAGTCCTTCAGATACTGAAGCTTCTGGGCGCTGTGGCAGTGGGTGATGGCGATCACAGTGTTGTTTTTCGTGCCCAGTTCCTGCACCTGGCGCAGCCTGGATTCCAGGTTGGCTTCAGAGATGTCCGGCGAATCCAGGAAGAGGTCGTTGCGGTAGGCCGGGATGCGGGCTTTCTGGGCGGCCTGGTAGGCGATCGAGACATTGGAGGTGCGGCTGTCCAGGAAAAACTTGCCTTTCTTCTTCAGAACCCCCATTACCCAGCCCATGATATCGTGATCGGTGGTGGCCAGGCTGCCCATGTGGTTGTTCACTCCCGCGCAGAGGGGAAGGGCGTTGATGTGGCGCAGCAGGGTCTTCTCCACCTCGGATTGGTCCATCTGCACCAGAATGGAGTTCTCGCCGGGATTTTGCTGCGGGTATCCGATCGGCTCCATCGGCACGTGGACCAGGGTTTCGCGGCCCTGGGCAAAGGAGCGGTTCATCGTTTCCTCGCTGTGCTTCTGGCCGGCAAAAATGGCAAAATCGATCTCGGTGGGCAGTTCGAGCCACTGCTGCAACATTTCCCCGCCCACCAAGCCAAAATCGTCCACCACGATGGCCAGATACTTTTCGGCCGTCCCTTCCCGGATTGGAGCCGCGGCGTAACTTAGCTTCACCAGATACTCGTCGGTGCCGTGCGTGAAGACCAGCTGGTGTTGGCCGCTTTCGGCTTGGCCGTTTGCCAGAGTGGCTCCGCGAGATTCAAACTCGGTTTTCACGATCAGGTTGGCGTAGGTGAGGTCCATTTTACGGCGATCCACGGGCACCTGGATCTGCGTCTCTCCGCGTATCTTCTTGGGGGAGAGGCGGCCCGGGGGCAAGCCGAACTTGGTTTCCAGGGCAGCAACCAACTGGTCCGGATCGAAGGCAGCGCTGCGGGTGAACATGTCCTCCGCGGGAGCCGGGGCCTCTTCGCCGGGGCGGGTAAGCACCCAGACGATCGCCGCGCAGAGCAGCAGGATCAGCAGGTAGAGCCAAAGCTCCCGATCCCGGCGAAGGGCTTTTTTGGGGCTTCTTTTCTTAGCCTGCCTGGCCATCGGGAACCTCGGGAGGGATTGCGAAACGCTGGGGATGGATCCTGTCGGCCATGCTCACGCCCAGCGCCACCAGGGGTGAAAACAACAGGTTGGAGAGCATCAGCGTCACGCCGAGCACAAAAATGTCGTAAAACAGGGCGGGCAAGCTGAAGACGCCGGCCAGGTACAGATTGGGAGAAACGCCGGCCACGCTGAAGATCAGGTAAAACACATTCAGGACGATCAGGTTGTAAAAAGCGGAAACAAATATCGCCATCAGGACGTAAGCCAGGGCGTGCAGCAGATAGCGCCCCTGCCTCAACCGATAATCCCGGCGCAGCATAACCTCGGCCCGGGCCAGGTCCAGCCCGCGTTCGCGGTAGGGGCGGGTCCAGCTGTTGCGGAGGGCGTAGCCCAGGATCAGCAGCACGCTCACCAGCCTGGCCAGGGATAGATAGATGGCCTGAAGCGGCAGGCTGATCCCGTAATAGTGCTTCAGAAATGCCGCCACCAGGTAGAGCAGGCCGGCGGCAAACATCAGCACCAGCAGCAGTTTGTGGAGGCCGATCACAGTTTGGTAAAAGGAAGAGCTTTCCGCCTGCGGATGCGGCCTTTGGTCGCTGTAGAGGGCGCTGTAGTTTTTGATCACCAGAAAAGCCACGTAGAGAAAAGCCAGCAGAAAGACCAGCACGGGAAAATAGTATTTCTGGGAGGTGAAGAGGCCGGTGGAAGCCAGCAGGAAGCTGTCCGTATCGATCCAGTAGAAAAGCGTCATGGGATAGAGGAATATCTGCACTCCGTTGAAATCTCCAAAGAGCAGGCTAAAGATGCGGATCAGGATCTTGTGCAAGGTCATATTCTTTTCCCGGGGTTCACTTTATCGGCGAGATAAAACCCAAACCAGGCGGAGGCCTTTTTGTCAATGGCAATCTTGGCAGCCGGGCTTAAGCGCATTTTTGGCGTGCTCAGAGCGATTTGGTGCCCTTGGCGGAGAAGGCGTTAACGTCCAAAGGCGCGAACTGGCCGGCCTGCAGTTTGGGGATCGCCGCCGCGCCCACCATGGCGGCGTTGTCCACGCAGAGCTGCAAAGAAGGGATGGAAACCCGAATGCCCAGGTCCGCGGCGCGGGCATCCAATTGCTGGCGCAGAGCGCTGTTGGCGGCCACTCCGCCGGCCAGGAGCACGCTGCCCAGCCCCTGCAGCCGGGCGTAGCGGAGGGTTTTGTCGATCAGGGGGTCGATGATGGCCTGCTGGATGGAGGCGGCCAGGTCGTTCAGATGCCGGGCCACAAACTCTTGGTCCTGCCGGGCCAGGTATTCCAGCACCGCGGTTTTCAGCCCGCTGTAGCTGAAGTTCAGGTCGTCCCGGCGTTTCAAGGCCCGGGGAAAGCTGTGGAAGGCCGGATCGCCGCTCTGGGCTGCCTTGTCCAGCGCCGGTCCGCCGGGATAGCCCAGGCCCAGCAGTTTGGCGGTTTTATCGAAAGTTTCGCCGGCGGCGTCGTCCAGGGTTTTGCCCACCACCGCGAAATCGGTGTAAGAGCTGAAATGCACCAGTTCGGTATGCCCGCCGGAGACCACCAGCGCCAGGAAAGGCGGGCGGATGGATGGATGCTCGATGAGGTTGGCAAAGATGTGGGAGAGCATGTGATTGACCGTGATCAGCGGTTTCCGCCAGCTCCAGGCCAGGCTTTTGGCGAAAGCGAGCCCCACGATCAGCGATCCGATCAGGCCGGGGTTGATGGACACAGCCAGGGCGGAGATGTCATCCGGCCCCAGGCCGCTTTGGCGCAGCGCCGCTTCGGTGAGGTGCAAGATGTTCTGCAGATGCAGCCTGGAAGCCAGCTCTGGCAGCACGCCGCCAAAATCCGCGTGTTCGCTTTGGGTGGAGGTGAGGTTGCAGATCACCTCGTAGTCCGAACCGATGATGGCCACAGAGGTGTCGTCGCAGGAGGATTCAAAGGCCAGGATGCGGTTCATCGCGCGGCGCGTACCTGCCGGGGTGTGATATCCTGCAAGGAGATCCCGTCGGGCAATTCGGCTTTCACGGCATACTGGCCGCGGGGATCGGGCTCGTTCACAATGTAAACGCGGATGCCGCCGGGCAAGCCGGCCAGTAGCGAGGCTTTGCCCCGCACCTTGAGGGTGGCCCGGGCGGGAAAGACGGTCAGGCCTCGGGGAGTATCTATGCTCAGGTCTGTGAGGATGCGGGTTTGCACCTCTTCCTCTGGCGCGGAGGAGGGTCCGGCCGCGTCCGCTTCGCTGCGGGTTTGCGCCGCTGGGGCCGCTCTTCCCGGGGCGGTCTCACTGCCGGCTCGGGCCGTTTCCTGCCGCTGTTCGGAAAGGCTTGGCGGCACCACCTCCAGCACCTCCACGTTCAGCTGTTCCGGGATGTCCACTGCCAGGAAGTCCGAGGCATTCCCCGCCCAATAATCCGCGGCTTCCATCTGGATATAGGCTTTGGAATACTTCAGGCGCAGGATGTCCAGCCCGCGGCCCTTCACCGTGCTGGAGATCTTTCCCGGAGGCTGGCGCAGGGTGTCGGCCCCGGAGGCGTTCACCAATTTGAGGTTCAGCCCGGTAACGCTCTCGTGCTGCGAGACCAGGGTTACCTGCAGCCAGATGAAAACCGCCATCAGCAGCGCGATGATCTTCACGCCCAGGTTGTTTTTCATCTCAGTGGTTTTCCAGCAGCGGCGCCAGGCCCAGCTGCTTAATCTTTTTATAGAGGGTGGTGCGCTCGATCCCGATCTCCAGGGCGGTTTTGCTCACCATCCAGCCGTTCTTTTTCAAAAAATGGAGGATGTAATCGCGTTCGAAAGCGGCGGTGCTGTCCTTGATGCTGCTGATGTGGAAATAGCGCTCCATGCCCGTGGCGCCGTCTTCGGGATTCTGAACGATCTTGTTGTGCAGGTGCCTGAGGATGGTCTTGTTGCTGATCTCGCGTTCGTAGATGCTGATGAAGCGGCAGAAATTCCTCAGTTCGCGCACGTTGCCGGGCCATTTGTAGGAAAGCAGCTCGCCTTTGAGGGCTTTGAGGTCCAGCTGTTCGCTCAGGTGGTAGCTGTTGGCGTAGCTGGTGATGAAATAGCTCATCAGTAGCAGGATGTCGTCGCCCCGTTCCCGCAGGGGCGGAATGTGGATCACGTTGCCCTCGATGCGGTAATAGAAATCCCGGCGGATGCGGGCGGAATCGGCCAGGGTCTTCAGATCGGCGTTGGAGGTATAGATCAGGCGGGTGTTCACCTGTTTCAGCGAACCGCCCACCACCTGGATCTCCTTGTTCTCAACTGCCCGCAGGATCTTGGATTGGGACTGGGTGCTCAGATTGGTCACCTCGTCCAGGAAAAGGATGCCTTCGGAGCATTTCTCGAACAAACCGAGGGTGCCGCGGTCCTGGGCTCCTTCGCTGCCGCGTTCCCGGCCGAAAAGTTCCCGCTCGATCAGCTCTTCGTTCAGGGAACTGCACAAGATGGTCTGGAACGGCATGCCGAAGCGCTTGGAATTAACGTAATAGTAGTTTGCCGCCACTTCCTTGCCGGTGCCGTTTTCGCCCAGGATCAGGATGTCTTCGTCAACCTCGGCGAATTTCATCAGCTGGCTGCGCACGTTGCTGATGCCAGCGCTTTCGCCGATGAAGGGAAAGGTGCGCGTGAACTGCTTTTTGAGGTTCAGATACTCGATCTGCAGGTCCAGGTTCTGCTCTTCCTGCCGCCGCAGCGTGATGGCGTTCTCGATATGCAGCAGCAGCTGGTTGATGCTGAAGCCGGCGCCCTTTTCGATGAAGTGGTAGGCCCCGATATCCCGGATCTCGCGGATCTGCTGGCTGTCCACCTCGCCGGAGATCACGATCACCTTGTAGTTGAAATCCAGGTTTTCCTTCAGGTATCTGAGCACCTGCATCCCGTTGAGCCGGCTGCCCACCAGGAACACGTCCAGCAGGATCACGTCCGGCATGAAGCTCCGCAGTTCCTCGAAGAAAGCGTCCGAATTTGTGGAATGCAGCACCGAATAGTCGTTCCCCTTCAGCACTTTGGCGATCTGGTTGGCCAGGATCAGGTCGTCTTCGAGGATGATCACTTTTCCTTTCATGCCCAAACCTCAGCTCAGCCTTTCTTCCAGGTCTGCCATCGCGTTCATGTAATAGATGTAGGCCTGGTCCGGGGAGTCGTAGGGCGAGAAATACTTGTGCACGTCCCCGTCGGTGAAGTATTTGGTGCACATATAGTAGAAATGGTCGGAGGTGCTCAGCTTGCGCGCGATCTCCAGCAGCTGGGCGTCGCCTTTTTGCTTCACCCTGTCCATCAGGCGGTAGAGCGTCTCGATGGCGTTGTGCTGCATGTCGTTTGAAAGCCAGGCCGAAAGGTCGCGCTCGGCGTCGGCCCAGGAAACCGGGCTGGGGAAGGAAAGCGCTTCCTGCTGGTAGTTGGCCAGCTCCTGGGTCTCTTTGGGCGTGGCAAAGCCCAGATGCTGGCGTTTGAGCACCTCGGCCGGGAAATGCTGCATGAATTCGAAGATCCCGGAATCCGCCCACTGGTGCTCGCCGAAGGTCTCATAGTCCATGAAAAGGTTCAGGAACTGGTTTCGCCCTTCTTTTTCCGCCAGGGTGAGGTGGTCGATCCAGTTCACGAATTTATCCACCGTCAGCGGATACTCGGGCCAGTCGCGGTTCGAGAAGCGGAAGGCGATGTCGTCGGATAGCTGGTAGTATTTCAGCAGCAGGTTGATGTCTTTGGAATAGTTCTTGTAGGCATAGAGCGGCGTGCGCCATTGCAGGATGCGCTCGGCGCCTTCGGTGATGATGGTCTTGAAGCCCTCGATCTCGTACACCAGGTCCGCGAGGCTGTCCTGATAGATCAGCTCCGTGTTGCGGAAGGTCTGGGTGTAATAGCCGAATTCACTTTGCATCAATTCCCGGTGCTGGGCCACCTGGTCCAGAAACTCGTTGGTGTCGTACAGAAAGGCCAGCGAATGGTAATAGGTTTCGCCCAGCAGTTCCACGCAGCCGGTGTCCACCAGGGCTTTGAAGGAATCCAGGGTTTCGGGGCTGTAGGCCTTGAATTGCTCGATCGCCGTTCCCGTGATGGAATAGGCCACCTTGAAGCGCCCCTGGTTGTTCCGGATCAGCTCCAGCAGCAGCTTGTTGGTGGGCAGATAGCATTTTTCCGCCACTTTGCGCATCACCTGGCCGTTGAGGTGGTCATCGAAATAATCTATGTTCTTGCCCACGTCCAGCACGTTCAGGTGCTTGAGGCGGTGGGGCTGATGGACTTGAAAGTAGAAAACCACGTTTAGCATGTGCTCACCCCTGTCAGGAATTACTTTTGATATAGTCCGCGAGGGTGTTGGAATAGACCACGCGGATCTTTTCCGCCACCTCTTTCCAGTGGATCTGGTTCACCTCGCGCATGCCTTCCAGTCCCATTTTCCGGCATTTTTCCGGATTCTCGATCAGATGGTTCACCGTGTTCGCCATCAGTTCCACGTCCCAGAAATCGATCTTGAAGGCGTGGTTCACCACTTCCGCCACGCCGCTCTGTTTGGAGATGATGGAGGTGAGGCCGAAGGCCATGGCCTCCAGCGGCGAGATGCCGAAGGGCTCGGAAACCGAGGGCAGCATATAGATGTCGGCCGCGCGCAGGATGTCCTCCACCTGGCGGCGGTTCAGGAAGCCAGTGAAGAGGAACCTGTTCTGCAGCCTCATGGCGGCCGAATCGCGCAGCAGCTTGCGGGCCATGTCTCCCGAGCCGGCCACGATGAAGCGAGCATCCGGATGCTCTTTCAGCACCCGGGCCGCCACTTCCAGGAAGTAATCCGGCCCTTTTTGCAGCGTGATCCTGCCCAGGAACAGCACCGTGGTGCCTTTGAAGATGCGCTTCTTGGCCGTTACCGATTCCTCGGAAAGCGAAAAGGCGTTGTGCACAATCCGGATCTTGCCGGTGTCGATGCGGTAGCGCGACATGATCATCTGCGCCGTGTATTGCGAAACGGCGATCACCCTGTCCGCGTACATCAGGCCGGCGTGTTCGATCTTGTGGATCCGCTCGTCGCCGGGGCCGCCGGCGCGGTCGAATTCCGTGGCGTGGATGTGCAGCACCAGCGGTTTTTGGGAGATCTTTTTGGCCAGGATCCCGGCGGGATAGGTGAGCCAATCGTGGGCGTGGATGAGGTTGTAATCCAGGCTGCGCGCGAAACGCTCCGCCCGCAGGGTGTATTCCTGCACCTTTTTGATCAGGTCTTCATCCCCGGTCAGGTGGGCGGAAACGTCGGCAAAGACCTCGCGTTCCTGAACGGTTGAAAACTGACTTTCCCACTTCTCTTTCTCCACCGCGGCGGTGAATTCCCTGAGCTCGGAGAGCCGCAAATAGGATTCCGGCTGGCCGCTGATGCCGATGTATTCCAGCCGCTCGTGCAGGGTGGAAAAGCTTTGCCGGATGTATTCCTTGTGCAGCACGGGATCCACGAAGACCGCCGGCAGCGTGTCCGCGTCGCTCACTTCGCGCAGCGGGAAATAGACCATTTCCTTGGTGGGCAGCACCAGATCGATCTTGATCCCCAGGGCCAGCAGGGCGCGCACCATGCCGTAACAGGCCATGCCCAGGCCCCCGGAGATCAGGGGCGGAAATTCCCAGGTGAACATCAGTATTTTCATTGCGCTTTCCTCTTGGCCGGTTTTCTGCGGATCCTTGTGCCCGCCTCTGGCCGCGGGGCGGCGCTGATGCTCTGGATATAGCTTTCGATGTTGTAAAGCGCGGCCACGCTGATCGCCTGGGCGGGAGCGCCTTTGGGGAAGTGCGGATGCTCGCCGTCCCAGACCTCCGCCACGGAGGCGATGTGCCCGCGCAGGAAGCTGTTGCGGAAGGTGGAGATCTGTTCGCCGAGTTTTTCCGCCAGTTCTTCCGGAGGCAGCTGCTCCCGGTTCAGCTTCATATAGAGGCCGCAGAAGGAACCCAGCAGCCAGGCCCAGACGCTGCCGTTCTGATAGGCCAGGTCGCGTTCGCGCTGGCTGCCGTAATATTTTTTGCGGAAGCGGAAATCCTTCGGGCTCAGGGTACGCAGGCCGTAGGGGGTGTAAAGCTCGGCGTTGGCGCGCTCCCAGACCTGGCGCATCTGATCGCGGCCGATGATCTCCCAGGGCAGCGAGAGGGCGATCACGGCGTTCGGCCTCATCTCTTCCACGGGTGTGTCGCCGTTGAGGCGATCGGCCAGATAGCCGTTGATCCAGAATTTCTGGAAGGAGCCGCGGATCAAGCCCTTCAGTTCGGTGATCTGTTCGATCGGCGTGTAGCGGATCTTGGCCAGGCGGCGGTATTCGTCGCACATGGCCTGGTAGCAGCAGATCGCGTTGTACCAGAGGGCGTTGATCTCCACCGGCGCTCCGTTGCGCGGGGTAACCGGCTTGCCGTCCACCCGCACGTCCATCCAGGTGGCGTGGGCGAATTCCTCTTTCAGTTCGATCAGGCCGTCGTCCCGCACGAAGAAGGGATACTGGTAATTGTTCAGGATGCCGGCCAGCACTTCCTCGATCAGCTTGATGCTGTCTTTCCAGAAGGCCTTGTCCCGTTTGTATTTGCCCAGTTTCCACAGCAGGATCACATACCAGAGGGTGGCGTCCACGGTGTCGTAATTCGCTTCCCGGCCGGATTCCGCGCGCATGTTGGGGATCAGCCCGTCTTTCAGTTCGCGCTTGTAGCTCAGCAGCACCTTTTCCGCCAGTTTCAGGTTTTTGGGGTTGTGCATCAGGGCGTTGAGCACGATCATGGTGTCCCGGCCCCAGGCCCCGTAATAGGGATAGCCGGCCACGATGTCGTCGTTGGCGATGAAATCCTTCAGGGCGAATTCCAGCAGCCGCAGATAGTCCTCGCGGCTGTAGAGGAGGTTGTCGTTCAGGTCCAGGCTGCCGATCAGGGTGTCTTCGGTATCGGGCTGGCGGGGGAAATCCTTGGGTTTGGGCAGGGCGGCGTAGCGCTTTTCGATCCTGGCGGCCAGTTTGTCCGCTTCGGCGATGGGCTGGTCCGCGAACAGCAGGATCTTGCTTTCGCCGATGCCCAGGGTGAAATTCAGCTCGAAGAGGCTGATCTGGTCGCCGATCCCGGCGTAGCCGTTCATCACTTCCCAGGGGTAGAAAACGTTGTAATAGCTGTAGCGGTTCGGCGTAAGTTCCGCGCCCCGCATGGATCCGCAGACCTGCAGGCCGTTGGCGGCGCGCCGGGCGAGGAACGTGCAGCCCTCCTCGCTGTTTTCGAAACTGGTCTCAAAGTGTTCGTGGTCCACGCTGCCCGGCGGGTTCAGCTCGTGGTGCGGGGCCATGGTGAATTTGGGGTGCAGGGTGAAGTGCAGCTTGTGGTGCCCCAGGTTGGTGTATTTCACCAGCACGGCGTTCGTGTCCGCGTCCATCTTGATCTCTTTGCGGATCAGGATGTCGTTCTGATGCGGCAGGGCGGAATACAGGAAGGTGGGGAAGGGCCGCAGCCAGGGCTTCACCAGGTACAAAAAGCCCTCGGGATAGATGCAGTTGCTGTAGTTGTTGCTGTCCAGATGCAGGATCTGGCCGCGCCACTCCACCTTTTCCTCGATCCCGGCCACCAGGTGGTGGCGGGTGAAATTCTTGTCGCTGGCGATCAGCAGCCCATGGTATTTGCGCTGGTTGATCAGGTTGCCGGTACCCAAAGCGTAAGATCCCAGCTTATTGGTCAGGATCCACTCATGGTGATGTGTCTCCATGAAATAGTTATTCACTGAACCCCCTTGAATAAGAAATTTTATGCTGTTTGTGGAATTTTTTCCACCCCCCTGATTTAGTCAAGTCTTTTGTTGATTATTTTCCATAGAGCCGCCGCGGCTATTCCACCGCTACACAACGCCACCACGCCACCACGCCACCACGCCAACTTTTTCCCTTTTTCCCCTTTTCCCTTTTTCCCCCTTTCCCTTTGGCTCTCTTTCTCCGTGTCTCCCCGTCTCCGCGCCTCTGTGTTAAAATCCTCACATCAGCTTATCGAGCAGCTCAGAGCCGTTCACCGGGGGCAGCAGGCCAGCTTCCACAGCGCGTTTCACAGACCGGCAGGGCAGGTCGCCGGCTTCTATCTGGGCGCGGGTGACGAATTCCAGGTCCAGCCCTGGGTAGAGTTTGGCCAGGTTCCACATCAGTTTTGAGAAGGTGTTGTACCAGCTTTGCAGGGTAATGTCCTGGTTTGCCATGTGGCTGTTGAAGAGGTCGGTGTAGATCCTCAGGTCCTGGCGGTAGCCGTCGGAGAGGTTTAGGCGTTTGAGGTTGGTGGCGATGCGGCCGAAGCGGCGGTTGTTCTCGGAAGTGCGCGGCTTCACGTGCAGTCGCACGATCACCCGGTTCAGGCGACGGTTGAAGTAATACACCAGGCCGTCGCAGGTGCCGGTGTAGCCGAGCAGCATGTTCTTGAATCTCGCTTTCATGGTATTCCTCCTTGGGTTTGTTTGTCCACGAATTACACTAATTAAAAATTTTCATACGGATTTACGAATTCAGACGGATTCACGGATTTTTTCATCTGTGAAATCTGGTGCGCCACGAAGCGTTGCCTGGTAAGCTGGTGAGAATCCAGCCCATCCAATTGTCCGTTCAGATGAAAGCGAAGAAGATGGCTGCAGCCGCAAGGCGAAGGTCAAAGCTCTTCTTAGCGG
>JAJBBF010000060.1 GCA_020532215.1 Candidatus Cloacimonadota bacterium
CACCTGGAAGGTGGTGCCCTACAACACATATGGCGAAGCGGAAAACGTGGAGATCTGGACCTTCAGCACCCAATCCCAACCCGGCCCGCCAGTCCTGATCTCGCCCCCGAATGGGGAGGAAGGAGTTCCGGCGGAAGAGGTAAACCTGCTCTTTGAACAGCCGGGCTGGACTCCCGACAGCTTCTTCGACATCTTCGTGTACATTGATCCGGGCTTCCCGGAAGATCCCATTTTTTCGGGGCCCCTGACCCCAACTTCCGGCATCTTGCTGAGCCATGAGATCGGCCCGCTGATGGCTGAGCAGCTGTTCCACTGGAAAGTGCGCGTCACCCAGGGCCTGGATCAGTGGACCTCCGCCGTCCACACCTTCAGGACCGGGACCTACGTGGTGCCCACCCACTCCGTAAGCGGAACCCTCTACAACCAAAGCGGCAACGCCACCGGCGGCCGCAAGATCACCTACTATGCCAACGGCGTCTACATGGGATTCGTTTACTCCTCGTCCAACCCTCCATACGGCTCCTATACCATCTATCTGCCGGATCACGCCACCACTGTCTACAAGGTGGCCCCCGTGAAGCCAACAGTGTTCCAGTACTGGAGCCCAAGCTTCAGTTCATACACCAATCTGAGCTCCGATCAGACCGGCCAGGACTACTACCTGAACAGCTTCACACCCAACCAGGCCACCCAACCGCTGCCTGAAAACCTTGCCTCCAATGTTTCCGTGAATATCGGCCAACTGCAGTGGAGCTATCTCCAGCAGCCCAATTACGGGGAACCCTTGGGCTTTGAGGTCTATTTCCCGGCTGGTTCGCCGGATCCCTACGCTGTGGTGCCATATGTCAGGGATCCTGTCTACACTGTGGACATACCGCCCTTGGAATATGACGCCGATTACACCTGGAAGGTGGTCCCCTTCAACATTGAAGGCGAGGCGGAATACGTCGAGGAATGATATTTCAGCACTGAACCCGATCCCTTCTGGCCCAGCGACCTCTACATCTATCCTTCCAACCATCAGTCAAGCGTCGAGGATGCCGGTTTGATCATGGTTTGGGGCACCCCGGATGAGGGAAGGGAGGACTGGCCGGTGGACAGCTTCTTCGACGTCTGGGTGGATATCGATCCGGATTTCAGCGGCCTTGAGCCCATCTACAGCGGCCCCGGCCTCATCAGCCCCCTCAACCCGCTTCGCCGTTACTGCCATGCCCCGCAACTGCAGCTGGGCACACTCTATTACTGGCGGATAAGGCTGACGCTGACCGGCACGATGGAGGAGCACTATTCCCCCATCTGGGATTTCATCACCCAGGATACCCAGCTGGTGTACCCTCCTCCAATCCTGGTTTCGCCTCCGGATCTGGCGGAAGCAGTGCCGCCCCGCCACGTCCCGTTCGTCTGGGAAATGCCCATGTATCCGCCGGACAGCTTCTTCGACGTCTTCGTCTCCATCGATCCGGCTTTCCCGGAACCGCCCATCTACACCGGCCCCGGCATCCCCGTGTTCCCCTACGTAGCGCGCTGGGTCTATG
Source organism: Candidatus Cloacimonadota bacterium (assembly GCA_020532215.1). Lineage (GTDB taxonomy): Bacteria > Cloacimonadota > Cloacimonadia > Cloacimonadales > Cloacimonadaceae > Syntrophosphaera. The sequence continues at coordinate 1,536 of JAJBBF010000060.1, forward strand.
AACACCCGCTGCTGCTGGACGAAGAGGCCTATTACTGGTATGTGCGGGTGAATGATCTGATCGACCATTGGTACCGCTGCTCGGATGTCTGGGAATTCACCACCGGGGGATACCTTCCGCCCGAACCGCCCATCCTGGTCTCACCTCCGGACGGGATTTCCGGCATGCCCCCCGAAAGCATGGAACTGGAGTGGGAAACCGATCCTGACTGGTGGGTGGAAAGCTTCTTCGACGTTTTCTGCGACATCGATCCGGGCTTCCCGGCTCCTCCGGTCTACAGCGGAACGGGGAGCGAATTGCAGGTGGACGGCATCTTCGTGCTGCCCCTGTCCGATCTGCTGCCGGGGGTCACCTACCACTGGTATGTGCGCATCACCGACGTTCTGACAGAATGTTCCAGCAATTCAGAGATCTGGACCTTCTCCACCGCCGGCGGATATCTGCCGCCGCCGGATATTAGCATCGACGCGGAAGGTGTGCTCCACTGGCTGCCGGTGGATGGAGCGGACGGATACAGGATCTACCGCTCTTTCGATCCCTTAATCGATTTCACGCCCATCCACGTAACAACCGAACTGTTCTGGGCGGACCCGGAATACCTGACCCTGCCCAAAGCCTTTTACTATGTAACCGCTTTTACCATGCCTTAAAACAGCAATAGTGGCCTTTCCGCCAGATATCCGCGGCGCCAAAGCCATGCGTGGCTGCGGCGCCGCGGATTTTTTGGCATAATCACATTGTTTATGGCAGATCCAAAAGGCGTATGGATGTGTACGCGCGGGTTTCGCGGTTTTTCCGATTCGGTTGATCATTAGGAAAATTTATGCTGGATATTTCTTACCCGGCTCCTGGTATCATTACGGGATAAATACGGGATCAATACGGATTTTATCCGTATTGATCCCGTATTTATCCCGTAATGATAATGGGAGCCAGCTGGAAATCCGCGGTCTACGGCGGGATCGATGCCGGGTGCTATCTGCCTGCTTTGCTCAGGGCGGTGAGTTCCTCTGGGGAAAGGGCGCGGCTGTAGATGCGCACTTCGTCGATGCAGCCGGTGAAGCGGGTTGAGGTGCTGGTTTTGCCCCACCAGTGGCGTCCCAGGGCTGCGTTGTTGCCGGCTACGCGCAGAGCATGAGCTTGGCTGCCAACCAGTTGGCCATTTATATAGCCAGAGATTGTGCCGTTCTTCAAGGTAAGGGCGTAGTGCACCCAGTTATCCGTATATTCCTGCCGGTAGGGAATCTGGATGGTATTTTCGTTGGCCAGGAACTCGATCTTATTATAGAAATGCGCGATGCCCAGGCAGCCTTCAAAGTGGTCGCCAAAAAAGATGTAGGCTTCGCCATCCAGGTTTTCCATGCCTTTTTCCTTTACCCACAGGGATATAGTGAGCTGCTTGTATTCAGCGAGATTCAGATGGGGCAGCAGAATGTGGCCTCCCTCATCTCCGTTGGCAGCATTACCCTTAAAACCCATCGCCCAGCCATCCTTGCCGTTAATGCCCGCGCAGGGATTGGCGCCGGCATTGGTGGCGTTGCGGCCCTTGCCGCTGTAGTCGAAGGTGTCTCCGTTCAGGGCCCAGTGCGCCAGCAAACTTTCATAGGTCCAGTCTGTCTGCGTCTCCTGGGAGGGTTCCGCGAAGCTCATCCTCTTGATTCCGGAAGTGTTTATCCGGATGGTAGTGCCGTCCGTTTGTTCGATCACAAGGTCCGTCGCCCAGGCTGCCAGAGTCAGGCAAACCAGGGCCAGCAGGGTCAGAGATTTCTTCATGTTGGTTCTCCAGATGTTTTTTATGGGGTTTATTTGTTGATATGGCAAATTAATCGCTTCAGCCAGATCATGTCAATGTTTATTTTTGCTGAACCGGGAGGACGGATAAACCCGCAGTAAACCCAAGTAGTGGGGTTCAGTTATCCGGGCCGGCATTTCGGGTTTGGATCGGCCTGGCCGAAGCGGGTCACAGCACCTCCCTCAGCGAGGCGGCCAACCGCCGGAAATTAGCCCTGTCGCCTTGGTAGCGCGGGATCAGGTGCAGGTGGAAGTGGAAAACGCTTTGCCCGGCGGCTTTGCCGCAATTCATCAGCAGCTTATAGCCGTTGGGTTTGTATTCCCGCTCCAGCAGCCGTCGCAGCTCAAGGCTTAGTTCGTGCAGGGAGCCGGCCTCCTCATTGCTCAGGTCGAAGAAATCGCCCGCGTGGCGGCGGGAGACGATGAGGCAATGGCCTGCGGAGATGGGGTGGAGGTCCCGGATGGCGAAAAAATGCTCGTTCTCCAGCAGGATCTGGTCCGGGCGCAGATGGCAGAAAGGGCAGTCCATATTGCTTACATTCCTCGGTTGGTTTGATTTACTCAGGTTTTGGCAGATGTGGGGAGGATCGGCGCGGGCGGGGGTATTTGTCAAATGGAAATTCCGGCTTGACAGGCAGGTGGCAAGTTTTTTGCTGGAACGGAAGGCCGGTTGCATGGCCTGAAAACGCTATAACCACGCCAAAAACCAATTTGGGAGGATTGATGAAATATCTCGATCTGGCCATGAACGCGGCGGAAAGCCTCGGCGCCGAATATGCCGACATCCGCGTTCAGAAGACCACCGACGAGGTGATCTACCTGCAGAACCTGAGCCTGAAAAACACATCCAACAGCGTGCTTTACGGTTACGGGATCCGCTTTTTCAAGGACGGGGCCTGGGGCTTCGCCCATTCCAACATTTTCACCGATGAGGCGGTTTTACAGACGGTTAAGCGCGCCGCGGATATCGCCAGCCTTTCCGCGTCCGTGAACAAGAACAAGAAGCTGCGCCTGGCTCCGGAACGCAGCTACATCGCCACCTACGAGACCCCGGTTAAGATAGACCCGCGCGATGTGCCGATGAAGGAAAAGGTGGAGCTGATGCTGGAGGTCAACCGCAGCATGCTGGCCTTTGAAGGCATCAAGCGGGCGATGTTTTACCTGATCATGCACCGGGACGAGAAGTTCTTCGGCTCCACCCTGGGCACCCGGCTGGAGACCAACACCCAGTGGATCACGCCCATGATCTCGGCCACCGCGGTGCACGAAGGAGACAGCCAGAGCCGCAGCTTCAACGAAGGCGGCAAAGCCGTGGGCTGGGAATGGATCGAAAGCCTGAACCTGACCGAGAAGGCCAAACAGGTGGCGGAGGAGGCCCTGATCAAGGTCAAGGCCGATCCCCTGGGCCCGGAACAGCGGCGCACACTGATCCTGGATCCTATCCACCTGGGCCTCACAATGCATGAAAGCGTGGGCCATCCCACCGAGCTGGACCGCGTTTTGGGCTGGGAAGCCGACTACGCCGGGATCTCATTCGCCACTCCGGAAAAGCTGAAGAATTACCGCTACGGCAGCGAGATCGTCAACTTCGTGGGCGACAACACCCTCAACGAGGGTTTGGCGACCCTCGGCTTCGACGACGACGGCGTGCCCGGCCAGAAATGGCACATCATCAAAGACGGCATCCTCAACGAATACGGCAGCACCCGCGACACCGCGTTGGAAATAGGTTTGGGCTATTCCCGCGGCTGCAACCGCGCCACCTATTATTCCGACCAGCCCATCAACCGCATCCCCAACCTCTACCTGCTGCCCGGCACCAAGGAGCTGAGCCCGAGTGAGCTGATCGCCGATACCGAAGACGGGGTTTACATCCAGGGCCAGGGCAGCTTCTCCATCGACCAGCACCGGGTGAATTTCCAGTTCGGGGGCGATTTCTTCTGGGAGATCAAGAACGGCAAGCTGCACCGTCCCCTGAAAAAAGTGCTCTATAAATCCTGTAATCCGGAATTCTGGAACAGCTGCGATGCCATCTGCGACGAACGCTGGTGGCGCCCCTTCGGCGTGATCAACTGCGGCAAGGGCCAGCCCAGCCAGTCGGCGCGCATGACGCACGGCGCCGCGACCACCAGATTCCGCAACATCCGCGTGGGAGGCTCACAATGAATCCGCTCTTCGAAAAAATCGCCCAATACATCCAAAACCATGTTCAAGCCGACGATTACAGCCTGAGCATCCGGTCCAACGACAGCCACGAAACCCGCTTCGCGCAGAACGGCATCACCCAGCACATCGCCGGGCCCGGGCTGGAGATCGACCTCGAGGTCGCCTTTGGCCAGAAAACCGGCGGCGGCAGCGTTAACCAAAGCGATGAAGACACCCTAGGCCAACTGATCAAGACGGCCCAGGACATTGCCAGGCTTAATCGCCCCGATCCGGAATACCTGCCCAGCGTTGGCGCGCAGGAGCTTCCCCGGGTGAACAACCTCGATCCGGCCACCCGGGACCTGGACCCCGCGAAGATGGTGGAGATCGTGGCCCAGGCCATAGCCAAGGCCAAGGCTTACGGCGCCACAGTTTCCGGCATGACCGAGAAACACCTCGTGGAAAGCGCCCTCTTCACCAAAAACGGCTTTGCCGGCTACGACGCCAGCACCGAATTCGGCCACTCCATGACCCTTAAGAAAGATGCCGTGGAAACCAAGGTTTCCTATTCGGCTCTGGATTTTGGCTCGTTCTCGCTGGATAAGGAATTCGAACGCCTGCTCTCCCAGGCGGAAAGCCTGCAAACGATGAAGGATTTCGATCCCTGCAAAATTGCTGTGATCCTGCGCCCGCCTGCGCTGGAGGAGCTGTTGTGGTTCATGGCCTGGATGATGAACCGGCGCCAGAGCGACGAAGGCTTCACTCCCTACACCGGCCAACTGGGCCAGCCCTTCTTCGGCGAGAAATTTTCGCTGCGCTCAACCCTGAAAGAGCCGCGGCTCCACGCCCGGCCCTTTGACCGCGAAGGGATCGCCAACCGCGAGATCAGCTGGGTGGAAAACGGCGTGCTGAAAAACCTGCCCACCAACCGCCATTGGGCCAAAGAAAAGAACGCCCAGCCCCAGAGCATGTATAATTTCTTCATCCCCGGCGGCGCTGCCAGCGAGGAAGAGATGATGAAGCTGGTGCCGCGCGGGCTGATCATCAACCGCTTCTGGTATATCCGCACCGTGGATGCCAAAGCCGGGGAATTCACCGGCATGACCCGCGACGGGGTGCTCTACTTCGAAGACGGCCAGGTGAAACACGCGGTGAACAACCTGCGCTTCAACGAGATGCCGCACGACGCCACCAGAAGGATCCTGGCGCTGGGCAAACAGGAATCGCCCTCACCGTCCAGCTATATCCCCACCATGTTGATCGAAGCCTTCAATTTTGTGGATAAAACCACTTTCTGAAGAAATTGATTGACAGAATATCAGCGTGATTTAATTTGCCTCCCAATACAGGGATTAACATTCCTTGAGCCTATTCCTTTCTGTTCTGGGAGAGCCTCAAACCCGAATGTCAGATGTCCCGAACACAAAGGAGAAATCATGCCAGACAAGACATTGATTTGCAAAGACTGCTCAAAGGAATTCGTGTTCACCGAAGGCGAACAGGAGTTTTACCAGGAAAAGGGTTTGACCAACGAACCCCAGCGCTGCCCCGAATGCCGCAAGGCCAAGAAGCAGCAGTACAACCGCAACAGATTTCAACGCAACTCCTATTGAGTTAGCCTGATCTGAAACCAATTACCGCCGTCCGCCGAGGATGGCGGTTTTTATTTGCCTCAAATCCACGGTCAAGGTGGTTGGGAGAAAGAGGGAAAAGGGGGAAAGGTTGGCTTCCAGCCAGGCTTTCAGCCGTTCAAATTCTTCTCTGTTGCTCTGCGTAGGCCTTTAAGGCACTGTTATTATGATGGTTTGCCCTGCTTCCATAATGACCTCTTCGGCCAGCAGGATCCGGTTCGCGGAGCGGATCTCCAGAGCGTGGGATCCCGCTTTGAGGCGGACGCGGTTAACCTCTTCGGAAATGTCAACGCCCAACTGGTATCCGTCCACCCATGCTTCGCGGTTCGCCATGCTGCCATCCAGGCACAGATAGCCGTATTCGGAAGTGGAGTTTTGCGCGGAAGTGGCACAGGCCGCAAGCAGCAGCAGAACCACGGCGAAGGTCAATGATCGAGTTTTCATGATGCATTCCTTTGGACCTGTTCTAGTCAACTAATGCTAATCCACCCAAATGGGCGCTCGTTGTCAAGCAAAAAGATGCCGGAAGCGCTATCAGGCCTGTTTTTGCGGCCCGGGCCGGGATATAATGTATTGACACAATCGGGGGGAATTGATTTTCTGTCTCAATCGTTTAAAACAGATGTTCCGCGAGCCCGGCAGCGGGTGAGCGGAAATGATAGAAGGAACCTGAGTTATGCTGGAAAAATTACTCCGCAAGATGTTCGGAGACAAATCCACCCGCGATCTGAGCCTGTACAATCCGCAGGTGGAGGCGATCAACTCCATTTTCGAGGGCCTGCAGCAATACGATGATGATCAGCTGCGGGAGCGGGTGAGCGCCATCCGCGCGGAGATCGCGGACAAGCTGCGCGGCCTGAGGGAAGAGTTGGCGGAGCTGGAACAGCGGTTCCGCGACGAAGAAGAGGAAGGCGAGCGCAACCGGATCGACAACCGCATCGACGAGACCAAAAAACAACTCGTAGCCCTCACCAAATCCACTCTGGACGACTTTCTGCCGGAGGTTTTCGCGTTGGTAAAGGATACCTGCCGCCGCCTGCTGGGGCAGGAATTTGAGGTGCGCGGGCATCTGCTGAAATGGAACATGGTGCCCTTCGACGTTCAATTGATCGGCGGCATGGCCCTGCACGACGGCAGGATCGCCGAAATGGCCACTGGCGAGGGCAAGACCCTGGTGGCCACATTGCCGCTGTTTCTCAATGCCCTGGTGGGCCGCGGGGTGCATCTGGTAACGGTGAACGACTATCTGGCCTCGCGTGACGCGGAATGGATGTCGCCCATTTTTAATTTTCACGGTCTGCAGGTGGGCTGCATCACCACCGGGATGAGTTTTGAAGAACGCAAGGAAGCCTACCTCTGCGACGTCACCTACGGCATGAACAGCGAATTTGGCTTCGATTACCTGCGTGACAACATGGCCGTTTCGCGGCAGCAATTGGTGCAGCGCGATTTTTACTACTCCATTGTGGACGAGGTGGACAGCATCCTCATCGACGAGGCGCGCACACCCCTGATCATCAGCGGCCCCATCGCCCAGGACAAGAATTTTTACCCCGAACTCCGGCCTCAGATCCACCAACTGGTGCAGTCCCAGAATGCTATGGTACAAAGGGTTTTGAGCGAGATCCGCGAAGACTCCCGGGAGGACAATCCCGCGCCGGATCTGGACCGCCTGGCCACCAATCTGCTGATCGTGCAGCGTGCCGCCCCGCGCAACAAAGCCTTTACCAAACTGATGCAGGAGAGCCGGTTGAAGAAGCTGGTCAGCGACATGGAAGGCATCTATTTGCGCGACAAGAAAATGCACGAGCTGGACGAGATGCTTTTCTATGCGGTGGAAGAGCGCCACAACAGCGTGGACCTCTGCGAAAAGGGGCGCGATCTGCTGGCCCGCAGGGAGCAGAACCTTTTCGTGGTGGAAAGCCTGGACGAGGTCCTGGCCCGGGTGGACGGGGATGAAAGCCTCTCCGATGCTGAAAAGACCAGGCTCAAGACCCTGGAAACAAACCGTTTCATGGACAAGAGCGAAAAGCTGCACAACATCAACCAGTTGCTCAAGGCTTACACCCTGTTTGAAAACGACAAAGAATATGTGGTGATCGACAACAAGGTGATCATCGTGGATGAATTCACGGGACGCCAGATGCCGGGCAGGAGGTTTTCGGATGGCCTGCATCAGGCTCTGGAAGCCAAGGAGAACGTCACCATCGAGGCCGGCACCCAGACCTTTGCCACCATCACTTTGCAAAACTATTTCCGGATGTATGAACGCCTGGCCGGCATGACCGGCACCGCCGTGACCGAAGAGGCTGAATTCATCGAGATCTACAACCTTCCGGTGATGAGCATCCCCACCAACGTACCCGTCACCCGGGTGGATCACGAGGATGTGATCTACATGACCAAGAACGAGAAGTACCAGGCCCTGATCGACGAGATCATCTACTGGCACGAGATGAAAAAACCCGTTCTGGTGGGCACTGTGAGTGTGGAGGTTTCGGAAACCATCAGCCGCCTGCTGCGGCGCCGGAACATTACCCACAACGTTTTGAACGCCCGCCAGCACCAGCGTGAGGCCGAGGTCATCACCTCCGCCGGGGAGCCGGGCTCGGTGACCATCGCCACCAACATGGCCGGCCGCGGAACCGACATCAAACTCGGCCCCGGAGTGGTGACCCAAAGCACCGAAAACTACCGCGGGATCAACTCCGCGGTCACCGATGAGTTTCCTTACGGCCAGCCCCTGGACGGGCTGCATGTGATCGGCAGCGAACGCCACGAAAGCCGTCGCATCGACCGTCAGCTGCGCGGCCGCGCCGGCCGCCAGGGCGATCCAGGCAGTTCCAGATTCTACCTTTCCCTGGAAGACGATCTGATGCGCCTCTTCGGCGGTGACCGCATCGCGCCGATGATGATAAAGATGGGCATCAAATCCGGCGACGCGATCCGCCATCCCTGGATGACCAAGACAGTGGAACGGGCTCAGAAACGGGTGGAGGAGCACAACTTCGAGATCCGCAAAAACCTGATCAAATATGACGAGGTGATGAACCAGCAGCGCGAAGTGATCTATTCTTACCGGCGCAGCGTGCTGAAGGGCTATTCGCTGAAGCGCGAGGTGCAGGAAATGGTATCCGAAGCCGTGGTCCGCGTGATCGTTGAGCACATTCCCGCCAACAGCTATCCCGAGGATTGGGATCTGGAGCGGCTCTGCGTCTGGTTCCGCAACAACCTCAATGTGGGCATCGATCCCCAGGACCTTCAGAGCGACCACCTCAGCCAGGTACTGCTGGAAAACACCCTGCAGGAACTGGTGATGCAGGCCTACGAGAAAAAGGAAGCCCAGGTGGGCGAAGAGGTGATGCGCGATATCGAGCGCCGCAGCGTGCTAGAGGTGGTTGACAACGAATGGCGCGACCATCTGCACGAGATGGACCTGCTAAAGGAAAGCGTGCACCTGCGCTCCTACGCGCAAAAAGACCCTCTGATCGAATACAAGCGCGAAAGCTTCAGCCTCTTTGAAAACCTGATCTCGCGCATCCAGGACAACGTGGCCCGCAAGGTCTTCACCACCTACATTTTATCCCAGGAACAGATGGACAGCATGCTCAAGAACGCCAAACTGCAGCACGAGGATATGAGCGCCTTCATCAAGGACCAGACCCTGGATGTTTCGCAGCAAAATGTGAGCGCGCCACCGCAGTTCACCGGACCCTATGAGGGCGGCGGAACCAAGCAGCGGCCTGTGCACGTGGCCCCCAAGGTGGGGCGCAACGATCCCTGCCCTTGCGGCAGCGGCAAGAAATACAAGAATTGCTGCGGGCGCTTTGCCGACTCCTAAAATGTTTAAGGATGCAAGATGAACAAAGGTTTGATAATTGTGGAATCCCCCGCCAAGGCGGGTACCATTGCCAAGATCCTGCATAATGAATTTGCCGTGAAGGCCTCCATGGGCCACGTGCGCGACCTGCCCAAACACGACCTGGGGGTTGATGTCGAACACGATTTCCGGCCGATTTACGAGATCGATAAAAAGAAAACCAAAACCATCGGCGAACTCCGCGCCGCGGCCAAAGAAGCCAGCGCGGTCTATCTGGCCAGCGACCACGACCGCGAGGGCGAGGCCATCGCCTGGCATCTTTCCAAGGTTCTGGCCAAGGAACTGGCTGGCAAAAAGGTTTACCGCATCGTTTTCAACGAGATCACGGCCAAGGCCATCACTGCCTCCATCAGCGAGCCCGGAGACGTGGACATGGCCAAGGTGGACGCCCAGCAGGCCCGGCGCGTGCTGGACCGCATTGTGGGCTACACCGTTTCACCCCTGCTCTGGAAAGTGATCGCCAAAGACCTCAGCGCCGGCCGGGTCCAGAGCGTGGCGCTGCGCCTGATCTGCGAGCGGGAACAGGAGATCGGGGAATTTGTCCCGCGGGAATTCTGGAGGCTGGAGGCCAATTTCTGGAAAGACGAATATCCCCCTTTCAAGGCCAGCCTGGAGAAATGGCAGGGCAAGAAATTCGAGATCCCGGACGAGAACAAAGCTATTGAAATCGTCGATTCGATCAGCTCCGGCACAGCCAATCTGAGCGAGATCAAACGCAAACTCCGCGATCTGCAGCCGCAGCCGCCCTTCATCACCAGCACCCTGCAGCAGGAGGCTTCCAAACTGCTGGGCTTTTCCTCGGACCGGACCATGTCCATCGCGCAGCAGCTCTATGAGGGGATCGAGCTCAAGGGCGAAACCACCGGTCTGATCACCTATATGAGAACTGACAGCGTCCGCATCGCAGCGGAGGCGGTGGAAAACTGCCGCGAGCTGGTCAAAGAGCGTTTCGGCGCGGACCAACTGCACGGCACTGCACGGGTTTACAAGAGCAAATCCTCGGCCCAGGACGCCCACGAAGCGATCCGGCCCACGGACGCTTTCCACACCCCCGAAAGCATCGCGGACAGCCTCACCAAGGAACAGCTGAAGCTATACACCCTTATCTGGCAACGTTTTGTGGCCACCCAGATGAAGCCGGTGAAACTGGAGAACACCTCCGCCAAGATCACGCTGGGTGAGGCACTTTTTGCCGCCAGCGGCAACCGCGTGGTGGAGGAAGGCTTCATGAAGGCCTATCCGTACGTGATGCTGGTGGAGGGCGCGCAGATCCACTCCGGCTATATTCAGAATAACACCCTGGAGCACGATGCCCTCAAGCGTTCCCAGCATTTCACCTCGCCGCCGCCGCGCTTCACCGAAGCCTCGCTGATCAAGGAACTGGAGGCCAGGGGAATCGGCCGACCCTCCACCTATTCCAGCATCATCAGCACCATCAAAAAGCGCAAATACGTGGGCTTGGAGAAGAAGAGTTTTCGCCCCACCGACTTGGGTAATGACGTCAACCGTTTTCTGGTGGGGAATTTCGACGCCATCTTCAACGTGAGCTTCACCGCCCAAATGGAGAGCAAGCTGGACGAGGTTGAAGAGAAAAAGGCCGTCTGGCACGAACTGGTGCAAAGCTATTATGAGGAGTTACAGAAATTGATCAAGGGACTGGACATTAAAAAAGAAAAAAGCGCGTTTACCCAGGAAACCGATCTCGTCTGCGATGTTTGCGGCGAGGGCAAGATGGTTATCAAGCGCTCCAAGAATGGCGAATTTCTGGCCTGCAACCGCTTTCCCGCCTGCCGCAACAGCAAGAATTTCACTCGGGACGCCAACGGCAAGATCGTGATCACGGTGCCCAAGACCCTGGCTGAAAAATGCCCCCAGTGCGGCAGCCCCCTGGTGGAAAAAAGCGGGAAGTTCGGTGAATTCATCGCCTGCAGCAACTATCCCAAGTGCAAGTTCGCCCGCCCTAAAACCACTGGCATCACCTGCCCGGATTGCGGCAAGGGTGAGATAGTGCAGCGCCGCAGCAAGCAGGGGAGGTTGTTCTGGTCCTGCACCGGCTACCCGGATTGCAAATATATCTCGAATGACAAACCGCTGCCGATAGCCTGCCCGAATTGCGGCCATCCCTTCATTTACGAGAAATATTCCCAGGCCAGGGGTAATTACAAGCAATGTCCGAAGTGCAACACCATCATGGAATGATCCGCGTTCCGGCCTGGGACGCCCTGCGCAGCGCGTTTCAGAGCATCATGAACCACAAGCTGCGTTCGCTGCTTACCCTCACGGGCATTGTGATCGGAGTGCTGGCCGTGGTTTCGATGTTTTCCAGCGTCTATGCGCTTAAACAGCTGATCAGCAAGAACATGGAGGGCATGGGCTGGGATCTCTCGGTGGTCATTTCGGCAGAATCGCCGGGCAATGTTTCCGGACCCAGAAGCATGCGCCGGGCCCTGCGCCGAGCCGAACAGAGCGTGGAAACCATCAATTATGACGACTATCTGGCCCTTAAATCCTCCGTTCCCCACAAAAGCAGCTACGCCATGATCATGAGTTCCGCCGTGATGCGCATCGGCAACCAGGACAAGCAGATCCAGCTCCGGGCCACGGACGCCGGCTTTTTTGCCAACAAAACCTATCCGCTGCTTAGCGGCCGCTACTACAACCAGTATGAGAACGACAACATCCTCCCCGCCGCGGTCCTGGGCTACCACTTTGCCAAAGAGCAATACGGCGAGTCCGATCCCGTGGGGCAGGTGCTGCAGTTGGGTGACCACCGGCTGAGGATAGTCGGGGTGCTCAAGGATGACCAGCTTTCCAGCGGCAGCGGGATGAACTTCAACGCCTGGGAGCGCAAGGATGAACTCAGCGCTGTCTATGTGCCGCTGAAGTATGGCGCTTACCGCTTTGGAACCAACAAGGGCGTGCACATGATCTACCTCCAGGCCGCCAGCGAGGAAGAGCTGCGCGTAATGAAGACCCAGGCCCGGCAACTCCTGCTGGCGCGGCACCGGATGTATCCCAATTTCAGCTTTATGGACGTGGGTCAGCTTATCCTGACCATCACCAAAGAGATCGAGGGCTATATGGAAAAGTGGAACATCACCCTGCTGGCCATTGCCTCGATCTCCCTTATCGTGGGAGGGATCGGGCTGTTCAGCACCCTGCTGATCTCCATCCAG
>JAJBBF010000044.1 GCA_020532215.1 Candidatus Cloacimonadota bacterium
AGGAGGGCAGAATATGTGGATAACTGAGCTTTTTCAGGGTTCATGTTGAGAAATTATGAAAAAATTGTGGATAACTACAAAGTAGATCCTGGAAAGCTGGACACTTTGGTATTACGCAAAGGTATTTCTATGTATCTTCAATGCAAAAGAAATGCGCTTCATCCACGAATATTCCCCCAGCACCTCCAGTTTCATAGTCTGATTACTAATCTCTAACTCCGAAATGCTTGGCATAGTCTTGATGTAGTAGTGGTGTGGATTCAAGCCTGTGGAACTGATCAAAGCTTGGTCCCAAGAATTAACACGGATTCTGGTTCATCCTGCGCTAAAAAAGCAATGTCTTTAACTGGCTCTTGCAGATATCGTGTCAAAATTTGAAATTCTCGGTGATCTTAATTGCAGAAACCTTGTCACAAACTACCAAAAGTGGTCTTGGAAAGGATGAGTAAGGATGTCCTAGTATGCGACAGTTTGCAGTTTTCGCTGCACAATTTGCAGATTTCGTTGTCACTTTGCAGCTGCATCCACCGAACTTGATCATTAGTTTTTAGATTTCCTTTTCCAAACTCCTGGTTGGCCCCCATTATCAATACGGGATAAATACGGGATCAATACGGATTTCATCCGTATTGATCCCGTATTTATCCCGTAATGATGCTGGGAGCGCCGCCAGAAAAATCCAATTTCCCCGGCTCATCTTGCACTTTTTTAGCTGAGTAAAAAAAGATCGGTTTAGAACAGGGTTTTAAGCCTCTCCGCCAGCTTGGCCACCTGGGTTTGGCGTTGCAATTCCCAGGGGACGCTGTATTCCCGGGAACCCTCTGTGAACAGGCGTTTAAGGCAATGGTGGATGCTGTCCGCGGATTCCATGGCGCAGATGAGGTCATGGCCGCATTGTTTCAGCAGGGCAGCCGCTTCATTGTGGCTGGGAACCATCGCCAGGATGGGTTTTTGCACCCGCAGATACTCGAATACCTTGGAAGTGAGCGTTCCGCGCGGGCTGCTGCTGTTGACCACCAAAAGCAGGGCGTTCGCGTTCCGCATGGCGGCCAAAGCTTCGCGGTGGCTGAGCTGGGGAACAATATCGATCAGGTCGGCGATCCCGCTGGCAGCGATCTCGTCCAGGGTTTCGCGGAAAAAATTGCCGTATAGCTTCACCCGCGTGTTCGGCGGCAAAGCGTTTTCGGCGCGGAGGCGGGCCAGGGCCCGGTAAAAATGGCGCAGGCTGCGGCGGGCGTAGATGTTGCCGAAATAGGCAAAGCTATATCCCTCATCAGCTTCCGCCTTCGGCAGGTCAGCGAAATCGGACTCGTCCCAACCATTGTAAACCGTTATCATTTTGTCCCTCAGCTCCGGTCCGAAGGCTTTGGCGGCGTCGCTGGCGATGCCCCCGGTGGCGGTGACGATCAGGCTGGCCTGGCGATAGATCCGCTGTTCCAAAGCCCGGGAGAGCTTTTTATAGAGCGCTCCGCCCTGCAGATCGTAGTCTGCCAGCAGGGTCCAGTAATCGCGCAGGTCCACGGCCAGGGGGATGCCGCTTTCGCGGGAAAGGGCGTAAGCGCCGATCCCGGAGGAAAAGGGACCCAGGGAAATGTAGATCAGATCGTAGCTCTGGTCTTTAAGGGCTTGGCGACCGGCCTTGATCAGTTGCGGCAGCCAGCCGATCTTGTTGTCCACCGGATAGAGCTGGCGCACCCGAAGTTTGAGCTTTTCCGGAGTGTTCAGATATACGCTGGATAGGCCCGGATTTTCTCCTCCGCGGCTTTTTTTCAGCAGGGCCATCGGATCCAGGGAATCCGTGCGGATGATCTTTGCCGCCGCGTTTTCCTCCAGCAGAGACTGATCGCGGTAGAGGTATTCGATATCCCGGACGGTGATTACGTCACAGGTGATGCCGCTTTGGGCGAGGTACTTCACGGTTTTTACGTTGCGCAGCGCGGCCGGACCGCCCAGCGGGGGATAGAAATAGCTGATGTAGAGTACGCGCATCTTATTCGGGTGCAAGCTGTTGCATGAGAGCCAGAAGTTCCGGTTCGATGGCTTCCCAGTTGAATTTTTCGTCGATGAGGGCGCTGCAGCGTTGGCTCATCAGCCGGTATTCGCTTTGGTTCAGTCTCAGGATTCCGGCGACAGCTTTGGCAATGCTATCGCTGTGGTACTCGCAGCAGGCTCCGAGGCCATTTTTCTCGATCAGAGAGCGCATCAGAGGTGTTTTGATGGAAACCACCGGCAGCCCGGCGGCGAAATACTCCAGCACCTTGAGCGGCACGGCGCGGCTCATGCGGCGGTTTTGCGGATTGAAGACCCAGAGCCCCACCCGGCTGCGTTTGAGCAGCAATCCTATCTTTTCCGCCGGGATCCAGCTCTGGTAATAGATCATGGCGTTCAGGCCCCAGGCATCCAGCCGTTCGTTGAAGCTCCGCTCCACCTCCGGATCGAAGAATTTGCCCAGGATCAAGACGTTCAGGGCGGGAAAATCCTGCTTGAGCAGGCTCACGCTTTTGAGGATCTTGAAAACGCCGCGGTCGGGTGTGAGGCCGCCGATGTAGATGAGGTCGAAATCCATCTCGCAGATGGTGCTGATATCCATAGGCGTTTCGCAGCTGTAGTCCCAGACGTTCCTGACCGGATAATTGGGGATGGCGATGGCGTTCTGGCGCCGTGAGCGGGGAACCAGCTGGTCCAGGATCTCTTCGCTGACGGCGGTGGTGGCATCCACCCGGCGCTGCAGCCAGCGTTCGAAGCCCAGGTAAAGCTGTTTCATGATCCAGCTGAGCGGGGGCCGGAAGCGCTCCGCGAAGGCGTCCGGGAAAAACTCGTGTATGTCGAAGATCACCTTGCAGCGCAGTTTGCGGCGCAGGGCCAGGCCCACCAGCACCGTCAGCGGCTCCACGCAGACCACAATGTCCGGCTTCAGCTTTTTGGCCTTGCGATACAGCAGCGGCAGGGCGTACCAGCTGGATTCGGTTTCCACCACGTCCTGAAACGGATTCACCGCCGCGTTGCGCACCCCGCTGGGGCAAACAAGATGCACCTCCCCCAGCTTCGCCAGGCTGCGCGCGATCTTGTAGTAAAGCCGCACATCAGTGGTGGAATGGGAATTGGATACGATGCATATCTTCATTTTCTCAGCTCTTTTACCGCGAACACCCTTTTGCCGTAAATGCTCTGTTGTCAAGCAGTTTTTATGGCCAACGGCGGATTTTACGAAGTTGCCCAGCCGCTCAGATGCCTATGGGCAAGAGCAAAAACGGGAAAATCAGGCTACGGAGCAGAACTGGCTGGCTTAACAACACCACTCCCAGATGAAACATCGGGAGAAATCCCACGCCGGGGTTCAGGCAAGTAAGTTGATGCCGCTGAGTAAGTTATCCCTCTTAAGCCCCTGTTGCCCCGCTCTGGGCTGATCACTCAGGGCGCGATTCTGCTGAAAGTCCTGACGGCGGTTATTTTGAAGAAGCGCCGGGCATAGGAACCGGCCTGGCCATAAAGCGTTATTTCCGGTATTGCCACTGTGCCGGCCAGATTGTCCGGTCCACAGGTGAATTCCGGAACCTCCCCGGCATAAACATTGTACTGGTTGATGTCAACCGGATCACCCAATTCATCTTGGGTTACCTCATCCCAGCTGAGAATAACGTCGTTGGAGGCAAGTTCAATGCTCACATTCTGGGGAGCCAGAGGCAGAATGATGTCGGTTTTTAGCGAGAGATTATCATAATAGCCGTCATTGTTGCTGCCATTGGTTCTGGTGCTGATCAGCCGTATCCGGATAAATCTCGTTCCCGCGGGTGCGATCCTGGTGTCCGATAGCAGCAGCCACTCGCTGGTGTTGGTATGGATTCCGGAATCATATGAACTCAACACCACGGTTTTATCGGCATTCAAATATTCCAGGACAATGAGGGTCCTATCAACCGGCGACTGGGGGTAGGAACGCACATAGCCGGAGAATTCAAATTCCTGGCTGCCGCCGTCGATGTAATACCAGAGATCCGTCACATCAACATCCTGGGCCAGTTCTGCGTTGACAGCAACCCCGGGGAAGAAGTAATACAAACCTTCCTGGGGGCTCGGATTAGCGCTCCTTTGGGTCCAATTGGAGCCCACAACTTCGGTCCAGAATGGGATGTTGCCATCCTGCAGGGGTTCCTCACAGCTCCCGTTTACAAGCAGTTCAAGGATCGCCCTGGAAGAGGGGCCATCGGCCTGGATCCCTTCAGGATCAACCAAAAGCGAACCAACTATCTGATCACCTCCAGCCTGCGCGTAGAGAAAACCCAGCATCAGGAAAATGAAACAGAAAAATGAACGTGACATCGTCTTTCACTCCTTTGCCAGTAGTGCTTGTTTCAGCTGGAAATGCTCCGGCTGAAAATCCAATTGTTTCTAAAGTGTATTCTTGAACTGCATGCTATACTGTCAAGAAGTTTCTGCGGTACGCTTTTAAACAGAGGTTCTAACCGATATAAGATTGGCAATGCCCTGCTCGATACTCAGAAAATGCCTGGCGTTTCATCGGCGACCCACTGGCATCGTTTCATCTTTGGGGATGGATGCCGTCGTTCCAATATGAAACTGCCCCGGTGCCGCGCTGTTTGGAGCGAAGATGAAAAAAGCGCATTGGACAGTGGTGCAAAACGTCGGCACCGCGCCCCAAAGCCGGGCCTGGGCTGGGGGCTGATTAAAGATTGACAACATACAGCTTGTCCCAAAAGTTGGGTCATAAATGTTTTCAGGATGACAAATGGAAGAATTACGCACTGACCTGGCCAACCTCCAGGAATATTTCGCAGCCACTTATCCACCCGCCCGGCGTTCCGCGGCGCAGACGGCCTTTCTGAAAAAACTCTCCGAACTGGCCCACGCTTTCTACCAAGGCAAGATGCAGACGCTACCCAAGGCCGGGGTCTGGGATTTCAACTGGTTCAACGTCTGGTACACGCCCGGGGTCTCGGCTGTTTCCACCGCCATCCGCGACAAACCGGAAAGGTCCTTTGAACTGAGCAACCGGGGCAACCTGGTGGCTGTGGTGAGCGACAGCACCAGGGTTTTGGGTGATGGCGACTGCGGTCCCGCAGGCGGGCTGGGCGTGATGGAAGGCAAGGCCATGCTGATGAAATACCTGGGCGGATTCGACGCCATCGCGCTCTGCGTGAATGACAGAAACAAGGAGGGAAAACCTGATCCGGCCCGGCTGATCGAATTTGTGAAGATGCTGGAGCCCAGCGTGGGCGCGGTGAACCTGGAAGACATCTCGCAGCCAAATTGCTACCGCGTTTTAAACGAACTGCGCGGCAGCTGCGGAATCCCGGTCTGGCACGACGACGCGCAGGGAACGGCCTGCGTTACTTTGGCTGGGCTTCTGAACGCCCTGAAGCTGGCGGATAAAAGGATCCAGGACATCCGGACAGTGCTGTTCGGTGCCGGCGCTTCCAACACCACCATCGCCAGCATCCTGCTCCAGAGCGGGCTTGATCCCGCGAATCTGGTGATCTTTGACAGCAAAGGCGGCCTGCACCAGGGCCGGGAAGACCTGGCCGCCAATCCGGACAAGTTCAAACAATGGGCCCTGGCGCAAATATCCAACCCGCAGCGCCTGAACTCGATGGAAGAGGCGATGCGCGGCGCGGACGTGCTGATCTCGCTTTCCACCCCGGGCCCAAATACCTTGAAACCTGAATGGATCAGGCTGATGGCTCCCAAGGCGATCGTTTTTGCCTGTGCCAATCCGGTTCCGGAGATCTATCCGCATGACGCCAAAGCCGCCGGAGCCTTCATCGTTGCCACCGGACGGGGCGATTTTCCCAACCAGATCAACAATTCCTGCGGTTTCCCGGGCATCCTCAAAGGCGCCCTGCTGGTCCGCGCCAGCCAGATCACAGACGGGATGGCGATCCGCGCGGCTCATTCCCTGGCCGGTTTCGCCGAGGCGCGCGGCATTGATCCTGAGAACATGGTTCCCCGCATGGACGAGGAGGACGTTTTCGCCAGGGAAGCCGCCGACGTGGCCGAACAAGCCGTTAAAGAAGGCGTGGCCAGGCTTCCCCGCAACCGGGACGAGGTTTTCGCCCAGGCCGCGGCCGATATCAAAGCTTCCCGCGAGCTCTGCCACCGGATGATGAACGACGGCAGCATCGCAGTTCCGCCCCGCGAATTGATCCTCGCGGCCCTGCAGCACACAAGGGACCTGATCTCTGGCTAACATGAACGCGGATAGCAGAAAAAAGCTCTGGCGAATCCTGAGTTTCGTGCTCAAACTGCTGATCACGGGACTGATCCTGTGGGGGCTGTTCCGCCGGCTGGATATCGGCCTGGTCTGGCAAAACCTGATCAGCCAACCCCTCTGGCTGATCCTGGCCATTGTGGGGCTGGCTGTGATCCGGCATTGGGGCCAGTATCAGGCCTGGCAATACTCTCTGCAGATCAATCCCTTGTACGAGCTTAAGAGGGTTGAGGTCTTCAATTCCTACATGATCGGCCAGGCCCTGCGTTTCGCCGTTCCCGGCAGTTGGGGCATCATCGGCAAGGTGGCCTATGTTTCGAACAGCAGCAAAGGCGCTTCGCTGCTCTCCTGTTTTCTGGAGCGCATCTTCGTTAGCTGGAGCATCTTCGCCTTTGCCAGCCTCGCTCTGCTTTTCATTCCCCAGGGAATTCCGGCTTGGATCCGCTGGTCGCTTTTCGTATTTTTGATCACCCTGCCCTTCTGGCTGTATTTTGTACTCAATCTGAACCGGCGCTGGAAAAGGCTGCGGCCCAATTACATCAGGTATGCGCCGGGGATCACGCTGCTGATGATCGCCACCACCCTGCTGAACATGCTCCAATACTGGCTGATGCTGCATCTCAGCCAGGCAGTGTCGTTCTGGGACGTCGTGAAACGGATGTCGCTCTCGAATCTATCCTACAGCATACCCATCACAGTGGCCGGATTGGGGCTGAAAGAGAGTTTCGCGGTCTCGCTGCTCACCAAGATCGGCCTGCAGGCTGAAAGCATTGCCAGCACCACCCTCGCGATCTTCATCATCAACGATGTGATCCCCGCCCTGATCGGAGCGGTGATCTTTTTGCGGGTGAAAGCGGCCCGCTAAGCCTATGATGAAGTCCGTCACCATCATCGGAGCGGGCCTGGCAGGAAGCGAAGCCGCCCTTTATCTGGCTGATAAAGGCTGGGCGGTGCAGCTGTTTGAGATGCGCCCCGCCAAGCTGACCCCGGCCCATCAAAGCGGATTGGCCGCGGAACTGGTCTGCAGCAACTCCCTCAAATCCACTCTGCCGGACACTCCCTCGGGCATGCTGAAAGAGGAACTGAGGCTGCTGGGATCCAAGCTGCTGCCCATCGCGGAAAGCTGCTCGGTGCCGGCCGGACACGCTCTGGCTGTGGACCGTGGGGTCTTTGCTAAAAAGGTGGATGACCTCATCCAGGCACATCCCAAAATCGAGCTCGTCCGCGAAGAGGTGACCAAGTTTCCCCCCGGCCTGTGCATCCTTAGCAGCGGCCCCCTGACCTCGGATCCTCTGGCTGCTGAACTGCAAAATACCTTGGGCTCGAACCAGCTTTACTTTTTCGACGCCATCGCGCCCATCGTCGCCGCGGACAGCCTGGATATGGGCAGGATCTACCGCAAGGACCGCTACGACAAAGGCGAGCCGGACTATCTGAACTGCCCCTTCACCCGCGAGGAGTATTACGCTTTCGTGGATGCCCTGTTGAGCGGCGAGCAGTATCAGGCCCACGAGTTCGAAAACGAGTTTTTCCGCAACATCAAGTTCCAATATTATGAGAACTGCACCCCGGTGGAGGAACTCGCACGCAGGGGTAAAGACACTCTGCGCCATGGAGTTATGCGCCCGATGGGTTTGGAGCGCGAAGGCAAGAAGCCCTTCGCGGTGCTGCAACTGAGGACGGAAAACCGGGATCAGACCGCCTTTAACCTAGTGGGTTGCCAGACCATGCTCCGCCAGTTTGAACAGAAGCGGATCTTCCGCCTCATCCCGGGGCTGGAGCAGGTTGAATTCCTGCGCTATGGATCCATCCACCGCAACAGCTATCTGAACGCGCCTGAAGTTCTGAATGGCAACCTGAGCCTCAAAACATCCCCGCAGGTTTTTGTGGCCGGACAGCTTGGCGGAGTGGAAGGCTATGTGGAGTGCATCGCCACGGGCTTGCTGGTGGCCAGGATCCTGGCGGAGGGGATACCCCTCCTGCCGCCGGAAACGATTCTGGGCCAGCTTTGGCGCCGTCTGACCGAACCCGGCCAGGGCAGGTTCCAGCCGGTTAACGCCAATTTTGGCCTGCTTCCTGCTTTGGATATGCCCATCAAGGATAAGAAACTCAAGAAGCTTAGCCTGGCCAGGCGCGGCCTCGAAGCTCTGAAACATTTCCTGGAGGAAAACAACCTGCCCCTCTACGAAATGGTCACCCAAGCCAGGGAAAATATCGAACAACACAGGAGTTGAATATGGAAAAGATCATCCTTTTGGCCATCCTTGGCCTGCTGTTCAGCATCGGCCTGCTCAAAGCCGAAGACATCGTTGACCCCGAAACCTTTTGGAAAGACGGCTATTGCGTGCAGACCACCGCTCAAACCCCGTCTCCCGGAGCTGCATCGATCCGAGCCGAGGTTGACGGCGTCTGGCAGGATGTCCCGTTGGTGGATTTCCCCCAGTCTTTCTGGGATTGGAACCGCTCCCAACGCCAGGAATACCTGGATATCTTCCGCGAAATGCTGGAAAAGGGAAAGGAAGCCACCCGCAGCCCCCAGCTTTCCGGACCCCACAACGGCATCATCGCCACCTACGGCGCCGCCCGCAAAGATTCGCGCTTCAAGCTGAACAACGCCGTCAAAGGCATGGGCTTTCTGCCTAACGAAAACAAGATCGGAGAACTGATCCAGCTCCTGCGCGACAACATGGAGCAGCCCCTGGACGTGAAACTGAACGTTCTGGACAGCCTTTACACCCACGCGGAGAAAAACTTCAGCGCGAACCGGATGGGCTCTCTGGAACTCTATTCTGAACCGGGATTCAACACCCAGACCTTCATCAACCAAATGGTTAATCCCGCCTGCGTAACCGTCTGGCTGGACATACCCACCTACAAGATCAAACAGATCGCCCGCCTGCTGCATCCACTGGATCCCCAGCTCACAGCCTACGAGCGCGACGCTGTGACTTACATCAACCTCATCCACAGCTTTTTCCACGGCGAATTCCCCCGCGACTACATCGCCGTGATCTATTACAATACCGAGGTTTACGATAGTTCTCCGGGCCGCAGGGAAGGCCGGGGAACCAAGATCAGCCCCTGAGGCCCAGGATAGCTGATACAAGTCCAGCCTTGCGGCCTTGGGCCACGTCCCTCGCCAGCCCCCCGCGAGATAGCCGCCTCCAGTGCGGGGATCAGGCGGGAGGCGTGATCCTGTTTTTGCCTGCAGCCTTCGGGCCGGGCAGGCTGGCGAGATCAAGATAAAGATTGGGGAAAACCATGCAATACGAAGAAAATGACCATCTGATGGAGGAATTCGACCTCGAGCCGGATTCCTGGGAAGACCTGGAGCGCGAGGACAAGACGGCTTTCCTGGCCGCGATCGTGCGCCAGAACGAAACAGAGAGCCAGACCCAGGCTAGCCTGGATGAATTGCAGCGCCTGGCCGACACTGCCGGGATCGACGTTTTGGGCAGCTACACCCAGAAACGCAACCATCCCGTGCGCGCCACCTATTTCGGCAAAGGCTTTTTGGAAGAGCTAAGCCACAAGATGCAGCAAGCCCGGGCGGACGTTCTCATCATCAACGAAGAGCTCAATCCCATTCAGGCCCGCAACATAGAGAACGATTTCGGCATCCGGGTGATTGACCGCACCGAGGTGATCCTTTCCATCTTCCACGACCATGCCCGCACCCGCGAAGCCAAGCTGCAGGTGCGTTTGGCCGAACTCCAGTACCAACTGCCCCGCCTGCGCCGGCTCTGGGGCCACTTCGACAAGGAACGCGGCTCCACCCGCTCCTCCGGAGGGGCCGCCACTCGCGGCATGGGCGAAAAACAGATCGAGATCGACAAACGCCTCATCCGCCAGCAGATCCGCAAGATCAACCAAGCCATTGCCGGCATCACCCAACAGAAGGAGACCCAGCGCAAACAGCGCGACCGCACCAAGAAGATCTGCCTCGTGGGCTATACCAACGCCGGCAAATCCACTCTCTTCAATTCGCTCACCGCGGCCGGGGTCCTAGTGGAGGACAAGCTTTTCGCCACCCTGGATTCCACCTCGCGCCAGCTCAAGCTTTCCACCTCCTTTCCGGTGGTGATCTCCGACACGGTCGGCTTCATCTCAAACCTGCCCCATCATCTGGTGGCTTCGTTCAGCGCCACCCTGATGGAGGTAAAAGACGCCGATCTGCTGCTGCACGTGGTCGATCTCTCCGATGAACGCTTCGAATATTACATCGATCAGGTGGATTCCGTACTGGCCGGGATCGGCGCTCAGGACATCCCCCAACTGCTGGTGCTGAACAAAACTGACCTCGTTGACGATACCTACGAGGTTTTGGTCCACAGGCGCTATCCCGAGGCGGTGCTGATCTCAGCCCTCAAGCGTGGCCACGTGGAAGATCTGCTGAAGAAACTGGAGGAAAAGCTTTTCAACAAGCAATTCCAAAAGGTCTTTTTGCCTTACGACAAAGCCGCCCTGGCCTCCCTGCTGCACGATATCGCTTTCGTCCACAAGGAAGAATACCGGGACGACGGCATCTATCTGGAGGTTTCCCTGGGCAGCCAGGATCTTCACCATGTCCAAGACTATCTGTTGACATAAAGCGCAGCAGCAAAAAAATGCCCGCAAAATATCATTCATATCCTTAGGAGAAGCAATGTTCAAACAAATCACAGCGGCTGAAGCCGCCGCCATGATCAAACCCCACAGCCGCCTGGCCATCAGCGGATTTTTGGCCGTGGGCGCGCCCGAAGGCATCATCGACGCCCTCGTGGAGGCGGGAACCAAAGACCTGCACATGATCGTTATCGCCTCGGATTGGGAAAACCGCGGCGTGGGCAAGCTGGTGGTGAGCCACCAGATCAAAAGCGCACAGGTTTCGCACACCGGCACCAACCGCGAGATCCAGAGCCAGATGAATTCCGGCGAGATCTCGGTGGAACTCATTCCCCAGGGCACACTGATGGAACGCTGCCGCGCCTTCGGAATGGGCCTGGGCGGCATTCTCACCCCCACCGGGGTCGGCACCGTGGTGGAGGAAGGCAAGCAGGTCATCAACCTCGACGGCAAGGACTATATCCTGGAACCCGCCATCCCCAGCGATTTTGCCCTCATCCGCGCCTGGAAGGCCGACCGCAGCGGCAACCTCATCTACCGCAAAACCGCCCGCAACAGCAACCCCATCATGGCCATGGCGGGCAAGATCACCATCGCCGAGGTGGACGAGATCGTGGAAATCGGCGAGTTGGACCCCGAACAGGTGGTAACTCCCGGAGTTTTCGTAAATTACATCTGCCTGAGCAAGGAGGCCAGCAATGGATAAACGCGCGCTGATCGGAGCCCGGATCGCCAAGGAACTCAAGGATGGCGACTACGTCAACCTGGGCATCGGCCTGCCCACTGAGGCCGCCAACCATATCCCGCCCGGGGTGCATGTGATCTTCCAATCTGAAAACGGTATCATGGGCGTGGGACCCGCCCCCGCCGCAGGCAACGAGGATCCCGACATGATAAACGCCGGCGGAGGCTACATCACAGCCCTGCCCGGAGCTTCCTTCTTCGATTCCGCCACCAGTTTCGGCATTATCCGCGGCGGCCATCTGGACATCACCGTCCTGGGCGCCCTGCAGGTCGATCAGCACGGCAATTTGGCCAATTGGATGATCCCCGGCAAGATCATCCCCGGCATGGGCGGAGCCATGGACCTGGTAACCGGCGCCAAAAAAGTGATCGTAGCCATGGAACACTGCGACAAGCACGGCAACCCCAAGATCCTGAAGGAATGCACCCTGCCCCTCACCGCCAAAGGCAAGGTGAGCCTCATCGTTTCAGATCTGGCCGTGATCGAAGTAACCCCTGCAGGATTGCTGCTGCGCGAAGTCAGCGAAGGCTATAGCGTGGAGGACGTCGTCAAGGCCACCGAAGCGGAACTTATCATACCGGAACATCTCAAATAAAGTCAGCGGGGTCGATCACACAAGGTCAACCCGAAGGACCAACATCTATGGACGAACTCAAACTCGGCATTAGCTCCTGCCTCTTGGGCTACAAGGTGCGCTACGACGGCCAGCACAAATATGATCATTGGCTGGTGGAAACCCTTGGCAAATATGTCACTTACGTGCCCGTTTGCCCGGAAGTGGAGTGCGGCCTGCCCGTTCCCCGTGACGCCATGCGCCTCGTTGGCGACGTGGAAAACCCCCGTTTGCTGACCATCAAGGACAAGACCGACCATACCCCGCGCATGCTGGAATGGGCCGCCCGCAGGCTCGCAGAACTGGACTCGGAAGAACTCTGCGGCTACGTTTTCAAGAGCAAATCCCCCTCCAGCGGGATGGAGCGCGTTAAAGTCTATCCGGCCAAAGGAGGCGCGGGCGAGAAAAAGGGCGTGGGGATCTTTGCCAGGGAATTCATGCGCGCTTTTCCCCTGCTGCCGGTGGAGGAAGAAGGCCGCCTGCACGATCCCGTATTGCGTGAAAATTTCATCGAGCGGATCTTCATCATGCAACGCTGGATCCAGCTTCGCCGCAAAGCTTTCTCGGCCGGCGCCCTGGTGGATTTCCACACCCGCCACAAATTGCTGCTGATGGCCCATAATCCCGCCCTCTACCGCGAAATGGGCAAACTCGTGGCCGCCGTCAGGCAATACCCGCCGGACGAATTCGCGGATATCTACCTGGCCAGGCTGATGCAAGCCACTTCCTATCACGCCACCCGGGCCAAACATCAGAACGTTCTGCAGCACATCCTGGGCTATTTCAAGGCCGAACTCACCGCAGCTGAAAAGGCTGAACTGCTTGAATTGATAGATAATTACAGGAACCGCCTCCTGCCCCTGATTGTGCCCGTGACCCTGATCAACCACTACGTCCGCAAATACGACAAGCCCTATTTGGCCGCCCAGTATTACCTGCAGCCCCACCCTCTGGAATTGGCGCTCAGAAACCACGTTTAGCCTGCCCTCCGGCCGGCTTGAGCAGGCAAGGCCGATGAGAACCTGACCCGGAGGCCAGTTTCCGCGTGATAGCCATAACTATATGAACAGAAGGAAAATACTCGCCCCCGTTCTGCTGATCCTGGCCAGCGCCGCTATTGGAATAGCCTCACGCCGCTGGGGTGATTTGCTGCCGGATATCCTGGCCCGCTACACCGGCGACGCCATGTGGGCTCTGGCTTTCTTTGCCTTGTTCCGTCTGTTTCTGCCCCGCGCCAGTTTGGTCCGGGTACTTCTGCTCACCCTGCTCTGGTCCGGGCTGATAGAACTCAGCCAACTCTGGCATCCGCTCTGGCTGGAACCCATCCGCCAAACCCGGATCGGCGGACTGATCCTTGGTTTTGGCTTCCGATGGGCCGATCTGCTCTGTTACGCAGCGGGGGCACTTGCCGGCTGGGCTATCTTCAGCCTATGTGAATCTCCCGCGGAGGATTGAACCAACTTCTAAGTCAGCCGGCAGCGGCTGCAGCTGGTCAGTTCACTCCGGATGCTGTTCCAGAGGAACTTGGGATCGGTGCTGTCCACCAGTTGCGAGGTCAGTTTGCGGTCCTGCAATGCCAGCGAGAGGCTGCGCAGGATCTGGATCTGGGCGTTTTGTTTCGCTTTGGGTGTGAGGATCAGGATGAAAAGGTGCACCGGCAGGCCGTCCGGGCTGTCCCATTCAATGCCGTGCTGGTTATGCACGATGAAGAGCTGCGAACTTTCGATCCCTTCCAAGCGCGCGTGAGGCAGCGCCACTGAACGTCCCATGGCAGTGCTGAGCTGTTCTTCCCGGGCTGTAAGTTCCTGCAGGATTGTCTCTTCCGCGACCCCGGTCTTGCGCGCGGCGATGGCGCTCAGATAAGCCAGCATCCCCCGCGGATCCGAGGTTTGGGTATCGATAAAGACATCTTCCGCATC
>JAJBBF010000110.1 GCA_020532215.1 Candidatus Cloacimonadota bacterium
ATAACTATGTATCCATAAAAGAGCAGCTAACAGCCGTAAAAAACTCGAAATCTGGTCTGATCTCTGAAGCAGAGCAGGTAGCTGTGTTGTTAGGTGTTGCGAGTGATATCTAAACCAATGAATTGATATGCAGAAATCCTGTCATAATTTGAAGTTTTCGGTGATCTTATTTGCAGAAATCCTGTCAAAAACTACCTAATGGGGTCTTGGTAAGGATGAGTAATGATGAGCTACGATGCGACAGTTTGCAGATTTCGCTGCACAATTTGCAGATTTCGTTGTCACGTTGCATGAGCAGCAGCCGAGTCCGGCGGCGATAGTTGTTGACATAATTCTATGGCCTTCATTTCTGGCTTTTAAAGAAGGAGACATATCAGATGCGAAATATCCTCTGCCTGGCGGCATTTTTAGCCTGTATGTGCTTGCTTGGATCGGAAGCCCTGCTGAGCCCGGCCGAAACCCGGATCTTGGAAGAGATGCTGGCTGAGGCAGCTTTCGAACCCTCCGCCCCGGCTTTTGAGAAAGACTGGGATCTGAGCACCAAGTACAAGCTGGACTGGCAGTTGCGCCAGCTGCAGGATCCCTGGCGGGGCCTTGAGGACATGCAGGAACTGCGCGAAACCTGCTGTTTGGATGGTCCGGAAGCCTTGCCGGCTCTGCTAAGGCAGCTGGGCGGCATCGCCTTCAACCTCGATCCGGGTCTCTTCGCCAGCCTCTATCCGGCTTCCAGATCACTGTTTGATCAGCAATTGGCCGCTCAGGTGAGAAAGCCGGAGGATATCTTCGCCTGGCTGGAAAGCGGTTTGGACTATCTGGCAACCGGGTTTCAGCCAGCCTTCGCTGCCTTCAGCCCGGAGGAAAAAAGAATGCTGCTCAGCTTCTGGCACTGGCAGTTCATTGAAAGCGAAGATATTGATAAATATGAGGCTTGTTATGAAGAAAAAGGCCTTCCTGCCTATAGCGAGCTGGACCAGGAGGAGGTCCAAAACCTCCTGGGCCAATTCGATCCCCAGGCTTTGCTGAGTTCCGGGATCCAGTTCCTGGCCCTGTCCGACGCCCTGCTGGAGCGGGTCCAAGGCCTGACTTTCAAATCCAAAAAGATCCTCAGCCGCAAGACCAGGCACGGCCTGATGGCGGTCGGGACCCCGGGCGACGATGTTTATGATGCCAAAGGATTTAAAGACATCTGCCTGCTGCTGGACCCGGCCGGGAATGACCGTTATGAAACGAGCCTGGCGACCGGACCGCAAAACAGCTTCTGCCTCCTGATCGATCTGGCTGGGGACGACCTTTACCGCAATCCGGAACCAGCGGCGCTGTTCCATTCTTCCTTTGGCCTGGGCTGTTCCTATGATCTGGACGGCGACGACATCTATCAGACGGATGACTTTTCCTTTTCCGCCTTCATGGGGCTGAACCTGCATCAGGACCTGGCCGGCAACGACAGCTATCGCAGCGGCCTCTTTGCCCAGGGCGCGGCGATGTGCGGAACCGCGCTGATGCTTGATGCAGCCGGCAACGACAGCTATCAGGCCAGCGTGGCGGCGCAGGGTTTCGGCAGCACCCACGGCGTGGGGGCTCTGCTCGACAGAGGCGGAGCGGACATCTACAGCCTGGGCGGTAAGTACTTCCACGAACCTTTGATGCCGCTGGATTACATCACTCTCGGCCAGGGCATGGGGCTGGGACTGAGGCCCGATCTGGCCGGAGGTTTGGGCCTGCTGTACGACGGCGCCGGCAACGACAGATACCTCGGCGGCGTTTACGCCCAGGGTTCCGGCTACTGGTACGCCACCGGAGCTCTCATCGACGAGGGCGGCAACGACATCTACAGCGCGGTTTACTATCCACAGGGCTCGGGGATCCATCTGGCCTGCGGCTGGCTGCTCGATTCCATGGGCGACGATGCCTATTACAGCCGCCACGGACCGGGCCAGGGCGCAGGCCACGACTGGTCTCTGGGTGTTCTGATCGACGGGGCGGGAAATGACGCCTACTCCATCGAAGGCGGCAACGGACTGGGGCTCACCAACTCCGTGGGACTCTTTGTGGATAAAAGCGGCAACGACCGCTATGAGCGGATCAATCCCCAAAACTACGGCGGCGCCAACCTTGCCCGCAGCGCCGGCGGGATCGGCCTGTTCCTGGATGCCGGCGGTTCCGACAGCTATCCGGACAGCCTCAAGGCCAACAACAAGACTTGGCAGAGCGGAACTTACGGCATCGGCCGGGACCTTGACCTGAACCTCATTGCCAAAAGCGCCGTGGAAGAACTGGCCGAAAACGCCGCTATGCCGGACAGCACGGACAGCATCGAATCCATCTTCTCTGCCGCCTCCGAATGGGAGGTGGGTTCAGCGGTCCAGCGGGTCAGGGCCGCCCGTGAAATCTTGCTCAGCCGTGCCGGGGAGGCCATTCCCTATGTGCTCGAAAACAAGCTGAACACCGCTTCCGGACTGGAATACAGAGCCCTGGCAGCGCTGGCCGGCGCCTCGCCTGAGTTCATCGCCGAACTCTACCAGGTGATCGAACTGCCCGACAGCCTGGCCGCCAAAAACGCGCTCTCGCTGATCTCCGGAGTGGGCGACAGCCTGCTGGTGGAACCGGTGGAACGCCTCCTGCAAGACAAAAAGTACGAAACCGCCTGCATTTCGGTGCTGGCGGGGGTGCACAGCGAACGCAGCGTGGAACTGCTGAACGCCTACATCGTCCATCCCAGCGAGCGTTTCCGCTATCTGGCGGCCCGTTCCCTGAAACAGATCAAGCATCCCTCGGCCCGAGCCACCCTGGAACTGATGCGCCCGGACCGCTCTTTCCTGGTGCAGTCTCTGCTGCGCAACCTGCCTCCGGAGGAAAAGCCGTGAGTGCCTCCAGAGAGAGGTTTGAGCGGTTTCTGGTTGAACTGCAGCTGCCAGAGCGGGACCAGGTGTTGGCCGGATTCGAGAGCTATCACGCTCTGCTGTTGGAACTTAACGCCCACCTGAACCTCTTTTCCCGCGCGGCCTCCGAGGATGAGCTGTGGACAAAGCATTTCCTTGACAGCCTGCTGCCTTTGAAATGTATTGACTTTTCTGAAGCCAAAGTGCTGGACTTCGGCTCCGGTGGCGGTTTGCCCGGGATTCCGGTGAAACTGGCCGCTCCCGGCTGCCGCATGCTGCTGCTGGATTCCGTGCGCAAAAAGGCTCGCGCGCTGCAGGAAATGGTTGCCAGGCTGGAACTTGCGGATTGTGAAGTGATTTGTTCCCGGCTGGAGGACTACTCCGCTGAAGGTGATTTCGACTACATTCTTTGCCGCGCCGTGAAGCTGGAGCAGCGCTATCTGCGTCCATTGCGGGACCTGCTTGCCAATGGCGGCAAGCTGATCTGCTACAAAGCCAGAGACTGGACGGACATCGAACCGTTTGAACCGCGGGAACTTGTGAGCCTGGAGTTGGAATACGGCAGCCGGTCCATCTTCGCTTTGGATAAAGCGCAACTAAAATAAAAGACTGGAACTTAACATAGATCTATGGCAAGAATTATAACGATCGTGAACCAAAAGGGCGGGGTGGGGAAAACCACCTCGGCGGTGAATCTGGCCGCCGGTTTGGCCGTTTTGGAAAAGAAGACCCTGTTGATCGATTTCGATCCCCAGGGCAACGCCACCAGCGGCGTGGGGCTGGACAAAGACAAGCTTGAACTGCAAGTGTACGATGCGCTTATCGGGTCGGTTCCATTGCGGCAGGCGATCCTGCCCACCAGCACCAACAACCTCTGGTGTGTGCCTGGGAACATCGATCTCACCGGCGCTGAGATCGAGCTGGTGCAGGAGTTCGCCCGCGAACACAAGCTGCGCGAGGCGCTGGAACCCGTTTTGGCCGACTACGATTATGTGATCGTGGATTGCCCTCCCTCCTTGGGTCTGCTCACCGTGAACGCCCTCACCGCTGCGACCGACCTGCTGGTGCCCATCCAGTGCGAATATTACGCCCTGGAAGGGGTTAGCCAGCTGCTGTCTACCATCCGGCTGATCCAGAAAAACCTCAATCCCGGCCTGAACATCATTGGCATCCTGCTCACCATGTTCGACCGCCGCGTTAACCTCTCCATGCAGGTGGCGCGTGAAGTACGGCACTATTTCAAGGAAAAGGTTTTCCGAACTATCATCCCCCGCAACATCAAGCTGACCGAGGCCCCCAGCTTCGGCAAACCCATATTTTTGTACGACATCCGCTCTCCCGGCGCCATGAGTTATCTGAATCTGGCCACGGAGGTGATCGAAAGGACACCCAAAGCATGAATGAACGTCTTGGACGCGGTTTGAGCGCCCTGATCCCCTCAGGCGCGGAAAACCCGGAAACCCGCTCAGATCTGGGCACTCTGCCCATCGCGCAGATCAAAGCCAATCCCTACCAGCCCCGCCGGAACTTCGATCCCGGCGCTTTGGCAGAACTTGCCGAATCGATCAAAGCAAACGGCATCATCCAGCCGCTGATCGTGAACAAGACGGCAGACTCGGCCTATGAACTGATCGCCGGCGAACGCAGGCTGCAGGCAGCGCGCCTGGCCGGCCTGGAAGCGGTGCCGGTGGTGATCCGCAGCGTGAGCCAGAAAGAGCAGCTGCAGCTGGCCATCGTGGAAAACGTGCAGCGCGAGGACCTCGACCCGATCGAGGAAGCCTATGCCTATCAGACTCTGGCGGAAGATTTTAAGCTCACCCATCTGGAAGTGGCGCAGATCGTTTCGCGGGAGCGGACAACCGTCACCAACAGCATCCGGCTGCTCAAACTCCCGCTGGAAGTGCAGGCCCTGGTTTCCGAAGGCACTCTCAGCTCCGGCCACGCGCGGGCTGTGCTGGGTGTGGAGCCGGAGCTCCAAGCCCTTTTCGCGCAACACATTATCCAATACCGGCTCAACGTCCGCCAGGCCGAGCAAAAGGCCAAGACCTTTGCCAGCGCCAAGGCCAGGGCCAGTTCCCCCATTGCCGATCCGGCGCTTCAGAAAAGCCTGGAGCAGGACCTGCACAGCGTTCTGGGGCTCAAAGCCAAGTTCAGCGAACAGGGCGGCAAAGGCAGGATCATCCTCAGCTATACCGGCTCGGAAGAACTGGCCCGGCTGCGGGAGCTGCTCAAAGCAATAAGGAAGGATTCATGAACAGGATCATCGTTACCGGCGGCGCAGGCTTCATCGGCGCCAACTACATCCACCATCTCTTTGAAAACCCCGATTTCCGGGGCAGTGTGCTCAACCTCGACAAACTCACCTACGCCGGCAATCCGGACAGCCTCACCGACATCGAAGAGGCTTTTCCGCAGCGCTATAGCTTTGTAAAAGCAGACATTTGCGACGCCGAAGCAGTGGCCCGCGCTTTCAGGGAATTCCAGCCTGACACAGTGGTAAATTTTGCCGCGGAATCCCACGTGGACCGCTCCATCGACGGGCCTCTGGAGTTCATAAACACCAACGTTCTGGGCACGGCCGTGCTGCTGGATACGGCTCTGCGCCACTGGCGCGGCCTGGACGATTCCGCCAAACAAGGTTTCCGCTTCCACCACGTCTCCACGGACGAGGTTTTCGGCTCCCTGGGCGACGAGGGCATGTTCACAGAATCCACGTCTTACGACCCTTCCTCACCTTATTCCGCTTCCAAAGCGGGTTCCGACCATCTGGTCCGCGCCTGGCACCGCACTTTCGGCCTGCCGGTGCTGATCTCCAACTGCTCAAACAACTACGGCGGCTACCAGTTCCCGGAAAAGCTGATCCCCCTGATGATCCTCAACTGCCTGGAACACAAGCCGTTGCCGGTGTACGGACAGGGCCTCAACGTGCGCGACTGGCTTTACGTGCGTGACCACTGCGACGCCATCAACACCATCATCAGATCCGGCAAACCCGGCGAAACCTACAACATCGGCGGCCACAACGAGATGAAGAACATCGACATCGTTACCACCATCTGCGGCCTGCTGGATGAACTCAGCCCCTCCGGCAAGCTGGGATCTTATACGGAACTGATAACTTACGTTGCCGACCGACCCGGCCACGACCTCCGCTACGCCATCGACGCCAGCAAGATCCAGAGCGAGCTGGGCTGGGTACCCCAGGAAACTTTCGCCACCGGCATCCGCAAGACCGTGCTCTGGTATCTGGAAAACAAAACCTGGTGGCGCAACATACAGAGCAAGAAATACCAGCAGCAGCGGCTGGGCCTGGGCGCATAGGCGGCAGTTTTCCCACAGGGTTTCCGGCCCTGCCGGGTTATATAGTAAGCTGGAAAGACCATCCCCCGAGGGAGGTGTGACAAGATGTATAAGTATTTAACAGACAAAGCCTTGCTGGCTGTGGCCGCGGCAGCGGCCCTGTTGGCAATCACTGCCTGCGTGCCCAATTCCTGGCTCAATTCCGCGCTGCCCAATCCTGCCGTAGTGGCCCAGCCAGCCACCAGCTCCCAAGTGCCTGACGCCGGCACCGACGCCCATTTTGTGCGGGTGGACGAGTATTTCGTGATGGAACAGCCGCTGGCCTCCCAGCCCGTGGTGTTCGCGTCGCTGGGTCGAATGCAGGCGGTTCCCAGCCCCGATCACGACAACCAGGGGCGTTTTCTCCGCCTGCTGGACAACCATCAGATCTGGACCCGCTATTACAACAAAACCCGCATTGCCAAAAGCAGCGACCTTGTTCTGGACAAAGAGGTGTTCTTCCTGCAGCTCACCGACGACGCGGGACGGTACCGTGCGCCCCGGACTAGCGCGGAGACCAGAGGCGGCTGGTGGATGAAGGCCCGGATCACCGACCTGGGGAGCATTGGCAATGGCTATCTGCAGGTGAGCGGCGGCTACAACGTGAACCTGAACGCCCTCCGGGTGGCAATGAACTAAAGCTGTCCTGCCATCCCCAGCCTCCGGTAAGTTCCGGCTTCCGCAGGCCTTTCCGCCCCGTGCAACTGCGTTTTTCGCAAACGCCGATGCTTCTTCCACAGCCATTTGCTGCCTCTGTTAAGAAAAATTAACCCGGAAAAGGGCGTTTTTCCTTGCCAGAAAACACTTTCCGCCAAATCTGGCTTCAGGAAAGATGCCTATGAGCAAACAGATATTTGTAACCGAAGACGAAGCCGACATCCTGGAACTGGTGAGGCTGAAGCTGGAAACGGCGGGATACTCGACCCAGGGATTCACCCGGGCACAGGACATGCTGGACCGGCTGCAGCTGGAATTGCCGGAGTTGATAGTGCTGGACCTGATGCTGCCGGACCTGGACGGTTTGGAGGCCTGCCGCCGGATCAAGAGCAATCCCGCCTGGGAACACGTTCCCATCATCATGCTCACGGCGCGCAGCGATATCCGGGACCGGGTGAAAGGCCTGGAATTCGGGGCGGACGACTATGTCACCAAACCGTTCGACACCTCAGAGCTTCTGGCCCGGGTGAAAGCGGTTCTGCGCCGCAGCGGCTGGGAAAGCAGCCGCAACGTGCTGAACATCACCTCCGATTTCCGCCTCGATTTCAACCGCTACGAAGCCTGGATCCGCCAGCAAAAAGTGGATCTTACCCTCACCGAATTCAAGATCCTGCAGTTGCTGACCCGCCGCCCCGGCTGGGTTTACAAGCGCGGCCAGATCCTCGACCACCTCTGGGGCAACGACAAGGTTGTGCTGGAACGCACCGTGGACGTCCATATTCGCAACCTGCGCGAAAAGCTGGGGGATTACGCCTACATGGTGAAAAACATCCGCGGCCTGGGCTACAAGTTTTCGCCGGAAAAACCCGAACCGGAAGATGGGAAAGACCAGCCTTAAACAACTGCTGCTCACAGCCGGAGCCCTTATCCTGGCTGCGATCGCGCTTTTTACCCTGCTGCGCGTGGGTGCTGTGTGGCAGATACTGGTCCCGGGGCTGATCTGCTGCGCCGCCCTCTTGTATGTGTATTTCCGGATCAGCGCGGATCTGCGGAGTATGGTGGATCAGGCCCGGGAGATCAACCCCCAAAGCCGCGGGCGCCGGTTTGGAAAGCTCAGAACCGCGGAGCTGGACGATCTCGGCCGTGGTTTGAACCGGGCCCTGGATTCCCTGGACGGGGCGATCGGGCATCTGGCCGTCCACCGCGAGGAGTTAAGGCTGCTGCTGAACACCCTCGAGGACGTGCTGTGGTCGCAGGATGACGAGGGCACCGTGCTTTGGGCCAATGAACCCTTTCACAAGCTTTTCCCGGTTTACGATCCCCGCCGCCAACAGCGTTTCTGGGAGCTCATCCGCGAACCTCAACTGCTGGCTGCTATCCGTAATTCCGGCAACGCCGGCAAGGAAGAGCCTGCCGATATCAGCATCGCCGGCCACAGCTACCTGCTTTCCAGCAGCCACGGAGCCGGCAACCAGCGCCACGTCTTCATCCTGCACAATATCGACAGCATCCAGAATACGGCCCGCATGAAACGGGAATTCATAGTGAATTTGGCCCACGAACTGCGAACCCCGCTCACCGCCATAAAGGGCTTCACGGAATCGATCCGCGACACGCCCGGCCAGGAGCACAGCCGCCAGCATAAGATCATCCTCAGCCACACCAACCGGATCATCCACCTGATCCGCGACCTGGAGCAGCTGATCCGGCTGGAAAGCAGTTCCCTGCTCCAGGCGAAAGAGATCGGGCTGCTATCGTTTTTCGCCAATCTCCGCCTCATTCTGGAGCCCGAGATCCAGGAAAAAGGGCTGAGCTTGGACATCGAACTCGCCCCCGGCCTGCAACGGCTGGTTTGTGATCCCTTCCGCTTCGAACAGATCTTCATCAACCTGGTGCAAAATTCCCTCCGCTACACGGATACAGGCGGAATCAGCATCCGCTGCCGCAGAGAGGGCGATAGCACAGTTTTTGAGGTCGCGGACACCGGCAGGGGTATCCCGGCCGAACATCTGGACAGGATCTTTGAGCGCTTTTACGTTGCCGATCCCTCCCGCAACCGCAGTTTTAGCGGCACCGGGCTGGGCCTGGCCATCGTTAAGCACATCGTGAGGCTGCATCAGGGCGAGATCACTGTCAGCAGCGAAATCGGGCGGGGCACCACGTTCAAGATCACCATTCCGCCGTTGGCAGAGATGGACGATGAATAAAACGCCAACCTCAGTCGCGGACAAACCAAACCGGGACCCAAACCTGGAACGGGATCGGTTGATCGAAAGCCACATTCGCCTGGCCTATAAATTCGCCCTGGGCTTCCGAAACCGCGGCCTGCCCTTGGAAGACCTGCGTCAGGAAGCCCTGCTGGGGCTGTTGGAAGCCGCTGAACGCTTCGAACCGGAGCGGGGTTGGAACTTTTCCACCTACGCCGGACACTGGATAAAGAAAAGGCTGCTGGCCGCTCTGGCCAAGGAAAAGACCGCCACCTGGGGAACCGAGCAGCTGGGGGAAACAGATGTGGCGGCGCCGGAATCTCCAGAGCTTGGAAATTCCCAAGATCAAGCTCTCACTTTTCCAAAATCCATGCCGGCTGACGAACGCCGGGTTGTACTCCTGTCGGTGAACAAGGGTCTGCCCCTGAAAGAGGTGGCAAACCGGCTGGGAATCTCTGTGGAAAGGGTCAAGCAATTGCGTGGCAAGGCCTTGCGCCGCTTGCGCCAATAATTTGCCTATCTCACCCCCAGTATCATTACGGGATAAATACGGGATCAATACGGATGAAATCCGTATTGATCCCGTATTTATCCCGTAATGATAGCAGGAGCCAATCAGGAAAATCCCAAAATTCCCAGATTCCTGGTTTGCCATCCAAGCCTTCGTAGCCAAAGTTAATAATTCTTAACACCCGCCTTATAAAATCTTAACTTTTCAACCGTATAACAGGAGCAGAACTTCGTAAACGAACAAGGAGTACAAATATGAAGAAACTGCTTACCATCACTCTGTTGGGGCTTATTCTGGTTCCCGCTCTGCTGAACTCTGTGGATCTGAAGATCAGCGGGGAAATGTGGAACCGCTGGACCCTGCAAAATGGAATGATACCCGCGGATACCTCCATGACGGTATACAACAGCGGCATCACCAAAAACTTCTTCTCTCTGGAACGCGGCTATGTTGGCCTGGAAGCCAAATTCAGCGACACCATCAAAGGCCGCTTTACTGTGGATATTTTCAGCACTGATCTGATCAAGGATGGCGCCGGGCTGAAGCTGAAATATGCCTACGTGGATTTTGGCGATTTGATCCCTGTTCCGGACCTCACCACCACCGTTGGGCTGCAAAAAGTGTATTTCGGCAGCATCTACGACTGGGATTACAGCCTGATCGGCAAAGCCCCCGCTGATGGATACAAATTCGCCAACTCCGCCGACTATGGCATCAGCCTGAATGGCCACATTCCCCAAGGTTGGGGTCAATATCAGCTGGGCGTTTACAACGGCGAGGGTTACAAAAACTATGGCGCAAACCTCAAGGATAACATTGATCCCGCGTTTCTGGCCAATCTGCGCCTGACCCCAATCGCCGGCCTCACCCTCGGCGGATCGGTGATGACCAACGGCAGCGAGAGGCAGTTCAAACTCTCCGACGCCACCGAAAACTCCAGCTACAACACCCAACTGCTGGCTGACGGGCTGGTGCGCGCGGCTTTCGGCCCGCTGGATATCTGGGCTGAGTATCTGTATAAGGACGTTACGTACGCGCCCGCTTTCAGCGCCAAAAACTACGCGGCAAATTGCCTCAGCGTGTTTCCAACCCTGAAGTTGAAAAGCCTGATCGGGGCTGATATAGATCTTACCGCGCGCTACGAGCGCTGGGACGAGACCCAGCTTCCGGACAGCAAGAAGAAAAACCTGCTGAACGCCTGGACCGGCGGCCTCAACTACAATCTCATGCCCGATGACACAGGCAATACCGCCATGCAGTTGCAACTCAACTATGAAAGAAAAGATTACGATGAAAGCGTGTCCGGTTCCGACTTCGCCAATGGCAAGAAGGACACAGACACCGTCATGCTGCAATTCAAATGGCGTTTTTCCGCCTCAGTTAAATAAGGAGACCCCATCATGAAGAATAGATACTTTAGCATCGCCCTTATCCTGATCCTGGCCCTGGGCCTGACATCAGCTTTTGCCAAGACTCGCAGCATCACTTGCTCTGGCTCGACCACCGTGCTGCCCATCGCGCAGGCCACCGCGGAAGCCTTTATGGACAAACATCCCGACGTGAACATTTCCATCCGCGGCGGAGGCTCCGGAGTGGGAGTAGCCGCCCTGCAGAACGGCACCGTGCAGATCGCCAATTCCAGCCGCCCCATGAAGAGCAAGGAGATTTCCCAGGCCAAATCCAAAGGGATCAACCCCACGCCCTACGCCATTGCCCTGGACGGCATCGCGATAGTGGTGCATGATAGCAATCCTGTCAAGAACCTCAGCATCGCGCAGATCCGGGATATCTACACCGGCAAGATCAAGAACTGGAAAGAGGTGGGCGGACCCAATCTGCCGATCGTGGCGATCTCCCGCGATGTGGCTTCCGGCACCTTCGAGGTCTTCAATGAAAAAGCCCTTAGTGGCAGCAAAGTAACCGCCAGCGCCCAGCTTCTGGCCTCCAACAACGCCGTGGCTTCAGCTGTGGGCAGCACTCCCGGCGGGATCGGCTACATCGGGCTGGGCTATCTCACCGGCCAGATCAAGGTGGTTTCCGCCAACGGTGTCACTCCCAGCGTAAAAACAGTTCAGGAGGGCAGTTACCCGCTCTCCCGTAAACTCTATATGTACACCAACGGCAAAGCCAAAGGTGACGTGAACAGCTATATCGCCTTCATCCAATCCGAGGAAGGGCAAAAGATCGTGGAAGCCCAGGGTTTTATCGCTCTCAAATAGGCAGATGAGCTTTCCCGACAACCAACAAAACCTCCATTCAGACACGGGAGCTCAGGCTCCCGTATTTGTGCGGATGAAGCTTAAAAGCTTCAAGGAAAAGAGCTTTCAGGCCATCACCTACACTGCCGCGCTGCTCACTGTGGCCTGCCTGCTGGGGATCATTTTCGGGATCTTCCGTGAAGGGCTGCCGCTCTTTGAGAGTGTGAACCTGAAAGAATTCCTCTTCACCAACAGCTGGTATCCCACCCACGCGGAACCGGAATTCGGGGCTTGGGCCCTGATCGCCGGATCGCTGGCGGTGACGCTGGGCGCTTTGGTGATCGCTATACCGCTGGGTTTGGGCGCGGCGATCTTTCTGGCCGAGATCGCCGGTCCCCGTCTGAGCGAGCTTGCCAAACCGGTGGTGGAACTCCTGGCCGGCATCCCCTCTGTGGTTTACGGCCTCTTCGGCATGGCTTTTCTGGCTCCGCTGGTGCGGCAATGGTTTGATCTGGACACCGGTTTGAACGTGTTCACGGTTTCGGTGATCCTGGGCGTGATGATCGTGCCGGTGATTTGCAGTATGTGCGAAGATGCCCTTTCCAACGTTCCCAAAAACATCCGCGAAGCCTCGCTGGCCCTGGGCGCAACCCGCGCGGAGACCATCTTCAAGGCTGTGGTCCCGGCGGCCAAAAACGGCATCGCCGGAAGCATCCTGATGGGCTTTGGACGCGCCGTGGGCGAAACGATGGTGGTGCTGATGGTGGCTGGCGGCGCGGCCCGCATCCCGGGCTCGGTTTTCGATCCCGTGCGGCCCCTGACCTCCACCATAGCCGCGGAGATGGGTGAGACGGTGATCGGCGACCTCCACTACCAGTCACTCTTCGCCCTGGCCATCATTCTCTTTCTGATCACCTTCGTTTCCAACCTCGTAACCGAGGCGCTGCTGATCCGGAGGGATGGAAGATGAAGCGCCGCGAATTCACGGACAAGCTGGTAACCGGGGTCATGGCCCTGATGCTGGGGCTGACAGCCCTGTTTTTGCTGGTCTTTCTGGTTCGCATGTTCGGGCAGGGTGCCCGGGCGCTGAGCTGGGAATTCCTCTTCACCGCGCCGCGCAACGCCATGCGGGAGGGCGGCATCTATCCGGCTTTGGTGGGAACTTTCCTGCTGACCGGGTTGGCCATGCTGATCGCTTTGCCGCTGGGGGTCTTCACCGCCGTGTGGCTAACCAATTACGGGCGACCGCTCTGGCTGGTGAGAATTCTGCGCGTGGCCATCAACACCCTGGCCGGAACGCCCTCGATCATTTTCGGATTGTTCGGGATGGCTGTGTTTGCCAATCTGCTGGGTTTTGACATCTCGCTGCTTTCGGGCGGGCTTACTTTGGCGATCCTGGCTCTGCCAGTGATCATCAACAACACGGAACAGGCCCTGCGCGGGGTGCCGGCGGATTTTCGCGAAGCCTCACTGGCCCTGGGCGCCACCACCCGGCAAACCATCTCGCGGGTGCTGCTGCCAACCGCGCTGCCGAACATCTTGACCGGCGCCATCATCAGCATCGGCCGCGTTGCCGGCGAAACCGCGCCCATCATGTTCACCGCCGCCACTTTTTATTCCCGGCGCCTGCCCCGCGGGCTGTTTGACGAAGTGATGGCGCTTCCCTATCATATTTACGGCCTCATGACCGAGGGCACCCACCCCGCGCAGCAGGTGCCGATAGCCTACGGAACCGCGCTGGTGCTGCTTATTCTGGTGCTCGCCATCAGTGCCGCGGCCATCATCACGCGCGGCCTGATCAGAAGGAAAAGACAATGGTAGATCTGCAACTGCAAACCCAGGACCTCAATCTCTGGTTCGGGAAAAACCACGTCCTGCACGACGTCAACCTGCCCGTGCAAACTCACCGGGTTACGGCCATGATCGGCCCCTCGGGCTGCGGAAAATCGACCCTGCTGAGGTGCTTCAACCGCATGAACGACCTCATCCCAACCACCCGCGTATCGGGCAAAGTGCTGCTGGGTAAC
>JAJBBF010000087.1 GCA_020532215.1 Candidatus Cloacimonadota bacterium
AAGCCTCTGCTACCAGTTTCCCATTCTGCAGGAACACCTTCTGCACCCCCAAGGCAGGTCCCTGCTGCTTTTTCCCACCAGGCGCTGGCCCAGGACCAGGCCCAGAAAATGCGGGCCACAGCGGAAGAGCTGGCGCGCCAAAACCCAGGGGCGCCGAAACTGAACTGTTCCATCTATGACGGCGACACCGCCTCCGAAACCCGCCGCCGCATCCGCAACCAGGCCGGGCTGATCTTTTCCAATCCGGACATGCTGCATCTGGGCATCCTGCCCAATCACACCCTCTGGAGCGGCTTTTTCGCCAATCTGCGTTGGGTGGTGATCGACGAAGTTCACATCTACCGCGGGGTCTTCGGCTCCCATTTCGCCAATGTCCTCCGCCGCCTGAGGCGCATCTGCCGGCTTTACGGTTCCCAACCCCAGTTCATCTGCACCTCCGCCACGGTTGCCAACGCCAGGGAACTGGCTGAAGAATTGCTGGAAAGCCCTGTCCGGCTTATAGATAAGGATGCCTCTCCGCATGGCAAAAGGGAATTTCTGATCGTCAATCCGCCCATCGTGGACGCCGCTCTGGGCATCCGTCGCAGCGCCATGCTGGAATCCACCTTCCTGGCTAAACGCTGGCTGCACGGCAGCGGCCAGGCCATCATCTTCTGCGGGCCGCGCCGCAGCGTGGAGATCCTTTACCTCTACCTGAGCGGAGCCAGCGCCTTCAAGGACCGCGTGCGCAGCTACCGCAGCGGCTACCTGGCCGCCAACCGCCGCGAGATCGAAACTCAGCTGCGCGAAGGCACGATCGGCCTGGTGGTTTCCACCAACGCGCTGGAACTGGGCATAGACATCGGCGGGCTTGACGCCGTTTTTCTAAATACCTATCCCGGAACCATTTCCGCCACCCGCCAGCAAGCCGGGCGGGCCGGACGCAAGGGCAACACGGCCCTGGCGGTCCTGGTGGCCAGTGCCAATCCGCTCGATCAGTACATCTGCCAAAATCCCGGCTACCTTTTCGACAACAATCCCGAACACGCCCTCATTTCCCCGGACCACCGCGAGATCCTGCAAAGCCAGCTGCTCTGCGCCATCCACGACCTTGCCCTGCTGGAAAGCGAAGGCTTTGGCAGCCTCGGTCCGGAGCACATCTTCCCCCATCTGGAAGTGCTGGTTAGCGAGGGCAAGGTACGCAAGGCCGGGCCGCGCTACATCGGCATTCCAGAGGCTTACCCCGCCGCGGAGGTCTCGCTGCGCAACATCTCGGACCAGGTGCAGATCCTCGCCGGCGAGGAACTAATCGGCTGGGTGGACGCCGCCAGCGCCCTCTGGATGGTGCATCCGGGTGCGATCTACCTGGATAAGGGCGAAACCTGGAAAGTATCCCGGCTGGACCTCGAAGCCAGAAAAGCGGAGATCGAGCCGGCGGAGGTGAACTATTTTACCCAAACCACCCGCAGCACCGAGATCGAGGTCAACGCCCTGATGAACCGCCAGGC
This sequence comes from Candidatus Cloacimonadota bacterium, assembly GCA_020532215.1. Lineage (GTDB taxonomy): Bacteria > Cloacimonadota > Cloacimonadia > Cloacimonadales > Cloacimonadaceae > Syntrophosphaera. The sequence goes on from JAJBBF010000087.1 coordinate 1,488, forward strand.
GGCCTCTGGCGCGGACAAATACCTGGGACAGGTAACCGTTACCACCACCATCACCGGCTTCAAAAAACTCAAATTCTACACCCAGGAAATTCTCGGCCGCGAACCCCTGGACCTGCCTCCCACGCGGCTGCAGACTGTGGCCTGGTGGATCGGGCTGGCCGAAAAAACCGTGGCCCGGGTCAAAGCCCAGGGGCTCTGGAACGCCGAGAAAAACGACTATGGCAAAAACTGGGGCGCCATATCCGCCGCGGCGCGCAAACGCGACAACTTCCTCTGCCAGCACTGCGGCCTGGCCGAAACCGGCGAAGCCCATCACGTCCATCATCTCGTCCCCTTCCGCAAATTCGCCACCGCGGATGAGGCCAACGCCCCGGACAATCTGGCGACTCTCTGTCCCCGCTGCCACCGGCTCGCGGAGCAGAACGTGCAGATGCAGAGCGGGATCGCCGCCCTCGGTTACCTGCTGGTGAACCTCGCCCCCTTCTTCGTGATGTGCGACCGCAAGGACATTGACGTTTTCTGCGAAGACAGGTCGCCGCTCGCCGGAGGCAGCCCCGCGATCCTCATTTACGACAACATTTCCGGCGGCATCGGCCTCTCCCGCAAACTTTTCGACCTCCACGACCAGGTGCTGAAAGCGGCGCTGGATCTGGTTTCCAAGTGTCCCTGCCAGGACGGCTGCCCCTCCTGCGTGGGACCCGTGGCGGAAAACGGAGCCGGGGCCAAAAAACACGCCCTGGCTATCCTCAAAGAAATGGTGAACGGCTCTCAAACATCTGAGCCATAGGAGCTTGCCATGAAAATACTCAGCGTCTGCGGAGTCTGTTGCGCCAGCGACTGCCGGGCCTACAAAACCGAATGTGAAGGCTGCGTTGAACTGGGCGGAAAGATCCCCTGGGCGGTTTTCTACCAAAAAGAATACTGCCCCATCTTCCAATGCGTTAAAGACAAAGGGCTTGGCTCCTGCGCTGACTGCGGCGAAGCGCCCTGCCAGGTCTGGTTAGACACCCGCGATCCGGATGCCTCGGATGAGCAATTCGCCGCCGACATTGCCAGCCGGCTGGCCAATCTGGCTGCCATAAAAGATTAGGCAGCGGGAAAGAATATCACGGCAAAGCGCGGGAAAATGGGAAATGCAACGAAACAAGCCAAATCTCATTGAGATCCAGCGCCATCCCTATTCACCATTCGTTCCTGAAAGCGCCAGGGTAGTAATCCTGGGCAGCGCGCCGCCGGCGCGTTTCTGCGCGGAAACTGGCAACCACCTTCATCCCAAAGACCTGGACTGGTATTACGGCAGCTGGGACAGAGGGCCCAATCTGCTGTGGGAGATCCTCTTCCGGGTTCTGGACCCGGCCGGCCTGCCCGAACTGGTCCGGATCCGCGGACTTGAAACCGAGCGTGAGGCCAGAACCCAGATCCAACGCAGCTTTCTGCAAACCTGGCTCGCTCGGAACCAACTGGGTATGCTGGATATCCTGGCCCGTTTCGAACGCCGGGATGGCAGTTCATCCGACGCCAAACTGCAAGCTCTGGAATTCACCGATCTGGTTTCGCTTCTGAACCTCAATCCCTCGGTGGACGCGATCTGCTGCACCAGCCGGCACCGGGTTTTGGGCTGGCTGAAACAGTATCTGGAAGCGGAGCGGACCGCTTTGTGGGCCGAAATTGAAGGATACAGCTTCAACCTTCACGGAGATCAACAAACAGTCCAGACATTGCGCCGGATCAGGGTTTTGGTGCTGCCCTCGCCTTCTCCCATCGGCCGGATCAGGTTCCCCAGCCACCAAGCCTGGCTGGAGCACCTGGTTTTGGAATACCGCCGCCTGCTCGCCCCCATTATCATTACGGGATAAATACGGGATCATTACGGATGAAATCCGTATTGATCCCGTATTTATCCCGTAATGATAGCGGGGGGATTCAAGCAGAGAGCCCAAGCTGCAAGCTAAGGCTGACTGAAGATCCCACGGAGTTAATAACTTCTTGATAAACATATCTTTTAGCTATATACTCTGGAGCTTTTCGCCATTTTTCGCTTGACAGGATAGGGGAGTGAAAATTTTGTGCTTGAACCTAAGCGAATTTCTGGTCCAGTAACTCAGCGGTAGAGTATCTGCCTTTTAAGCAGAGAGTCGTTGGTTCGATCCCAACCTGGATCACCAGTTGCGACCCCTTCGTCTATCGGTTAGGACACAAGATTTTCATTCTTGTAAGAGGGGTTCGATTCCCCTAGGGGTCGCCAACTTTGAGCTGGAAAACCGCGATATAGAGTGTCCCGTTCGTCTAGTGGCCTAGGACTCGTGATTCTCAGTCACGCAACAGGGGTTCGATTCCCCTACGGGATGCCATTTTATGGCCTCCGAACGACAAATCCCATCCCTTTCACCCTTTTCTCCCGGATCGTATTTGCCGCCGGATTCCTGCTCAAAAATAAAAATGAGAGATAACAACCGATGAAGAAAGATAATGATAAGCGCGAGCTGGGGCCGGAGATCTTTCCGGACCGCCGGATCAAGTTCACAGTGGACAACATGGGCGTGAAACACAGCCTGGCATTGCGTCCCTGGGTGCTGCTGCTGGGTGCGCTGCTTGTGATCGCCGGGTTGGTTCTGCTGGGCGTTTTCGCCGGGCGCGGGCCCAACCCGGCGGACCAGAAGCTGCTGGACAAGCTGGAAAAAGAGAACGAGTATCTGCAGGAAAAGGTTTCCGGCTATGAAGCGGATATCGATTCCGTGCTGGCCACTTTGGACACCCTGAACATCCAGGCTCCCCTGGAAACAGCTGAATACCCCTCCTACAGCGACGCTCCCTTCGGCCCTGAAAACAGGCTGCGGGTGCATCCTGGCCTGGAAAAGAAACTCACCGGCATCGAGATCAAGCTGGCCAACCTCAAACAGCGGCTGGGCCTGGCCCTGCGCGACAACCGGGCGGGATTCAGCCTGCCCGCCGATTTTGAGCGCCACGGCGACGGAATCCCCTCCATCCATCCCACTTTCGGAGAGATCGTGAGCGGCTGGGGAACCAGGCGCCATCCCGTTTTGGGCGGTTACCGCTTCCACGAGGGCATCGATATCGCCAACAGCACCGGCACCCCGGTTTACGCCACCGCGGATGGAGTGGTGAGCAAAGCCCAGACGGCCAACGGCTGGGGCAAGGTTGTAAACATCGACCATACCGATGGTTACATGACGCTATACGCCCATCTGCATAGCATCAGGGTGAAGGCCGGCGACGTGGTGGGCAAAGGCCAGATCATAGGCCTGATGGGAAACACGGGAATGTCCACCGGCCCGCATCTGCATTACGGGATCTACCGCGACGGCGAATCCCTTAACCCCGCTTCCTACCTGAACCGCGCGGACAGCAATCTCTACGCCTTCAGCGGCAGATGAACTCTGTGGCCCGCAAAGCCTGGCTGTTCACAGCCACCAGCCCGGCGGAAATCTTCGGCGGCTACGCTTTGATCGATCCCCAGCAGGATCTGGTGGTGGCCGTGGATGCCGGCCTGGCCAGGGTCCACGCGCTGGGACTGAAGCCTGATCTGATCATCGGGGACATGGATTCTGTGGATCCGGAGCTGCTGGCCCTCTATGCCGATCGCGAACAACAGCGCCATCCCAGCCTTAAAAACGAGACCGATACCGAACTGGCGCTGCTTTGGTGCCTGGAGGCCGGGGCCGGCGATGTGGTTATCTGCAACGATCTGGGCGGGCGTTTCGACCACAGCCTGGCTTTGATCCAGAACCTTGAAAACCTGCACGCCAGGGGTGTGTACGGCCGGATAGAATCCGCCAGCCAGAGGGTCTGGTTCCTGGAAAAAGATACCCTGATCAAGAGCCGCCAGGGTTGCCTGCTTTCGCTGCTGGCCTGGGGCGCAGCGGCAGAATTCGCCAACTCCCAAGGCCTGCAATATCCCCTGGCAGGGCTGATCCTCAAGCCGCAGAAAGCGCGCGGGATCAGCAACCGGATCGAGAGCGGCGAAGCCCGGATCAGACTTGCCAGCGGTAAAATTCTGGCTATATTGACTATGTATGAGTGAAATATTCGATCACCCGGCCAAAAGGTCTTATCTTTGGGGAGAACCAACATGAATGAAAGCAACGAGCAGACGCAGCTTAATTTCGAGAAATCGCTGCGCTCTCTGGAATCCATTGTGGAGCGCATGCAAAACGAATCGATGGATCTGGACGAGCTGGTGAAACTCTATGAAGAGGGGATCGGTTATCTGGAAACCTGCCAGAAGGTCCTGGAGGGAGCGGAACTGAAGATCCGCCAGCTCAGCTCCCGGATCAAATCTGCAGAGGCCGATGGAGGCGAGAATGGATAGGAAAGTGCTCCTGAAAAAGGACATGAAAGAAAAGCAGGAACTGGTCAACATCATACTGGACCGCTATCTTCCCCGCAAGGACGAATATCCCAAGGGCATCCACAAAGCCTTGCGCTACAGTGTTTTCGCCGGAGGCAAACGCTTGCGCCCCTACCTCACCATGAGCGCTTACCAGATCTACGAAAAAGAGGTGGAAAAGGTGACCCCGGTGGCCGCCGCCATCGAAATGCTGCACACTTTTTCGCTGATCCACGACGACATGCCGGACCTGGACAACGACGAATACCGCCGCGGCAAGCAATCCACTCACGCCGTCTTTGGCGAAGGAGCGGCCCTGCTGGCCGGAGACGCCCTTTTGGTGGGGGCTTTCGAACTGATCACCTATGCCGAGATCAAGCCCAAGGTGCGCGTGCAGATGGTGCGCGAACTGGCCCGGGAAACCGGAGTGCACGGCCTGATCGGGGGCCAGATGGTGGATATCGAATCCGAAGGCAAGAAGGCGGATAAAAAGACCATCGACTATATCCACGAAAACAAGACCGCCAAACTGATCAAACTCTGCCTGCGCTTCGGCGCCCTGGCTGGAGGTGCCCCGGCCGACGAACAGCAAGCCTTGGAAGAATATGGCCACAAGATCGGGCTGGCTTTCCAGATCACCGACGATTTGCTGGATATCGAAGGCGATCCGGATGAAATGGGAAAAACGGTCGGCAAAGACGCCCACGTCCAGAAAGCCACCTATCCCTCGGTTTACGGCCTGGCGGAATCCCGGCGCAAGGCTCAGGAACTGATCGCCCAGGCTCGCGAAGCCCTTGCCCCGCTGGGAGATAGAGCGCTGATTTTGGACATTGTGGCCGAGCATCTGCTCACCCGCAAAACATGAAGATCCGCTTCAAGCTGCTCAGCCTCACAGCCCTGCCGCCCCAACGCATGACCGAAAACAGCGCGGGCTGGGACCTGAGCGCGGACCTCCGGGATCCCGAAATTTTGGAACCCGGAGACCGGGCGGCCATCCCCACCGGCATCGCGGTGGAAATTCCCAAAGGCTACGAAGGGCAGATCCGCCCCCGCAGCGGCCTCGCCCTGCATCAGGGCCTGGGCGTTCTGAACAGCCCCGGCACCATCGATCCGGATTACCGCGGGGAGGTGAAGGTAATTTTGATCAACAGCTCCGCCGAAACGGTGATCATCCAGCCCTGCATGCGCGTGGCGCAACTGGTGATCTGCCCGGTGGCGGAAGTGAGTTTCTGGGAAGCGGAGGAACTTGGCGAAAGCGGCAGATCCGACGGGGGATTTGGGCACACCGGGCACTGACGGCGAGGGAGAAACGGTGAATATCACGCAAAAGATCGACAAACTGCGCAGGGAAAAAGGCGCCCTGATCCTGGCGCACAACTATCAGATCACTCCCATCCAGGACCTGGCCGACCACCGGGGCGATTCTCTCCAGCTTTCCGTGCTGGCCGAACAAGCCCAAAGCAAGCTGATCGTTTTTTGCGGAGTGCGTTTCATGGCCGAAACCGCCGCCATTCTAAATCCCGAGGCGAAAGTACTGCTGCCCGTCGCCGACGCCGGCTGCCCGATGGCGGATATGATCACAGCAGAGCAGCTGATCGAGTTCAAAGCCGAACACCCGGGTGCGAAAGTTGTCTGCTACGTTAATTCCAGCGCCGCCGTCAAGGCCGAGAGCGACGTCTGCTGCACCTCGTCGAACGCGGTGAAGATCCTGAGGTCCTTTCCCAAAGATGAGACCATCCTCTTCGTTCCGGACCAGAATCTGGGCACCTGGGCAGCCAAACAGGCAAAGCGCAAGGTGATCGTCTGGCCGGGCTACTGCCCTGTCCACCAATGGGGTTTCACCCACCGCAATCTGGCCAACCTGCGCGCCAGCCATCCCGGTTTCAAGCTGATCGCGCATCCGGAGTGCGACGAGGATATCGTCGCTGAAGCCGACGAAGTGCTTTCCACCGGGCAGATGGAGAAATACGTGGCAGAAAACGACCGCCTCATGATCGCCACCGACGCCACCTTCACCGACTACCTGAAGCACATCCATCCCCACAAGGAATTGGTGGCCCTGAACAACCGGGCCCGCTGCCGCAACATGCTGAAGATCACCCTGCCGGATCTGCTATCGGCGCTGGAAAAAGAGAAGTATGAGGTAAAGGTGGACCCAGACGTGGCGCGGCGCGCAAAACGCTGCCTGGACCGGATGCTGGAGCTTTCCACCTGAGCGAACTTCGGCAGGTTGACCTGGGTCTGGGCGGACCCTGCATTTGGCAGGATACCGCCGCCCAACCGGTTTCCCAGGCCTCACACGCGCTGCAAAAAACCGCCCTAGATCTTTTTGGCCCCGAACCGCTGCGGGTTTTGGACCTGGGCAGCGGCTGCGGGATCGTTGCCATAATGCTGGCTCTGCAGCGCCCCCAGTGGCAGGTGGAAGGCCTGGAGATCCAATCCGGACTCAATTCCCTGGCCCAAAGCAACGCCGCCCTCTGCGGGCTCAAGATCACTTTTCGCGAGGGTGACCTGTGCAGTTTCCAGGCGCCGGAGCGCTATGACCTGATCGTCTCCAATCCGCCCTGGCTGCTTTCCGGCAGCGGAAAATCCAGCCCCAGCGCCGCGCGCAACCACAGCCGCATTGAACTGCTTTGCCGCCTGGAGGATGTTCTGGGCTGCCTGAAGCGCAACCTCGCCCCCGGCGGAAACGCGCTGCTGCTCTATCCCCACAGCCGGGCCGCCGACCTGCAAACAGGCGCCGCGAAGACTTTGCTTGACATAATTTCGCTCTCCCCAGCCGCTGGTCTGAAGAAACACACCATTTGCCATATCCGGCATAAAGGACTATGAAATGAACTCCAGATTCCTGCTGATCCTGCTTCTGGCGATCCTGACCCTGCTGGGCTGGACCTTCGTGCATTACCAGTATCTGAGCAGCAGGCAATTCCGCCTGGACCAACTGGCGGAGCTGCCGCTCTATGTGTATATGGACGATCCCGTTCAGCTGGACAGCCTGTATTTCGAGCTGAAGAACGAAGTTCCCCAGATCGATTCCCTGGCCCGCGAAACCGGGCTGCAGGCCGCGGAAGAGCTGCTGGAAGCCTATCCCGAACTGGGCATCCAGCCGGGCACCCTGCGCGATTACCGGCTGCCCAATATCCTCACCCTCTTTTTCAAGCCCACGGACGCCGCTTTCAAAGGGCGCGATCAAGTGCTGGAGATCCTCACCGCCAAAGGCCTGGGCGGCGAAGACGTGGACAGCCAGGAACTCGCCTGGGGCCTGGCCCGCAAAGAGCTGGATTTTCTGAACTCCCGCTGGAGCAATTCCACTCTGTTCATCGCGCTGCTGGCTTTTCTGATGCTGGTTTACGCGCGGCTCTACCTCTATCTGGCTGAAGCCGCCGCCATCCGGGGCATGCGGGCAACCGTGCTGGAAAACATCAGAACCCAGGAAACGGCGAAGTGGCAAAACGGAATCCTGGTCGTGGCCCCGGTCCTGATCAGCGCCGGGCTCTATTACCTGCTGCTGGCCCTGGGCGCCATCTCTCCGCTGGCGCACTGGTCCTTTTTCGCGGTGCAGATGGCTTCTGGGCTGACCGCCGTGCTGGTGGCCATCCTGATCAACAGCATGCGGGAACAGGACAGCCCCGGAGCCCACGCCATCACTGTTAATAAACCACCCGCGCCCCATGCGTGACCTGCCCAATCTGCTCACCCTGCTGCGGGTTCTGCTGATCCCGCTTTTCCTCTGGCTGATCTTTTTGAGCGGGGTGGAAAACCGGGTGGCCTGGGCGCTGCTGGTCTTTGCCGCGGCTTCCTTCACCGATTGGCTGGATGGCTTCCTGGCCCGCAAATGGCAGGTGATCAGCGACTTCGGCAAGATCGCCGATCCCCTGGCGGACAAGCTTTTGGTGCTGGCCGCGCTGGCCGCGCTCACTTGGCTGGATCCCTACCGCCTGTTTTGGCTGATCTTCGCGCTCATCGCCCTGCGCGAAGTATTGATCACCGTGCTGCGCGAGATCCGCAAAAAAAGGGGCGAGATCATGCCCGCCGACAAACTGGGCAAACTGAAGACCGTGCTGCAGATGACGGGGATCATCCTGGCCCTGGCCGTCTGGGCCTGGTGGCCTGATGTGGCCGCGCGGCCCGGCACGCGGATCGCAGCTCACGCCTGGTTTATAGCGGTCACTTTGCTAACCTGGGCCAGCGGATTAAATTATCTGAAGCCCAGACAAGCTATTTCGGCAAAGGAGGCAAGATGAAAAAACTGATGCCACTCGCGGCGATCCTGCTGCTGCTCTCTCTGGCAGGCTGCGACAAGGAATCCGCCGCTTCGAACTACTACAACAAATACGAGAAGATCATAGACGGAAGCAAAACCATCGCCTACGGCGAAGACAACCAGATCCAGCTTTTCGCCGCCGGACCCAGTCTGGACGCCGTCCGCGACGCCCTGGAAGCCAGCCTCGCCCGCCGGGTCACCATCGTCCAGGAAGAGCAGTATTTCGCCCCCACTTTTCAGGACCCTGGCCAACTGGACGATTTCAGGCCCTATAAAAACCTCATATATGGCGGCACGCTGGAGGGCAAAGACGCAGTTTCCCAACACATCCTCAAAACCCTGGCGCCCGAACTGCTGGACCAAACGCAGGCCAGCGGAGCGGAGCTTTTTGTGATCGACAACCTCTACGCCCGTGACCAGATCATCCTCTTCCTGCTGGCCAAAGACACGGCCGCCCTGGCCAAACTGGCCCAAGACAGGAGCGAGCAGATCTTTTCCCAACTGCTGGAACGCTACCGGCAGCGCCTTGCTTACGCAGCCTACAGGAACGAGGTCATCGAGGACAAGTTCTTCGCGGACAGGCCGTTTTCCATCAAGATCCCCAATATCTACCGACTCTGGAAAGACGAAAAAGCCGGACGTTTTCTGTCCTTTATGTTCCAGCCCGTCAAACCTTCCCGGCAAACCCCGGACAAATATATCTCCGTCTATTACGAGCCCATGCCGGCCAACGGCGTGAACGCCGACTGGATCTATGAAACCCGCCAGGAACTGGGCACAAGCTTCCTGGGCGGAGACCAGATCTACCAAGACCGCTACCAGACGGAAGAGGCCGAACTCGCCGGTTTCAAAGGACTGCGCATGACGGGACACTGGATAAATCCCAGCGAAGGCGGCTTTGGCGGCGCTTTCCAAACCTGGGCGTTCTGGCACGAACCCAGCCAAACCGCCTATCTGGTGGACAACATAGCCTTTTTCCCGGATGGGGATAAACTGCCGGTCCTGCTGGAACTGGGGATGCTTTCCCAATCGCTTGAGGTGAAGTGATATCTGCCTTTCGGAGGCTTTGTTACCTCGGCCTGGCCTGTTTGCTGCTTGGCGCCTGTGCCACGCGTAAGGCTGTGGCGTCACCCCAGGCCGGCCAACCGAACTTCCGCTCTGTTTATTATTACCTCGTGGGCAGCTATTTACAAAGCGGCGGCGAATTCAGCAACGCCGACGAACTGCTGCGCCGGGCAGCCAAAGAGGATCCCCGCAGCCAGGTGATCCAAAAGAGCATCCTGCTTAACTCTTTCGAACTTTGGCAGTCAGAACTGCTCTCCACCTCTTCCCTGCGGCAACAGCTCTCCGCTTTCAAGGAAAAATTCGGCCTCGATGAGGATCTCCTGTATGCCGCCAGCGATTTTTACGAACAAGACGGGGACCCGGTTTCCGCCCGGCAGGCGATCGCCGAACTGCGCGAACGCTGGCCCGGCCCCAGGCCCGATCTGAGGCTTTTCGTGCATGAACTGCGCTCTTCGGCTGAACCCCGGCTGGAACTGCTGGACGAAGCCCAAAGCAAGGCCCAGAACGACCCCGCCACCCTCAGGATGCTGGCCGGCATCTGGTTCTATTACGACCCCCTGAAGGAAAAAGAAGCCCTGCTGCGCAGCCACGAACTTTCCCCCGACGATGAATCCTACGCCTATCTGGCCGATCATATCGTGCGCAACGGCGATCTGGACCTGGCCCGCAAATATCTGGCCGAACTCAGCTATCCCCAGGACCGCGACCGCATGCTGTATCTCACCGAATCGTCATGGGTCAGCGAGCGTAATCCGGTGCTGGTCGAGCTGGCCGAAACACTTTTGGCCACCGGGGATGTTGACCTGCTTAATTCCCTTGGCTACGCCGCCCTGCTGGAACAGCGCCCGGACATTCTGAGCGGGATCTCCGCCGCGATGGACACGCTTTCCGCCCCCCCCGCGGACAAACAGGACCTCTACGCGATGCTGATCGCCCATTCCATCTTGATCAAGGATGGCCAGCCCCTGGCGGATTGGATCGCCAAACTCAGCGAAAGCGGATATTTCGACGCCTTGCTCAGTTATTACGTTTCCGGGGCCAATTCCGAGCCGATCGAAAGCTGGGAAGTTCAGGATCCCGCTGCCTGGCCCGCTTTCAGCGCTGAGGTGCGCCAGCGCTTTCCGGACGAACCCCCGGCCCGCTACTTGATCGCATTGGCCGCGGCCATCCAGGATACCAGCCAGACCGCCGTGATCGACCGCAAGCTCGAGCTCATCCTCGATCTGCGGCAGCTCCATACCCTCTCCGAGGATGACTATTCCTTTCTCCTGAGCTACTATCAGCAAAACTACCGGGACGGGCTTTACCTGCAAACCCTCCGCGAAGCCCAGAGCGCCTATCCGGATAATCCCGGCTATTGCAACGACCTGGGTTATTCCCTGCTCCAGCGGGGTGAAGATCTCCAGGAAGCGGCGCGGCTGATCCGCCATGCCCTGGTCTTTGAGCCCGATAATATCTACTATCTGGACAGCCTGGCCTGGTACCACTTTCTGGTGGGCGAATTCGAAGCGGCGCTCAAACTGATGGAACTGCCCCAGCGGCAGGAAGAGCTTCCGGCCGAGATCGCCTGGCACATCGGCGCCATCTATCTGGCTTTGGAGGATCATTCCAACGCCCGCAAGTGGCTGCAAAAATGCCTGGATACCGGAGGCGACCCAGCCGCGGAACAAGAGGCCGAAAAAGCCCTGAAACTTATACCCTGAAGGCATTACAGACCCGGCGAAGGATGAAGCCACTGGGTCTTGCGCTTGGGAGAAACTTGCTAATTCTAACTGGCATTAGCGTACATCCTGGAGTGACTGATCCCCAGCCTCCAGCCACACCTGCCACGCCGATTGAATTGTTGGTAGATGCACCGACTATTCCCGCAACGTGTGTACCATGCCCAACATCGTCTTGAGGAATGTTGATATTTTCTCCTAAAAAACCAAGTGCTCCCAACACGTTGTAGCCATGTACACCATTGCCATCATCCCAGAGATTGTTCTCCAAATCGGGATGAATGCCATATGGAGTTACGCCAAGATCAATACCGGAATCTAGCACAGCCACTTTCACGCTATCTCCATAGGCTAATTGGCCTGCCCACACCTGATTCATGCCGATCTTCTCTAAGCCCCATGATGTTGAAGCGTAAGTATCATTGGTGTTTATCCCCAATAGCTCCATTTCATGGTTTGGCTCCGCGTACTCAATGTTAGACTCTTTCTCCAGATCATCAATAAGGTCTCTGATGTCGAAGGACTTATCAGATTCTGCGATGTAGTAATAACCCTCATAATTGCCGGATGAAATCGTGTAGAGTGTGTCTAAGGTGGATATAAGATAAGACCTTTGCGTAATACCAAAGTGTCCAGCTTTCCAGGATCTACTTTGTAGTTATCCACAATTTTTTCATAATTTCTCAACATGAACCCTGAAAAAGCTCAGTTATCCACATATTCTGCC
>JAJBBF010000172.1 GCA_020532215.1 Candidatus Cloacimonadota bacterium
ATCATGAATGGCATGTAAGACAACCCACCATCGATCGACACCTCGACGTAACAGTGATCATAATCGTGTTCCGTCTTGGCTATGTGATCGAAGTATAGCAGAGGAAAAGTGGCTGTGGTCAGGTCAAAGGTGTTCGAAGTGACCAGAATGTTCGTATCGTTGGCCTGATAAGCGTTCCAGGCGGATTGCACACCTTCGGAGAACAGCGTGTTATCCAGCAGCCAAGGTGTAATATTGGCTGGATCGTTCACCAGATTGGTGAAACCAGCTTCAAAGGGTTCAAACCATGGATAAGGCAAGCCAAGGCTAAGAGTGGTGAACTGAACCGGACCGGACCAGGGGCTGTAGACCCCTGAACCATAATCGGACCGTACAAACCAATCATAGGGAGTGGAAGGCATCAAACCCATTATCGGGTGAAAAGGAATTGGAATGCCCGGCATAAAGATACCCATCCCCATGCCAGGTGTAAAGCCGGGAGGCCCGTATTCCACATCCCATATGACTGCGCCTCCGGCTTCCACCCAGTTTAGATCCGCGCTGTGATGCGTGATGTTGGTGGTGGTAAGATTGATCGGTGGCGGAGGTGGAGGAGTGTTTACCAGATTGGAATACGCGTAGGCAGAGTTTCCGTTTGTGTTGTAAGCCATGATGCGATATGTATAACTGGTGCCGGGCCATACCGTATAGTCACTGAAAAAAGTCTGGTCGGCACCCAGATTGACCAGGAAATACCAGTTAAGATCCGTTCCCCTTCTGTAGTCGATCACAAAGCCAGTTTCATTGCTGGAGTTATCCTGCCAGTTCAGATCGATCTGCGACCAAGAGACCACGTTTGCCATGAGGTTGGAAGGTGCCGCCGGCACGAACTGGGCGCCGGAAAAGTTTTGATTGTACTGGTTGGCAGACAGGCCTGTGTAGCTTCTGCTGGCAGGAGTGAAAGTATAGCCTGACATGGAAGGAGTGGCGGTCCCAGTGTAACCGGAGGACAAGGTCATGCTGTAAAAACCTGAAGAGTTTGTAGTTGCGGTGCCTGCTCCGCTGAAAGTGACCGTCACGCCGTTGAGAGGGTTGGAATACGCGTCGGTGATGGTCCCGGAGACGGTAACACCAGGAAAGATGTTGTAATAAGCCCATTGATAATAGCTGAAATCGTTGGTATATCCAGTGGGTATAAGATTATCCAGAGTATACCATCCGTTACCGGCGCCACTCCAACCGAAATTGAAATGGAAATAATCGCCGTTATAGCCGTCCATAACGAAGCTGTGTCCGGAGATATAGTTAGTATCGTAACCCTGATAGATGATCGGCCTGTTCAGGTCCAGGTCTCCTTTCATCATTGTTTTCCAAGTGGGATCTGTAAAGCTGCTGCGCCATTGCCACTGAGCTGCGGGATCGTAAGCGAAGATCTTTTTCATGGCATCGTTGGTGAAAACCAAGCCACCAGAACCCAAGCTTACTCCATAATCCATGTCTATGGCAACGCCGCAGTGATAGAGAAGAGTCGCCACGTGTGTATTATATGTGGTTACATTGTTTGGCATGGAGGAAAAACTATAGCTGGTAGCGCCAAAATTTGCAGAGATGGTGCCGTAAGCAGGAGGAAACGCGGAGCCGTCGGTATATGAGTTCGATCCAGTGCCTTGGGAAGGGTGGCCCCAGTATTTCATCACTTGGCCCATGGCAGTGGCCGCGCAACCAGCCCAAGCATGCCCTCCTGGCCCGGAAACGTCAACGGGGCAGGATTGGTTGTAGTATTGGCCTTGGTCCCAGGTGGTGGAAAGCAGGGGTCCCACCGCCCTGGTATCAGGCCATCGGTCAAAGACGCCGGCGCGGATATCATCCCAAGCCGGCTTGGCAAAGTCATTGGTAAGTCCCAAAGCGATCGCGGTGGCGATCTGCTCCTCATAAACACTCATCCAGTAACGGACTTCCGGGGAAATGACTGGATACTCAAAGATCTGCGTTTCGCTGTATCCCAGAATTGGAAGCGCGGCATCGTCGGCCGCTACCAGCACAAAACCACCATCTTTGAAGGATAAAATGTAGTAGAGGGTCTGCCCCTCTTTTGCTACGGATTGCATTTGATCAAATTCTCTGGCCGCCTGCTCCGGAAAAGCGTGGCGGAACCACTTTTGCCCGACTTCAAGCACCGCCTCCTCTGTGACCGGCGCTCCGGCCAGGGAGGCAAAACTTAGCAGAACCAAAGCTGTCAGCAAACAAAGCTTTTTCATGATATTCTCCTTGCATGAACAAACCAAAACACTCTTTCAGACAAGATCCCTGAGTTTATCCGAAAGGGCGCGGGAATTTACCAAAAACATATACGGCCTGCCTGGGAAAGCAGACGCTTTGAACACGGCTATGCTAATCTATTATCGATATTTTTTGAAGCATTAACATTTGTGTCAAGCTATTTGTCGGCTGTTCGCCCGTTATTTTGGCAACAAAGTGGAATTCTTTCCACACCCGCGAGGTCAACATTGCTTGCATCAAGTCCTGATGGCTTTTATCCGGCCCCCAAAAATCGCCTTGACAGAAAAACAGCATCCAAAACCCATTGACCCCTTAGGAGTTTGAAGATGATCGAAGTTATTGACCAAAGTTGCGTGGGCTGCGGGGCCTGCATCAAAGCCTGCGCCTATGACGCCATCCACATGGAAGGCAAGCTGGCGGTGATCGATGTGGATAAATGCACCCTCTGTGGCGCCTGCGTCCAGGCCTGCCCCTTCGGCGCGATCGTGATCCGCAAGGCTGGGGTTGCCCAGATCGACAAGAGTGAATACCAGGGCATCTGGATCTTTGCCGAGCAAAAGGACGGAGTGGTCGCCCCGGTGGTGTATGAGCTATTGGGCAAAGGCCGCGAACTGGCGGAGCAGATGGAAGCTGAGCTCAGCGCCGTGCTATTGGGCTCCGGGATCGAAGGCCTGGCCCCGGAACTGATCGCCTTTGGCGCAGACCAGGTGATAACCGTTGACGACCCTGAGCTGAAGAATTTCCGCGACAGCCGCTACGCCAAAGCGCTTACAGAACTGGCCCGCAAATACAAGCCGGCCGTGATCCTCGCCGGAGCAACCGTTACCGGTAGGTCTTTCATTCCCCGCGTGGCCATTGACCTGCATACCGGCCTCACCGCCGACTGCACCGGGCTGGATTACGATCCCGAATCCGGCAATCTGCTCCAGACCCGCCCCGCCTTTGGAGGCAACATCATGGCCACAATAGTAACTTCCAACCACCGGCCCCAGATGGCCACAGTGCGCCACAAGGTGATGAACGCCCTCCCCCGCGATGAAAACCGCTCCGGGATAGTGATCCAGGAACAAGTGGTCTTCGATCTGGACGAGGAAGACAGCGCCTGGCTGAGTTTTGAACCGGAAGCCGGCACCCTGGTCAATATCACCGAAGCCAACATCATCGTTTCCGGGGGCAGAGGCCTCAAAGACGCCAAAAACTTCGCCCTGCTGGAAGAGCTGGCCGCCGCCCTGGGAGGCGCTGTGGGAGCTTCGCGCGCCGCCGTGGACGCCGAATGGATCCCCTATTCCCATCAGGTGGGCCAAACCGGCAAGACAGTGAAACCCACAGTCTATATCGCCTGCGGGATCTCCGGCGCCATCCAGCATCTGGCTGGCATGTCCTCCGCGGATTACATCATCGCCATCAACAAGGATCCCGACGCCCCCATCTTCAAAGTGGCGGATCTCGGCATCGTCGGCGACCTCTTCGAAGTGCTGCCGGAGCTCACCAAAAAGGTGAGGGAACTGCGCAAATAAGCGCTTTCTAAGGTGTGACTTGCGCTTCCGATAGATGGCAACTCTGAGCCTGGACGTTTGCGAGATCTTTTACAGCCTGCAGGGCGAATCCAGCTTTGCCGGCCGGCCCTGCGTCTTCATCCGGCTCAGCGGCTGCAATCTCCGCTGTTCCTACTGCGATACGCGATACGCCTGGGCTCCGGGCACAAGGATGGAGATCGGTGAGATCATTGCCGAGATCCAAAAATACCCAGCCCAACTGGTGGAAGTTACCGGCGGCGAACCCCTCTGGCAGGAAAAAACCTTGGATCTGCTCAAAGCCCTGTGTGAAGCGGGCTACACCTGCCTGCTGGAGACCAACGGTTCGCTCTGGCTGGAGGAAATGCCGGACGGGGTGGTCCGGATCATCGATGTAAAGTGCCCCGGCAGCGGCTGCGCGGATTCCTTCATGAAATGGAACCTGAAACAGCTCAAACCCCGCGACGAGCTGAAGTTCGTGATAACAGCCTATTGGGATTATCGCTTCGCCCTGGATTTCATCACAGCCAACTCCCTGGAGGACAGGATCATCCACTTTTCGCCAGTCACCTCCGTGCTGAAGCCGGAAATCCTGGCCCGATGGATGCTGGCGGACGGCGCTCCGGCCCGTCTGCAGCTGCAGCTGCAGCTGCACAAGATCCTGGACCTGCGCTGATCGTTTTTTAGCAAAATGCCGGCCCCCAGATCTGGTTCTGATCGGGGGCCGGCTTTGTTTATTCCATCAGGAGAGAGTTAACTGCTATTCCACGTCGTGGGAAGTTACATAGTAAAAGCCGAGAGGACCTCCAGCAACACCAATATGGGTGAATCCGGGGCTTAAGGTCTGCCCCAGCCAGGCAAATCCCTGATCCGGCAAGAGACTGTGGAAAACATCGTAATGCTCGGCTCCGGGGACCACATCCCAAGTTATCACCATATCGGATCCCACTGCCTGGAGAGTGAAGTCAACCGGGGCGCGGGGCTTGGCATCCCAATCCACATAGAAGCTGCGCGTAGCGCTGAAGGTTTCATAGTCTGTGGTATCCGCGGCCTTAACCTTCCAGTAATAAATTTGCCCCGGCTGGCAGAAACCGCTGTAGGCCTGGGTGACGGTTGTTACAATGATATCCGGGTTGGCAAATGCCGCGGTCACATCCCGGTACACCGTGTAAGTGAGCACATCACCGGGATCTGGATCAACTGATTCCTGCCACTGCAGCAGGGGGCTGGTAATATGAACGGTTTCTCCAGGCAAAGGGCTTTGCAAACTGAAAGCGGCTGGCGGTTCCGGCACGGCGACGTCGAAGTGGAAATAGGGTTCGTTGCACCAGGTGGCTTGGTCTTGCGTATCCGTGGCGCTCACTTTCCAGAAGTAGGCGGTGTCGTCCTGCAGGGTGCCGGAGGGTACGGTATAAACAGTGCCGCTCAGCCCGGAAACAGTTGTCAGGCCTTGGCTGAAAGCGGCATCCCGGGCGATCAGCAGTTCGTAGGTCACCGTGTCCCCGGGCGTGGGGTCGATCGCTTCCTCCCAGTCCAGAACGGGCGTCAAGGTTTCCACTGTGGATCCGTCCGCCGGGCTGGAAAGGCTGAAGGAAGCGGGCGCGTCACCAATGTTGGTGGTCCGGAAGGGGAGATAATCCACCCGGTCGGACACAGGGTCACCCGTCCCGCCGGGATTGCCGGAATGGGTGGGCCCGGAAGCGTGGCCCCACCAGTTGTTGCGAGCGTCGATGATAAGGGTGGTGGTGCTGTTCCAGACTCCGCCCTGGGTGTTGCCTTCAAAGCTGTTGGCGTCCCCGACGTTGTTCACGTTGCCGATCACCGGGTTGGCGCTGGCGGAAGTATGGATGCCCCTTTCAGTGTTGTTCTGAATGTAATTGCGGATGATGCTGGGGCAACTCAATGATCCGGTAAGATTGATGCCATAGGTCCCGTAACGGGAGATGCAGCCCTCAATGTAGGCAACCGGCGCGTTTGACAGATAGATGTTGCCATTTATCCCACCATATTCCACTACGCAGTTGCGCAGATACGAATCTTCCCTGATCCAGCGGTTTAACTGGATACCGTTCCAGCCGCCCTGGATCCCGCTCAGCGCGCTGAAGGTGGCGCCGTCGGCCTGCAGCCCGCCCCGGGAACTTGAACTACTGGGAGTGCCTAACACCAGGCCGAGGCTGGCATCGAAAAGCAGATTCAGCCCGGAGTTCAGCTTCAAAACAGGGTAGGGCGAGCCTCCTCGGACCTCGATGCTCGCACCAACAACTTCAACCGGCACCCCGGGATTGTCCCACACTGCATCTGAGGAGATTATCCCTCCGCTGATCAGGATTCTGTCCGGCGAGTTACCGCTGAATGAGTTTCCCACCCCGCTCACGGCATCGAAAGTAAGGGCGCTGGTAACGATCGGATAGCCGCCGTTATCCTGGAAGCTGCAGTTGTCGGCGCTGGGGCGGGCATTGGCTGTACCAACGATGCCGTTGCCAGGATTATTGCGGAAAACGCAATAGGCAAAGCTGGGGGCCGAAGCGTTGGCGTAAATGGCGCTGTTATGTGTGGCGTGGTTCAGGTACTCGAACACGCAGTTGGTGAAAACAGTGTACAGGTCCTCTGTCCATTGGTTGAAGACCAGTCCGGCCGGCGTTTCTCCTACAGCGCTGCGGGTGAAGGTTACTCCCTCGGCACCCAAAGAGCCCCGCGAACCTGAGGAGGAAGGCGAACCCACGCTGATGGAGGCTCCAGCGGGCAAAAGCACCTCAGCGCCAGGCAGGATCTGGATATGGGGATAGGGGCTGCCACCTCTTATCTCGATGCTGCCGGTTAGGTAATAGGGAACGTTGGGATCGGACCAACTGCCGGATACACTAACAATTTCAGCACGAACCTCAACCCTGTCGATGTCATTTCCGGTGAACTGGTTTTCGGCCCCCAACACCCGCAGGGAATTTGCCCCGATGGAAAGCGGGTAGGATCCGCATTGGGTGACGATGTTGGCGGATAGCGAAGCCAGGCTGTTCGCGGCCATGTAGATCCCGATATCATCGCAATTGCTGATGGTGCTGCCAGTGATGGTGCAATCCTGAGGAACGATCTGCACCGCAGGGACAGCTCCGTTACCCGCGTCGCGGATCGTGCAGCCGGACAAAACGCAGTCCCGGCCCCAGTTGTTGAAGACAAGCCCCGTCCAGTATCCAGCCTCCGCCGTTTCACCCCGGAAGGTCACTCCGCTGGCCAGGACCCTGCCTGTCGAGGTTGAGGAGCTTGACGAACCGATCGCGAAAGAGGTGGCCTCAGCAAATTCCAGCACAGTGCCGTAAGTGATCGTTAGCGTGGGTGATCCGCCGCCGCGGTATTCCAGGCTGGCCAGCACCAGGATCGGAATGCCTTGGTTCACCCAATTGGCCTGTTCGCCAAACACGCCACCCCGGCAGTGGATGCGGTTGTCGGTATTGTCCTGATAGCTGTTTCCGCTCAGCAACTTGTGCATGTCTTTCGGGTGCAGGCTGATCGTGCCGGCGTTATCCTGCAGGCTTGTGTCGCTTACTGTGATGTTTGCCCCTTCTGCGCAGTAGATCGCGTAGGTATCATTGTCGCTGAAGCTGCAGCCGTCGATCAGAAATTCGTTGCTGATGTTGAACAGCGATATTGCGCCCTGGGCCGCGTCACTTACATCCCTCACGGTGCAGGAGACCAACTCTGAATAGGTGCTTTGGTATGGCACATTGATTCCAAGCCACCCTGTCAGCGGATCAACCGCGGCAAAGATAACCTCCTCCGCGGCGATCGATCCCCTGGTGGTTGTGGACGTGCCGTAGCTGACGCTTAGAGACTTACCGCTTCTGAACAGCAGTTCAACCCCGGGTTCCAGCACCAGGGGATCGTCTCCGGTGCGGATGATCAGATCATCCTCCAGTTCATAGGGGATACCCTGGTCCAGCCAGGTCTGGCTTTCTGATATGGCATCGGATGAGGATGAGGATGAATACAGCAGGATCCGTTGGATCGCGTTGCCGCTGAAGCTGTTGCCAGCGCCGATCAGCTCCGCGAACTGGGCGTTGAAATGCAGCGGATAAGAGCCGTTGTTTGCAAACTCGCAGTCAGTCACGATGGCGCTTACATCTGTCGCGCTGTGGTGGATGCCGTAGCTATCCGAGTGGCGAAACACGCAGTTGCTGAACTGGGGATTGCCGCCGTTGACATCGAACAGGCCGATCCCCCCGCTGCCCCCATATTCGAAGATGGCGTAATCGAAGCTGATATTCAACACTTTTGAATTGCTGCCCAGGCAGTTCCAGTCGCCGGGCGCGGGTGTGGCAGAATCGCTGGTGAACAAAACCGGGTTCTGCGCGCTGCCGGCAACCGTGAGGCCAGCATCGGTAGTAACGCTGGTGGATCCAACCCTAAGTGACGCTCCGGCGCTGAAACGGACCTCCACCCCTTCCTCGATGGTCAAGACCGGGTCGCCGGTTCCCCGGATCTCTATATCGCCCACGATGATGTAAGGCGATCCCTGCAGGTCCCAAGTGGTTGTGGTGCTTACATTGGAATCGATGGTTGTGCTGGCCTGGGCCGCCACCATCCCCAATACGAGTATCAACAAACATATAGCTTTCATTATTCTTCCCCTTCGTTTTTTTCTGAGTATCAATCTGTACTGCGGCCGGCAGGCGTCAAGCGGTATTTGCCATGTATTTGCTGAATTCAGCCGCATTTATTTTAGGTGACGGCCGCAGTGCTCATCATCAGGGAGCCTATCCTGTCGATTTATTTCCACAGTTTTTTTTCAGCAGCATGTGAAATGTTTCATAAGCCTGTTGGCGTTTCCAAGATTTTTCACCATTCGCAATATGGCTACCAGTCGCAACATTTCTGCAAATATGTGGCTCTCATTCAAACCTAATGGGTGGAAGTGCTTAACCAGCCAGCAGCCCGAAGGGCGACATAATGATAGCGAGGGTGCGTCCGAGCGCAGCGAGGCAAGCCCCTCGCAACGAAACAGGAGATAGTATTGGAAGTTGCCTCCACCCCTCCTCGGAAACGCGGAACGCTTCCGGGGAGGGGTGGAGGCCTGTTAAACTGGTTAATATGTCCATTTAACGAGGGGTTCCGAACCGTCCTAAGCCGGTTCTTCACGCCCTCGCTATCGTTCTGCCGCCCTCTCGGGCTGTAACCACCCGCTTGGAAAGAAAGCCAAATATATGGATTGACCAATCTGAAGAAGCAATTTGAATAATTAGAGAATAATCAGAAAAACCACTCAAAACTCCAGGGGGCTCCCGCTATCATTACGGGATAAATACGGGATCAATACGGATTTCATCCGTATTGATCCCGTATTTATCCCGTATTGATACTGGGGACGAAGCTTGGAAAATGAGAAAAATGGAAGATCTTGGGTGCGGATCTTGGGTGCGGCCACGCGACATGGGAGCATCTACAGCGCTTTTATGCCTGGATCCCTGATTGGGCAAAGCTTGGCGGCGCTAATTCAGATCAAGCGGCCAGATGGAATTCCCGGCAAGGCGCAGCTTGCTTAGATCTTCAGATCGATAAAGTCCGTTTGCACCTGATAGTTTTGCTCCCGGAGCGCCGGCAAGGCCAGCAGGGCATTTGCGTATCTCTGAAGTTGCTGCTCGTCCCTGCTGTCCCCGGTTTTATAGTCCAGGATCAGGGCTCTTTTACCAGCAGTGTCCAGAAGCAGGCGGTCGAGGCGCAATTCCCGGCCCCGGTGCCAGAGGGTGAATTCGGTGAAAACCCTGTCATAGCCTGAGGTAAAGATCCGCTCGCGGGGCAGGTTTGAGCGCAGGATCTGGATCCGGGCCTGGATCGTTTCCGGGGTGAGCAGCGAACCGAAGCGGGCCAGGCACTGTCTGGCGGCATATTCATGCTCGGCGGGCAGGTCCCGTTTCACGAAGCGGAGGTAGTGGTGGGCGAGGTCGCCGAAGAGGTTGTGGCGGTCTTCCAGCCAGATCTTTTTCCAATCTTTGCGCTCATCGATCTCGTTGGGCGGGATACCGGCAAAGCGGTCTGCAATGATGGGTGGCAGAGCCTTGGCCAGAGCCTCAACGGTGACGCCTTCCGGTTTGGAGTCCTTGGCCTCGCGCTTGGCCGCCTGAGGCGAGGATTCCGGCCAAATATAGATCCCGTCTTCTCCGGGAACCACTTTTTCCTCTTGGCAGAAGTTTTCCGCCGCGGCCGCAACCAGCACCGGCAGCTTCAGTTTTCCGCTTTGGCGGTCGGCCACATATTTGTCCCAGCCGTCTTTCCCTTCAAAGGCGAAGCAGAGGTGCAGGGAGGTTTTGGCGCGGGTGAAGGCCACATAGAGGTTGTTCATTTCTTCCAGCATTTCGCGGTATTCAGCGGTTTCAGCCAGGGTTTTGTAGCGGGAAGCCTTGATCACTTCGGCGTAGTGATAGGTGAGGCCGAAATCCCGCAGATCCTGAAAATCCGCCCCGGCAAAATCCGTGTAAGCCTTGAGATAGGAAGAATCGTTGCCGCCCCGGCTGCTGAGATTGTACAGCAGGAAAACGCGGTCGAACTGCAAACCTTTGGATTTGTGCACCGTAAGCAACTGCAGGGAACCCTCGCCCTCCACGGAAACCTGCTTGAGAAAATCCTGGCCGTCGTTGTCTTCCAGATAATCCAGGAAAGCGGGAATGCTCTTGTCTTTCCGGGCGGAGGAGAGCTCAAAATCCCGCGCCAGGCTGAGGAAGGCGTGGACGTTCAGATAATCGCGCTCGAAGGCTTGGGGGTTCTTTGCTTCGGTCGCGGCACATTTTTGCACGGGCAAGCACAGGTCCACAAGCTGTTGGCAAGCCCGGGATACCGAACCGGCCTGGTTTTGGGACAGCTTGT
This sequence comes from Candidatus Cloacimonadota bacterium, assembly GCA_020532215.1. Lineage (GTDB taxonomy): Bacteria > Cloacimonadota > Cloacimonadia > Cloacimonadales > Cloacimonadaceae > Syntrophosphaera. The sequence goes on from JAJBBF010000172.1 coordinate 10,626, forward strand.
GCAATGCCGCGGCAAGGGGGCAGGCGGAAAAATCCGGGTCGCGCGCTTCGCCGCGGGCGGCGGCGATCTCGTCGGCGACCTTTTTAAGTTCGGAAGCCTTGAGTAAAACATAATCGGAGCGCAAAACCTCGAGAAAATCCAGCCAGTGGCGCCAGGCCAGCCAGCGCAGCCAAGCCAGAAGCGGAGAAACCCAGGCATGTTCCGGCAAGGTGCTGGAGGGCTGGTAGATACTGCCGATCCCCTCGGAATCCAGCACCTTCTGGATCGCGGCCAATTCTTTGCCGGTGCGGCAGATCACGGCCATGCTTTCCGGGCTGTCCTTGCTGTAATTGGGTGTAATAAAAGCGCTGACAAAATGCTGATAGACCTGGCTGAGGCTGCGGCCGCCCGCGCTTTTGGAATAGGCGGCGGCCTGAAACTCGACCCGGGTCTGGGGATCGAGTTCGTCCATGGCCTCTGTGAGCGGCTTATAGGGCCACTTAAGCCCAAATTCCCGCAGCCGGCCGGCTATCAGGGAAGAGCCGAAAACCCGGTTGACGAAAGCGACCATCTGCCGGCTGCTGCGGAAGGACCTTTCCAGCGGTTCCAGCTTCAGATCGCTCAGAGGGCCGAAGATGCTGCGCAGGTTCAGCAGCAATTCCCGCTCTCCGCCGCGCCAGCTGAAGATGGACTGCTTTTCATCCCCCACCACGATCAAGCCGCCGAAATCCTTGGTACCCTGTCCGCTGATAACCTCTTCGATGATGGGTTTGAGGATGGCGAACTGGATCAACGAAGTATCCTGGAATTCATCGATCAGGATGAAGCGGCTGCGGTGGGCCAGAAACTGGTAAAACTCTGTGGCCACGGCTTCCACCTGCATGTCGAATTGGGGCGGATCGGTGCTGAACAGGGCTTCCAGGGTGAACCAGGAAATGTCGTCGTAGCTCATGTTTTTATAGAGGTAGATCAGTTTGTCGTACTCCTCGAGGAGGGCGGACCACAGCTCGAGGATCTCAGCCTGTTCGGGCAAAAAGTGGGTGTGGAGCAGATAATCGGCCAGGCTGCTGTAGAGCTGGCTTTGCAGGGTGAGGACCAGCTGGTTGGCGTCGGCCAGGGCTTTGCCCCGGAATTTGCCGCCGTCCACGATCTTGCCTTCGGGACAGTTTTGGAAGAGGCGCAGGCAGCCTCCGGGCGTGGAGCAGAGTTTGGCAACTTCTTCCCGCAGAGCAGCATAGCTATCCGGGAAGAGGGGAAACAGCCGGCGGAAACCCTGCACGGTGGATTTCGCTGGCGGGTGCTGGGGCCGGTATTGCTCCAGCAGGGAGAGCAGGAGTTCCAGGCTTTCGCGAACCCCGGCCAGAGCCTGGTCGCGGGCGGCGGGGTCGCCTTCTTTGTGCAGCTTCCACAGGGTGCCTTCATCCGGCATCCGGCCCTCTTTTTTCTGGATCTGGAACTGCAGCCAGCGCTGCTCGATCAGCGAACTGAAGAAGTTTTGGTATTCGTCCAGCGAAGGGCTGATCCTGCGGCTGAGGAGGCTGTCCAGTTTACCCTGGTATTCAGGTTTCATCAGATGCTGCAGCAGGAAGGGCAGGCGTTTTTCCACGGCCTTGATGTCGATCTCGAAACTTTCAATGCTGCGAAGGGGGCGGACGATATTGCGGAAAACGCTGTTTACATAGGCATCGATGGTCATCACCTGCAGCTGCCTGCGATCAGTGGAAAGAGCGCGCAGAGCGAGGTTGAGCACTTCCTTGTCTTTATCGGACAGCTTGGGATCCGTCTGCTCCGGCCAGAGGCTGGCCAGCAGCCCGCGCCGGTCGTCAGCAGCCTTCGGGGTGGCGGGATGTTCGTTGCAAAGCAAGGCCAGATGGGCGTTTATACGTTCGCGGATCTCGGCTGTGGCCTTTTTGGTAAAAGTGAGCACCAGGATGTTGTCCAGGCTGAAATCCTGGCTGGTGGTGTAAAAATCGAGGATAATGCGGATGTATTCCAGGGCCAGGCGATAGGTTTTGCCAGTGCCGGCGCTGGCAGTGATGATCTTGCTGGAGAAGGCGTTCACGCTTCACCCCCTTTTCCCAGGGAGAAAAGGTCGGCGCGGGTAATCCGGGCCAGTTTTTCGCGGTCCCCCGCTTTTTCACCCAGGGTAAATCCACGTTCGAGGCAGTCCGAGAGGGCCTCCGCCATTTTGCTGCGCCAATCCTCACGGCGTTTGGGGGTGATCTTTCCGCCCGCCGTTTCGCTTTTGAAGATCAGCCAGAACCTGGAATCGAGATCCCTGGCTTCCCAGTCCGGATCGAGCAGATAGTACAGCCATTCGTAAAAAATGAGTTGGTCGTCGTCGCGGTTGCCCGTCTTGAAATCCACTATGTAATTGAGTTCCGGGCATTCGATGCGCAGGTCC
>JAJBBF010000010.1 GCA_020532215.1 Candidatus Cloacimonadota bacterium
AGGTTGGCGCCGTTCAGAGCGGCGTCTATGGCCTCCCGCTGATGGGCATACAGCCGGTCAATGCCTTGGGAACGCAGCAGTGAAAGCAGTTCCGGCCTGGTCTGGGGTGGAAAATCCGCCCAGACGGCCTTCACCGGTTGCAGCGACTGGCGGGCGACGATGTTTTCACTGAATTTGCCGTCCCGCAGCAAGCCCTCAAGAAAGTCCTCCACATCCGGCTGGATATAGTTTTTCATGGGATGATGGCCAGGCGCCGGATCTGGCTGTGGGGGCCGCGCTCCAAACGCAGGAAATAGATCCCCGCGGCCAGGCGCAGAGAGTGTTCGGAGCTGCTGAAGCCGTTTAAAGCCGGGGCGGAATAGAGCTTGCGGCCGCGCAGGTCGTAAACCGCAAGATCAAAGGGCAATTTGGAAGTATCCTCGACGCGAAAATTCCCTCGGCAGGGATTGGGATATACCCGGAAATCAAGCGATTGGGCAAGTTCTTCATAAACAGGAACATAGCCACCCTCGCCAGTGACCACGATGTCGTCCAGATACAGCGCCTGGGCGTCCCAAGAAACGCAGTTGAAGGCCAGATGGACGCTTTGGCCCTGCCAGGCAGCCAGGTCATAGGTGTATTCCGTCCACTCAGCCGGCACCAGAAGCCAGTTTCCGGGGCTGAGCGAAACAAAATCCTCAGTGGCTGTCCCGGCATTTGAGATCAAGACCCGCAGCCGCTCCAGACCGTAATCCGATGTGTGCGAACGGACCCAGAAGTTCAAGCAAGGAGCGTTGCCGAGCTGCAATCGGGGCGAGATCAGCCAATCGTTGTTGGGCGGGGGAAAAGATGCCAGCGAGGCCAGCATTTGCGCTCCGCCGTGAGCGCCGAACCCGGCCAGTGGAGGCTGCGTCTGCTGCGGGGCAAAGACCAGCCAGGCCAGCGGCTCTCCCAAACCGGGGAAGCTGACGCCGTTCCAGAGCCAGGAATCGCAGCCGTCCTGATCCAGGTTTTGCCAGCCGGGGACAGTTTGGGTGAAAGGTTGGAAGCCCTCAAAACCCTGCTGGACAATGAGGTTGGGGATCAGGCCGGGGATGTGGACGCTGGCGGTGTTTGAAGGGCCGGATAGCTCTCCGAGGTGGTTTTGCGCCAACACGTAATAGTAGAACACCTGCCCGGGGGCAACCTCAAAATCCTGATAGCAAAGGTCCTGGGTGGCGGCCAGGAACACGCCGTTGCGGATCACCCGGTAGAGCACGGGTTCGCCCTCCAGCGGCTGTTCCCAGGCCAGCTGCACGTGGTCTGTGATATGGTATGCACTGAGGTTTTGGGGCGGCCCGATCCCTTCCCCGGCGGTGCTGAAACTCCAGACGGGTCCGGGATAGGTCTCGCCCTCCGCGTATGCCAGCACCTGCCAATGATAAGTTGTAAGCAGCTGCAGAGCCTGGGGAGGGGCAAAATGGGTTTGTGTAATTCCCTGCGCCACAAGCTGCAGCGAGTCCGGATCAGGACCCAGCCAAAGATCAAAGGAAGAGGCGTTGCTTTGCCAGCTCAGAAGCGTTTCCACCGCAACCCCGGAGGCCTGGTCTTCCGGCTGGGGCTGCCAGGGCGTTAGGCTGTAAGGAACGATCTCCAGCCGGAGATTGGGAAAGGCGGCGCGGGCGTAGAAAAAACCCGGCACCGGCGGAGGAGGAGGATCGGCCGGATCGGGATCCACATCATTGCTGGTGAAGACAATCCCCCGCAGAGCGGCATCCGGAGTGCAGAAAAACTCATCCGCGGTGCTGCCTCCCAGATCCGAATTCTCATCCACGGCCAGCAGCAGATTGTCCACCCCGTTGTAAAAGAAGGGGTTGGACAGGTCGATCTGCAGCCAGCCCTGTCCGGGCAGTGCCCCGTAGAAATCAGCCGGGGTGAGGGTTCCGTCGAAAACCAAGTCAAGGCTGTCGGCTGGGACCCAGGTATCCAAGTGGTTCCGGCTGGTATGGCCCAGATAGACCTTCCAGGCGGCGCTGTGGACAAGAAATTCCGGGCTGGCAATGCTGTATTGAAAAGAGAGGTTGCTGATGAGGCCGGCGGTGTTGATCTCCGCGGCCCGGTATAGCTGCTGCGAATAGCTGTAGGAGCGGAAAGCCTCGATCGGCAAGCCCTGGTTGAACAAGGCACCGTCGCCGATCTGGATCATCTCCGCGTTCAAGCCGAAAGCGATCCCCAAGCACGCCAGAACAAAGCCTCTTCGGCGCATCAAATTCTTTTTTTCCAGAGTGTTAACTGCAGCTTCCGGAGGATGTGGCGGCGCTCTTCGATCCGCAGGGTCTGCCATAGGTCAACGGGTTCCGCCAGCGGTTCAAATTCCCGGTCCAGGATGTCTCTGATCCCCTCAAAAGCGGAGTAGGGTTCGCCGTCCTTGCGGAATCCGCCGATCCTGTCCTCGGCCCGGGTGATCTGGGGATCCCAGCCATAGCTATCCGCGATGGCCAGGATGCCCTTGGAATTCAAACGGTTATGGATATCCCGCAGGAAGCGGCCGGGGTTGATGGCGCCTTCGACCGCGTTTTCTGCCAGGATGAAATCGTAGGCGCCAAACTTGGCCATGAGGTTGGAAACATCCGCCTGCCAGAATTCCACCCGGGCAGCGGTTTCTTCCAGCCCAAGCTCCGCAAGCGATACTTCCACATAGCTTTGGATCTCGCCTTCGTCCACCCGCACATAGCGGATGTAGCCTTTTTCCTTCATCTGGGTGGCCAGACGGATCAGCCGGGTGGTGAAATCGAGGCCGGTCACGGAGGCGAAGATCCGGGCCAGTTCAAAGCTCGCGCGGCCGGTCTTGCAGCCCAGATGCAAAGCCTTTTTCCCTTCCAGGCCGGCGATCCAGGGATGGAGGGCCTCCACCAGCTGGAGTTCGAAGTTCTTTCCGCCCAGGGGGTTGTCGCCCCAATTGGCATCGCACCAGGGAATGATGGCGGGGTCGGATTCATGCGGCTCGCTATGTTCGGCGAGGGGCGCGTCGCTCTCGATATAGCGGAAGCCGGCATGCTGGTAAAAATGGCGGCGGAAAGCGTAGCGGGAATTGCGCAGCGCTTCGTTGCCGGTGGAGATCCAGGAGCCGCCTTTGATCAGGTTGTGCCGGCCATCGAAGGTAGGCACGGAAAAATCGTCGTAGATGGGATGGATCTTGAAGCCGGGAAAAGCGTAGATCGGGGTTTCGGTCCACTGCCAGACGTTGCCGATGACATCAAATAAATCGCCAAAGGCGAAGCGGTCAACCGGACAGGAGGAAGCCCACCATTCCAGGTTGATGTTGCCCGGAGCCTTGTCCCAGAGGGGTTGGTCGCTTGGCACCAGGCTGTCCCTCAACAGCATCCACTCCTCTTCGCTGGGCAACCTTACCGGGCGGCCGGTCCGGCTGGCTTTCCAGTTGCAGAAAGCCTTGGCCTCCAGGTAATTGCATTCCACCGGCCAGTTCTTTGGCAGGGGGATCTCGCTGGCCATCAGGCGTAGTTTGTAGCCGCTGCCGGCCTTGCGCCAAAAACGCGGCAGGCTGGCTTGCTGCCAGACCAGCCAGGACCAGCCTTCCTCGGTCCAGTATTCTTCCTTCTGATAGCCGCCGGCCTCGATGAACTCAAGGAATTCCGCGTTCGAGACCAGATATTTGGAAGCCCTGAAAGGCTTGAGCTTAAAGGTCGCGCTGCCGTATTCATTGTCCCAGCCGTACCAGGGATCGCTGTCATCCTTGCCCAGTTTAACGGTTCCTCCCTCAACCGGCAACAGCTCATTTATCGGTGCCACTCCGCTTTCGGGGCAGACCTTCCAAAAATCGAGCTGCCGCACTTTATCCAGAGGTAACTGGCGGATCAGCACGGAAGAAGTCTCCAGATGGATGCGCTGGTGCTCGATGCCCATGATCACGCCCCACCAGGGACTTTCCCAGCCGATGCCGCGCTCGTCCAGAGGCAGTTCGGTGATCAGCGCGTCCACCCTGGCCCGCACCTTATCGCGGTAGGCCCTCACTTCCGGGATCGTCGGCCAGTCGTAATGAGCATCGTTGAGGTCGTCCCAGCTCATTTCGTCCACTCCGATGGCGAACATCGATTCCAAGGCCGGATCCAGCCGTTCCCCGATCACCCTGCCGATGATCAGTTTGTTGATATAGAAAGCGGCGGTGTGGCCCAGATAGAAGACCAGCGGGTGGCGCAGCGGATCGGCGCGCAGGTAGAAAGTGGCGTCGTCGGCCAGGCTTTCATAGAGTTTTTCTTCGATGCTGAAGGTCTGGTGAAAATAGTGGCGCAGCTGATCCCTGAGCTTGCCGGGATCATTTTCGCGCAGGTTTATGGTGCGGATTCCCTTGATATCGTCCATGTTGGGCTCCTCTGGAAATTTTTCCTAAACAGTTCAATCTTTCCAGGGTTTGCCAGGCTGTCAAGACTTTCGGTGGGGCTTTCCCTCATGGCGGTTTGGCAAAATCCGCCAACCGCGTTATTCTGTAGATAAAAGAAATCTTTGCTACCCAAATGAGGAATAATGAGCAGCACACCCCGCGGCGAACGCCTGATCATAACCCTGCTGGGAAACCGCAACAGCGGCAAATCCAGCCTGATCAACGCCCTTACCAACCAGGAAATTGCCATCGTCTCGGAAACTCCGGGCACCACCACGGATCCGGTGGACAAGCGTTACGAACTTCTGCCCCTGGGACCGGTCACTTTCTACGATACAGCTGGCCTCGACGACATTGGCGAACTGGGCGCCAAACGCGTCCAGGCCACTTACCGCGTGCTTTTCCGCACGGACATGGCCATCTTCGTCAATGACGGCAACACTTTCTCCGCCAGCGAGTTGGAATTCCTGGAGCGTATCCGGGAAATGAAGATACCGCTGCTGGTGGCTTTCAACAAGCGCGACCTCCGTCCTGTAGCCCCGGCCAATCTGGAGTATTGCCAAAAGCATGGCCTGAATTGGGTTTCCGTTTCCGCCAGCCAGAAAGAGAACATCCAGGCAGCCAAAGAGAAGCTGATCGAGCTGGCACCCGCTCATCTGAAGACGGAACGCCCCCTGGTAAGCGACCTTGTGCGGGCCGGCGATCGCGTGATCCTGGTGACGCCGATCGATTCCGCGGCCCCCAAGGGCAGGCTGATCCTGCCACAGGTGCAGGTGCTGCGCGATCTGCTGGACAGCGGCACGGTGGCCCTGGTGGTGCGGGAATTCGAGCTGAAGCAGGCTCTGGCCTCGCTGAAAGAGGATCCGGACCTTGTGATCACGGATTCCCAGGCCATCGAAGTGGTGGTGCTTGACCTGCCACCACAGGTGAAGCTCACCACCTTTTCCATCCTTTTCGCCCGCTACAAGGGCGATCTGGACATTTTGGCAGCCGGGATCCGGCAGATCGACAATCTCCGGGACGGCGACAAAATCTTGATCGCGGAAGCCTGTTCCCATCATGTTCAGAAGGACGACATCGGCCGGGTGAAGCTGCCCCGCTGGCTGCGGGAATACACTGGAAAGGACCTCGTCTTCGAGACCTATGCCGGCCACGATTTCCCGCCCAACCTTGAGGAATACGCGCTCTGCGTGCATTGCGGCGCCTGCATGCTCAACCAGATGGAGATGAGCCGCCGCATCGTGGAAGCCCAAAGGCGCGGAGTGCCGATCACCAATTACGGCCTCACCATCGCCAAGGTGCACGGATATTTTGACAGGGCGATAGCACCGCTGAACATCGTTCCCCCTGAAGACCGTGAGCCTGGCAATCCGCTCTGAGCGCAAAATCTGAAGCCACCCAAGCCGGACCCGACCCGGGGCAAGCCTGAACCGATCATTAAACCAGGGTTGGGCCCTGTTCTTTAGATCATGCCGTGGAAAACCGAGCGCAGGGCTTTGCGGTGTTTCTCCACGATCCTGTCCCGCATTTTGGTGCCGGGATGGACCACGCTGACCCCGGCGGAATTCACCCCGCCGATCTCAACCAGGAAAGCAGCGGTTCCGTGGATGTGGAAGAAGTAGTTGCGAGCACTTCCCATCCTGCTTCCGGGGATGGGGCTAACCTCGTAATTGCCCCGCAGATAATCTTTGGGCAATTGTTTGGCGTAGGCCTGGGCGAATTTTTCCAGTTCCGCGTAGGCCTGCAGTTGTTTATCGCTGCTCCCGTCCAGGGCGGGAAGAAAGATCTTTTCACTGAGGGCGCCGGAGGGTGAGCTGTGAAAGAAGATCGCGTAATCGAAATGCTGTTTTTGGGCCAGCATAGTTATGGCCTGGATCTCCCGTTCCGAGGCGGGCTCGGAACCTTTGTAGTTCTGATGTGCGGGCGGCAGCTCGGCAAATTCGTCCCAGAAAACCGGATAATTGCGGTTGAGGTCCACCCCGTCGCCGGGGAGGTCCAGGATGCCGTTGGAATTGGTGTCGCGGTTGTTTTTGCGTTTATGGGAACACAAGCCCGCGGCAACCACTCTGTGGCCTTCGGGATTGAGGGTGGGGACGATCCAGAAGCGGAAGTTATCCAGGATGGCGTCGGTCTTTTTGTCCGCGCGGCTGTCCCTGGCCAATTGGGCCGCCCAGTCCAGCACGACCTCCAGGCCTAAAACCTCATCGCCGTGGTGTTGGCCGACCAGCAACACATTGCGTGCTGCCTGGGGCCGGCCGATGTCCAGGCAATAGACAGGCAGGTTTTCCGTAGCGCTGAAGCCAATGATGTTCAGCCGCACCAACGCGGGGTTGCCCTGCATGATCTGCTGCAGCTTGCCAAACAACTGATCCGCGGGCAGATAGCCCTTGCTCAGCGGATACACGTTGCCCCGCGTGCCGGCGCAGGCTGAAGCCAGAAAAGCCAGCAGCAGCAAGCCCAAACGGTGATATGTTCTTTTCTGCATGAATCCCATTTTACGCAGCTTGAACTTTCCGTCAACCTATTTACGGGAACCGGCACCGGAAGCGGCTCCAAGGCCATTCCGGCAAGATACTGCTTGACAAGATAGGGGTATCAGGATTTGCTGATAAAATATAGAGGATCAAGATTATATGTGTTCACGAAACAAACAGTTAAGCTACCTGAACGTCAGCAGTTATAGAGACAAAGCATTTGCACGCGCAGATGCTTTTTTTTTATCCCGGAGGAACGATGAACACCAGTGAGATCATCCGCTTGGCCTTGGCCGAAGACATCGGCAGCGGCGACATCAGCACCTCCTATCTCGAGCTGGAGCCGGTTGCCGGGCAAGCTTTCATGATCGCCAAGGCAGAGGGGGTCCTGGCCGGCCTGGAGATCGCCAAAGAGGTTTTCCTGACCGTGGACAAAAGCCTCAAGATAATCCTCTACAACCGGGATGGAGACAGGGTGGAGCCTGGCGCCGAGATCATGCGCGTGGAGGGAAATCCCGCGTCCATCCTGCAGGGCGAACGCACAGCCCTGAACTTTTTGCAGCGCCTCAGCGGCATTGCCACCCTCACCCAAGCCATGAGCAGCGAATTGGAAGGCACGGCTGTACGCCTCCTTGACACCCGCAAGACCACACCGCTGCTGCGCTCCCTGGAAAAATACGCCGTGCGGGTCGGTGGAGGCTTCAATCACCGTTTCGGCCTCTACGACATGGTGATGCTCAAGGAAAACCACATCCGCGCCTGCGGCAGCATCGGCGAAGCCGTGGCCCGGGTGAAAAAACACAACACCGCCCACAAGATCGAAGTCGAGGTCACCAACATCCATGAACTGGAAGAGGCCGTCCGCGCCGGAGTGGACCGGGTGATGCTGGACAACATGAACCTGACCCAGATCAAGGCCTGCGTGCGGCGCTTCGGCAAAAAAGTGGAGCTCGAAATCTCGGGAGGCGTTACCCTGGCCAATATCCGCAAGCTCGCGCAGACGGGCGTGCACTACATTTCCAGCGGCGCCCTGACCCATTCCTACCAGTCGCTGGACATCAGTCTTTTATTTAAGGAGTGACGATGGAAGAACAACTTCGCACCCTGGCCAAAATGCAAAAACTGGACGACCAGATCGGTGCCCTGCGCCTGTTGCAGCAGGAACTGCCCCAAGAACTTGACGACATCATAGAGCGGGTGGACGCCGCCACCGCGAATCTGCTGAACAGCGAAACCGAGCGCGCCGAGATCGCCAAGAAACAGCGTGCCCTGGAAAGCGACATCAAGCAAAACCAGGAAACCTCCAAGAAATACGCCGCCCAGCTCTCCGAGATCAAGACCAACAAGGAATACAAGGCGCTGAACAGCGAGATCGCTTACCTCAAGGACAAGATCTCCGAGTTGGAAAGCCAGGAGCTCGAATTGATGGAAACCGAGGCGGAGGCCAGGGCCAAGGTCGAAGAGGACAAAAAAGACCTCGAGGCGGCGGAAAAGACCAAGCGCGAACGCGAAGGCGACCTGCGCAAGAAGATCGAATCCCTCGATGCCGATATCGAAAAACTCCGCGCCGACCGCACCGTTTTGGCCCAGACCCTGCCCCAGAACATCGTGCGCCAGTATGCCAACATGATCAAAAACAAGGACAACTGCGCCGTGGTCTATGCCCGCGACGGTGCCTGCGGCGGCTGCGGCTACGTGATCCGCCCCCAGATCCGCATCGAGCTGCAGCTGCGCCGCAAGATAAACTATTGCGAAAGCTGCGGGCGCATTCTGATGGAAAAGTTTGACGATATCTGAAGATATTCCGGGCTTTGCGGTTCCCGATGCCAGCAATTGCCCGGATATGGCTAATTTATTGCTTGACAGAAAAGCATAATGGAAGTAGTGGAACAAATAAGCCGCTTTTTTTGCGGGAGCGCATAGTGTGTTTGACCAAAAAACTTTAGTTGTATCATGCCTGACGGCAACCCCTGAAGGCAATCAATGTCGAAACCAAAATCGGACGGAGTATCCTAGGTTAAGGGCTCTGACTGTCCGCCAAACTTCTGAAGAACACCCAAACAATATAATGGGAAAAGGAGATATCCTATGAAAAGAACCCTTCTTTTCGCGCTGCTGCTGATTTTTGCAATCGGCATGTTCAGCAACGTCTATGCCCAGATCAACGTTACCATAGGCAACGAAACCACCACCAACACCACCACCGGCGGTCCGGCCCCCTATGGCACCTGGTACAAAAATTTCCGCGAGCAATACCTGTTGCTTGCTTCGGAGATCGAAGACCAGGGCGGCGGACCCGGGAACATCAATTCGGTGGCCTTCAACGTGGCCGCCCTGAATACCTGTTCCCCGATGCCGAACTACACGATCCGGCTGAAACACACCACCCAGACAGCTCTCACCACCACTTTCGAAGACGGGACCTACCAAACCGTTTTCGTGCAGGACAACTTCCTGCCCGTGGTTGGCTGGAACACACACACCTTCACGGCTCCCTTTGTCTGGGACGGCACTTCGAACATCCTGGTCGATGTCTACACCTCGCTGATCCCGGGTGATTATACCCAGAACGCGTCGACTTACTATTCGACCACCGCGTTTAACAGCTCGCTGCGCTTCCAAAGCGACACCACTGAAGCCAGCACTGCCACCACCGGCGTCACCAGCCTGAACCGCTCCAACATCAGGTTCAACATGGAAGCCCTGGTTGTTGACGATCCGCCCAACCCGGCGCAGATCGTCTCCCCGGCTGACGGCGCGGTGAACGTGATGACCTCCGCCACCCTCAACTGGGCTTCCGGCGGCGGCGCCCCCACAGGCTACAAGGTGCATTTCGGCACTGCTGTCGATCCGCCCTTCATCCAGAACACCACCGAAACTACCTATGCCCCCACCCTGGCAATCAACACCACCTACTATTGGAAGATAATTCCTTTCAATGCCGAAGGCGACGCGGTCAACTGCCCGGTCTGGAGCTTCACCACAGGCGGCCCGGTGGTTACCATGACCAACGGCACCCAGTCCGTAACCGATGGCATGACCTATGCCTTCTACGATTCAGGCGGACCCGACGGCCAGTATCAAAACTCCGAGAACTACACCTTCACCTTCTCGGCCGCCAATCCCACCTCGATCATCCACGTGATCTTCACCTACTTCGATCTGGAATCCGGCTGGGATTACCTGAAGATCTACAACGGGCCGGACACCTCCGCCCCGCAGGTAGGCCCCGCTGAAGGCTACTCCGGCACCGCCCTGCCGGATGAACTGATCGGCTCCAACGCCGTTACCTTCGTCTTCACCTCCGACGGCTCGGTCCAGCGTAACGGCTGGGCGGCGGCGGTCAGCGCGGTGAACCTCGAACACGACCTCGGCGCGCAGAGCATTGCCGGCAACACCACCCCCTCCGTGGGTGATCCCACCACTTACACGGTGGCGGTGAAAAACAACGGCGCCAACACCGAAAACACCTACACCGTCAAGCTGATGGGCACCGGAAACGTGGAGCTTGCCTCCATTCCCGGCACCTCCATCGCACCCCAGCAGACCATCGACTTTGCCATCACCTGGACCCCCTCCGCCACCGGCGCGATGGAGATCTGGGGCGAAGTGGTGCTGGCCAACGACGGCATCGCCTCCAACAACCAGACCCCGCACATGAACATCAGCGTGCAGGCCGCGGGCGTTGTGGCGGTCACCATCGGCGATGGCAGCCAAACCGGCCTCCTCCCGCTGAACTTCTTCTGGAACAACAGCCTGTCCGAGACGGTCTATCCCGCCAACGAAATGAACATCGGCGGCCTGATCACAGGCATCCAGTACTACAACGACTTCACTCTGGCCGGCGGCCTGACGGACAAACCCACCAAGATCTGGATGGGCGAGATCGCCGATGCCGACCTCACAGCAGGATGGGTGCCCTCCACCAGCCTCACCTCCGTCTTTGACGGCCTGGTGGACTACCCCACGGGACAAAACGACATCAACATCACCCTGCAGACCCCGTACGTTTATGGCGGCGGCAACCTCGTGGTGATGGCGCAGCGTCCCATGGACACCGGCTGGTTCAGCGGAGTCAACTTCCGCACCCAGACCATCGGCACTTCCCGCACCCTGGCTGTCTATTCAGACGGCACCGCCTTCGATCCGGCCGCGCCCCCCGCCGGCACCGCCCCCACCGGTATGTTCCCCAAGACCACTTTCTTCCTGATCGTGGACGACATGGGAGCCCTTACCGGAACGGTCTTTGACGGCGCAACCCCTCTGCCCGGAGCGACGGTCTCCATCACCGGAACCCCTCTCACCACCACCACCGACGCCAACGGCGTTTACAACTTCCCCTACGTGATGATGGGTGCCCAAACCGTTGTGGCCACAAAACACGGCTACAACGAAGTTACCCACGCCGTCACCATCATCGAAGACCAAACCGTGACCCAGGACTTCGTGCTCACCCAGCTGCCCCAGGTCACCGTTACCGGACGCATCGTAGGCAGCGACCAGCCCACCGTGGGCCTGGCCGACGCCACCATCAACCTCACCGGTTATGAGCCCTACCAGGCCACCACCAATGCCAGCGGCCAATTCACCATCACCGGCGTCTATGCCAGCCAAACTTACGAATACACAGCCCACGCCACGGGTTACCAGAACGCGACCGGCCAGGTCGTGGTCGGCACCACCAACGTGAACATGGACGACATCATCGTGAACGAACTGGCCTTCCCGCCCTATCAGGTGGTTGCCACTGAAGCCACCGACTATTCGAACGTGGCCCTCACCTGGATGGCCCCGGATCCCAACGCAGTGGGCGAATGGATCTACTACGACACCGGCCTGAACGAAGACAGCATCGGCCTCACCGCCGGCGGTGAATTCAGCGCCGCCATCCGCTTCCCGGCCTCCGCTCTCACCGACTATGCCGGCATGAGCCTCTACGCCATCTCCCTCTGGCCCGGCGATCTGGCCACCTACTCCCTGCGCGTCTGGACCGGTGGAACCCCCACCGCTGCTGGAACCCAGGTTGTTGACCAGCCCTTCACCGTGCCCACCGCCGATGTGTTCCAGACCGTGCTGCTGGACAACCCCGTGGTTGTTTCCGGCACCGAGGAACTCTGGTTCGGCTACAACGTCACCCACACCGCGGGCATGTATCCCGCCGGCTGTGACGGCGGCCCCGCCCTCAACGGCTTCGGCAACATGATCTACAACGCCGGCGCCTGGTCCACCCTCTACGACCTGGCTCCGACCCTCAACTACAACTGGAACATCCGCGGCTACGTGGGCTTCTCCGCCCCCACCCGGGCTCCCGAGCTCACCCCGCTGGCTGTGAAGAGCGGCGCCTTCGGCGAAGCCAACGGCACCGACCGCGTCCTGAACGGATACCGTGTCTGGCGTCTGCTGGCCGCGAACCAGGATGATGAAGACCTCTGGGTCCAGCTCACCCCCACCAACATCACCCCCACCAACTATACCGACAACGCCTGGGCTCCGCTGCCCTCCGGCGTTTACAAATATGCCATCAAGGCTGTTTACACCAACAACGTTATGTCCGCGCCCGCCTTCTCCAACGAGATCCACAAAGGCATGATGGGCACCCTGACCGGTACAGTGACCGAATTCGGCACCAACGTCCCGATCGCGGGAGCCACCATCACCGCGGGCGACTACAGCGGCACCTCCGACGCCACCGGAAATTATTCCTTCGGCGTTTACCAGGGCACCTACACCGTCACCTGCGTGAAGACAGGTTACCAATCGGCAACGCAGACCGGCGTGAACATCGTTGGGCTGCAGACCACCACCCAAAACTTCGTGCTTACCGAGATCACCCTGCCTCCGGGCGGAGTGCAGGCAGTCGAAGCCAGCCCCAGC
>JAJBBF010000024.1 GCA_020532215.1 Candidatus Cloacimonadota bacterium
CAAGAGCTCATCGGCATCGCCCAACCCCAGCCGGTAACCGATTTCATGGACCTGCCCCCAAAAACCAAAAGCAGCACCCTCACCAAAGAACTCTGCGTCCACTGCGGCAACTGCACCCGCTGCCCCTATCTGGCCATCACGCTCGACGAGGATCTTTTCCCCGTGATCGACAAGGACAAATGCGTGGGCTGCTCCCTCTGCGCCAAACTCTGCTTCGCCGGAGCCCTTTATATGAGTGAGTGAATCGCTGCCCCGGACATCGGCACGGGGTTTTTTTCTTTAAAATTCACGGCTCGTCGCAGAGGGCTGAGAAGAACAGGAAACCAGGACTTTCACTATTCCTGCCGTTGTTCGGCAAACCGAAGTATAGCGCTCATGTCTTAGTGGCGCATGATTCCGATCATGCGGAATTGGCAGCTGTTTCGCAGCATTGGAATGCTGCGCTACGTTGTTTTTCGGCGTTCACATCTTTGTGTCCGCTATAAAACCCCGCCCTTAGCCCTCTCTCATACGCCTCCTGTATGCCTCCCGCACACTTCCCCCCTGTCAGGCGGGAAGTTAGGGGGAGGTTAAAGAGAGGCGGATGGGAAGGGGCTAAGGGGGAATAAAATTAAAACTTAGCTTGACAGGATAGCCCTGTGTTCCGATGCTTGCAAAATCAAAACTAAAACCTCTGGAGAAGATGTGAACCCTCCTTTCGAGCTAACTTTAAAGAGCATGATCGACCGGTCCTGCCAACTATTCAGCCACAAACCCGCCCTGGCCAACGTGGATGGCGACCCCATCACCTACGGCCAGCTGCGCGGCCAGATCGACGGAGTGATCCGGATGATGAGCGAACAGGGCATTGTGAAGGGCGACAAGGTGGCGATCCTGAGCCAGAACATGCCGAACTGGGGCATCGCCTATCTGGCCATCGCCTCTTTGGGCGCGGTGGTGGTGCCCATCCTGACGGATTTCCATGTGAACGAGATCTTGAACATCCTGCGCCATTCCGAGGCGAAAATGGTCTTCGTCTCCGGCGCCCATTACGACAAGATCGGCTACGCGGACCTGGACCCCAGGATCACCCTGGTGGCCCTGGACAACTTTGAGCCGCTGGAACACCGGGCCCCCCAGGACCTGATCGGAGGGATCGTCAACGAACCTCTGAAACAGCTGCAGAAACTTAGCAACTGGGCCCTGAAGGCGGTGGGCTTGAAAGACAGCAAGGTGCAGGAGGACGACCTCGCCTCGCTGATCTACACCTCCGGCACCACCGGGCTTTCCAAGGGCGTGATGCTCAGCCACAAAAACCTGGTTCTGGACGCCTGGATCACCACCCAGTTCCAGCCGGTGGGGAAAAACGACCGCCTGATCTCGGTTTTGCCCCTTTCCCACACCTACGAGTGCACGGTGGGCTTCATCATCCCGATGATGGGCGGGGCCTGTGTTTATTATCTGGACAAGCCGCCCACGGCCAGGGTCCTGATCCCCGCCATGCAAAAGATCCGGCCCACCCTGATCCTCACCGTGCCCCTGATCATCGAAAAGATCTTCAAGATGCAGATCCATCCCCAGCTCACGGCCAATCCCGCCTTTCGCGCCATGTACAAGCTTCCGCCCACGCGCAAATTCCTGCACAAGGTGGCGGGTAAAAAGCTGATGAAGACCTTTGGCGGCCAGCTCCATTTCTTCGGCATCGGCGGAGCCCTGCTTTCCTGGGAGGTGGAACGCTTCCTGAACGAAGCCGGCTTCCCCTACGCCATCGGCTACGGGCTCACGGAAACTTCGCCGCTGATCGCCGGCAGCAATCCCCAGGGCGTGCGTTTCCGCTCCACCGGCCAGGTGCTGGAGCATCTGCAGCTGCGGATCGAGGATCCCGATCCCAAGACCCGCATCGGCGAGATCCTGGTGAAGGGCGAAACCGTGATGAAAGGCTATTACAAGGACCCCCAGCGCACCGCGGAGGTCTTCACGGAGGACGGCTTTTTCCGCACCGGCGACCTGGGCATCCTGCGCAAAAACCGCTACCTCTATATCATCGGCCGCTGCAAGAACGTGATCGTGGCCGCCTCCGGGGAAAACATCTATCCGGAGGCCGTGGAAAACAAGCTGAACGAACATGAGGCGGTGCTGGAATCGCTGGTCCTGGATTCCGGCGGACAGCTCACCGCGAGGGTCTTCCTGAATCCGGAATACATGGAAAAACACCACCATCCGGAAAAGTTGGGCAGCGGGGAATACCAGCGGCACGTGCAGATCCTGCTGGAAGAGATCAAGACCGAGGCGAACCAAGGCCTCTCCACCTTTTCGCGGATCAAGAAGATCATCGAACAGAGGGAGCCCTTCGAAAAGACAGCCACCCAAAAGATCAAGCGCTTCCTCTATCAGTAAGGATATCTGGAACGCTTCTTGCATGATATCTGAAGCAAAGAAGACCAACCCTTGCCCTCCGCCAGCGGAGCCGGCAACAAAGGAGTGAGCGTGGCTCTGGCTAAAATACTGTTTTTGATGATTCTGGCGGCCCTGGTTTGTGGCCTGGGGGCGGCGGCGAACAGCCTGAACATCGCCGGGATCAGCTTTGATCTGAACGCCCACGCGGACAAGCGGGTGGGTGATTACAGCTATCCGCAGTTGAGTTTCACAGCGGCTCAGCAGGCCTATCCGGACAGCGTGGTGATCGTGTTTTCCTCGCCTGAGCTGGACCTCACGGTCAACATTTCACCCCACAATGCCTATCTTTCCCAGGCCTGGCTGTTCAGCGTCCGCGCCGCTTTCAAGCAAGAGCTTTATCTGCACGAGCTCTATCTGAGCCTGGACAACGCCCTGGAGCCCGTTAGCGCTGAACTGAAGGGAATTGAGGCCATCCAAAGCGGTGATCCCAGCCGCAACCGCAGCATCGGGCCGTTTATGGACAAGGCGGTGGAATACGCCAGCGGCCTGAAACGTTTCTGGATCGTGGCCTCCGGCTACGCGGAATGCGAGGGCGTGGAAGGCCTCACCGCGCAAAACATCATGCTTTACGACTTCCGGGCCCACTTCTTCCGTCAGTTCAACCAGCAGACCCAGCAGACCAGCCTGCTGCGCAACACGATGTATAAACCTGCCGGCGGCACCCATCGCTGGGGTTGGCTGTTCTTCACTGAAAAGCCGCTGCTGCTGGAGCTCAGCCGCTGGCCGGGAGACCGCAAGGCCGCCCTCTGCATCAGCAACGACGCCGACGGCGAGACCCTGAGCCGCCTCCAGGCAGTCTTTGAAGGCAGCAACAACCCTGCTAACCCAAACTATTACACCAAGGGCTTTTTCGCCCGGAACATCCCCATCTCCACCACCATCCACGGAGTGAACCAACCCACCCTTGGAGACATGTGGAACCTCATCCACAGCCACGGAAACCGCATCGGCTGGCACACCTACACCATGCTGGCCGATCCCCCCGGCAGCAACGAACAGGCCATCCTCCACGACCTCGCTCATCTGAACATCCGCAGCTGGATCGACCACGCGGTGCCCTTCAACCCGGAGGACATCGCCTACAACGGCCTCTATCCGGACAGCCTGAGCTTCGTGGCAGATGTGATCAACCAGAGCAACATCGACTACATCTGGCCCGGCGACACCCCCTACACCAATCCCTTCAACGCCTACGACGAAGCCTGGCGCCTGCCCCATATAGTTTACGAGGCCAGATCGCTCACCAAGCCGGTCTGGTTCTTCGGCCGCACCAGATGCGAGGTATGGGAATACTACGGACAGCACAATTCCCTGAGCATGAAATACATGATGACGCCGGACAACCTGGACGCCCTGATCGCCGCCCGGGGCCTGCACATCGCCTACACCCACCTCTGCCAGTCACAGTCTGCCGCGGCTCACAGCTTTTGGGAGATCTCGCCCACCGGCGATTACGAGGTGCGGGACGATGTGGACGATATGCTGGTGATGCTGGACCATTACCGCGCCCACCGGGGGCTGTGGATCGCCCCGCTGGAGGATATCTTCGACCGCATGCTGGACATCGAAGAGGTGAGGATCACCTCGGTGGAAACCACCCCGCAGGAACATATCCTGAAAGTAACCCTGGCCAACGGCGCGGCGCGGGACCTGGCGGATCTGAGCTTCACCTGCAACGAAGATGTTTACAGCATCGACATGCTGCCCGCGGGCGGCGAACAAAGCCTCTATATCTCAGACTTCACCGGGCACGGGCAGGTCCCGGCGACACTATACAAAGCAAGCTATCACGCCGGGCAGCTGGTGATCACCAAATCCTGCGATCTGCCCTTGGAACCGATGTTGGTGGAGATCTACAACCTGCGCGGGCAAAAGATCCTGATGCAGGATTTCATCTTCGTTCAGACCGAACACATCCTGCCTTTCGCGGACAAGGCCTCGGGGGTCTATCTCGCCCGGCTTAAGCCTCTGGAAGGGACTCCGGTGCTGCTGAAGTTCAGCGTGGTGAAATAGCTCAGTCCCTGATCCGGAGCGTTACTCCGCAATATAAGGAGATCCCCGGCTGAGGCACGTAGGCATACACCGAGTAGCTTTTATTGAGGGCGTTGCGGACGCTGAAATGGGGGGACAGCGTCCAGCCCTGGATTTTCAGATCCAGCGCTGCGCCCAGATCCAGCAAGGCGTAACCAGGCAGCGGGTCAGTTAGGTTGTCCGGAGTCGTAAACTGCTCTCCCGTATAGCTGTAAATGCTCCAGAAATTGATTTTTCGCCAGCTTAGATCCAGCTTCAAAGTGTAGCTTACCCGGGGCGTGTACATCAAAGCCGGAGCGCTTTCGGCGGTCTGCGAACTGAGGTCCAGGGCATCCGTGAACAGCGCCGAGGCGGCCAGCTTCAGCCATTGCAGGGGTTCCCAGCCGGCTTCGATCTCCAGGTTGCGGATCCGCGCCCGGCCGATATTGAGGGGTTTCCAGACGTTGCCGAACATCTGCACCTGGCGCCACTGGATGAGGCTGTCGATGGTGTTGTAATGGTAGGCGCTGCGCAGGTGGAAGCTGCCGAGGCGGTTCTCCAGCCAGAGCTGCCAGCCGCGCGATCTTTCGCTGGCCAGGTCCGGATTGCCGATGGCCTGGGAATCTCCGCGCCAATAGAGGTCGTAAGGCGAAGGCAGGGCGAAGGAGGTGCCCCAGGTACCGCCCAGCGTTGTTTCCACGTAGCCATAGTTTTTTGCGCTGCCCTCCAGGCGCCAGCTGAGGTTGTCATCCATCCCGGCGTGATCGAAGCGCAAGGCTCCCGCGCCGGTGTAGATCAGGTCGCCCAGGTCCAGTTCCAGTCCGCTTTTAAGGCTGGCGTTGGCGAAGGCGGAGCTGTGGTCGAGGTTATTGACCGGATTCAGCAGGTTTTGGTTCCGGTAACGCTCGGAGCCCAGTTCCGCTGCCATTCCGGCGTTCAGGGTCAGCCCCTCCCCCAGTTCGAACTCGCCGCCGAGGCTGCCCCGCAGGCCCGTGTCCGCCAGCTTTTGCCGGTATTGGGAAAGATAAACCGCCAGGGGGGCCCGGGTGTTGTCGTAGATGGTTCCGTCCAGGTTCAGCCAGGCCAACAGGTCGGCGCTCAGGTCTTCCAGAGGGGAACTCAGGGTCAGGCGGTTGCGGTTGGCGTAACCTTCTAAAAAGGCATGGCGATAGACCTCCGAGAAATTCACCGTTCCAGGCAGTTGGCGGTGGAAGGACACGTAATCGCTTTGGAGGCTTAGCCGGGCTTTGCTGAAAGAGGTGGAAACCGAGGCGGAAAGCGAGTTCTGGCGTTTGGCGTTGTTTTCCCGGATGGCCACGCTGTCCGGTGCCCACCAGTCCGGCATCCTGTAGGGAAAATC
Source organism: Candidatus Cloacimonadota bacterium (assembly GCA_020532215.1). Classification (GTDB taxonomy): domain Bacteria; phylum Cloacimonadota; class Cloacimonadia; order Cloacimonadales; family Cloacimonadaceae; genus Syntrophosphaera. The sequence goes on from JAJBBF010000024.1 coordinate 5,807, forward strand.
GTTGTCCGTGTCCAGATGGGAAGCGCTAACCCGCAGGTCCCATCTATTTATGGCAGTTCCGAAGGCCAGCGAGGTTTTGGCATAACCAAAAGAGCCAATTTCCGAGCTCAGGGATAAATCCCCTCCGCCGGCGCTCCGTCCCCGTTTGCTGCGGATGTTCAGGATCCCGCCGATGGCCGAGCCGCCACCATAGACAGAGGCATTGTTCTTGATCAACTCGATGGATTCAATGTCCCGGGCATCGATCAGGGAAAGGTCGTAACTCTCCCCGCCGGGATTCAGCGCCACGCCGTCCAGGATGATCAGGCTGTGCCGGGCCAGGTTTCCCAAAATGGAGACTCCCTGGCTTTCGCCAGCCAGGCGAACGTCGTTGGAATGGGCTGCGGAACTTGAACTTAGCACCTCCCCGGCGGAGTAGTAATGCCGGTCCGGATCGACCGGCAGGGCCACCCTGTCCGCCGGTGGGGCAAAGATATCCCAGGCGCTGTCACTGACGGTTATTTTGGGCAGCAGCACCGGCTCCGGCAGCAGTGTTATCCGCTTACCGAGCTCAGCCACGGACAAGGTCCTGGCCTTGTAGCCCAGGCGTCTGAAGGACAGGGAATCCGCTTGCGTGGAGATCCTGAAACTGCCATCTTCGGAGCTGTAATTCTGTATCAGGCCATCGGATACGAGTACTGAGGAAATGCCCTTTCCGGAGGGATCGACGATCCTGCCCCCGAGCTCGGCCGCATTTAAGCCAGCCGCCGTGACCATCAGCAGGCAGAGGATGAGGATCTTGTTCACGGGCTGCCCGGATAGAGGAGATTGGGCTTGCCGCTGGCGGGGTTGAGCATGGTCTGAAGCTCCATTCCAAAGAGCTCCCGCAACAGAGCGGGGCGCATCATTTCCTCCGGAGTTCCGCTGCCCAGCACCTTGCCTTCGGCCAGAAAGACCATCCGGTCGGAAAAATTGGCGCCCAGATTGAGGTTGTGGGAGATCAGCAGGATGCCTTTGCCGCTGGAACGGACGATCCCGCGCAACAGGGCCGTGATCTCCACCTGGTGGTTGATGTCCAGCTGGGAAAGGGTCTCATCCAGAAAAACGTAGGGCGTCGCCTGGGCCAGCGCGCGGGCGATCAGCACCCGCTGTTTCTCGCCGCCGCTGAGCTGGGAATAGAAGCGCCCGGCCAGTTCGCTGAGCTGAAGCTGCTCCAGAACGCTGTCCACAGCCTCCAGATCGGCGGGAAGCCAGCTCTGCATCAGACCCAGATAAGGATAGCGGCCCATCAGCACAATGTCCCGCACCGGATAATCGAACTGGAACACGCTTTCCTGGGGCACGAAGGCGATCAGCCGGGCCAGTTCGGACCTTTTATAGCCTGCCAGGGCCTTGCCGAACAGGCGGATCTCGCCCTGCAGCGCCGGCAGAAAACCCAGCAGCGCGTAAACCAGGGTGGATTTACCCGCGCCGTTGGGCCCCACCAAAACGGTGAATTCGTCCGCCGCCAGGCTCAGGTCCAGGTCCCTGAGCACCATCTGGGCGTCGTAGGCGCAGCTGAGCTTGTGTATTTCGATCATAGGTCTTTCCAAGGCGAATTTCTGCAGGCGCCCAAATTTGTCAATAGCGGCATTAGCCTGCAGATTTTTCTTGACTTTAATGCCTATCAAATTACTATGTCTTTAAAAGAACAGATGGCAAAGGAGAATACATGGCCGTCAGCACTAGGACAGAATATGCGCTCCGGGCCCTTATCGAGATCCCGGCCAAAGGCAGCGTTTCCGCCCACAGCATCTGTGAGCGGCAGCAGCTGCCCAAAAAATACATCGAACACCTCTTGAGCGCCCTGAAGAAAGCCGGTCTGATCACCAGCAGTTCGGGCTCCCGGGGAGGTTACACCCTGGCCCGTCCCGCTGATCAGATCAGCCTTTGGGACATCATGGAGGCCGTGGATGACCACACCCAGGTATCGGAATGCGAGATGGACAAGCAGTTCTGCCTGGGCGAGGATTGCCCTTTCAAACCGGTTTTCCTGGATCTGGCAGCCAAACAGCGCCAGCTTTTCCGCAAATACAGCCTGGCCGGCATCGCCAAAAGCATGAGCAAGGAGAAAAAATGACCCCCGGCAAGATCTATATGGATAATTGCGTAACCACGCACCTAGCCCCTGAAGCGCTGGAGGCCATGCTTCCTTACTTCAGCGATAAATTCTGGTTTCCCGGCTCCTTCATCAGCACCGGCGAAGCCAGCAGCGCCGCCCTCAAAGAATTTCGCGCCACCCTGGCCGGCACCCTGAACGCCGCTGCCGAGGAGGTCCATTTCACCTCCGGCGGCACTTTGGCCAACAACATCGCCATCAAAGGCCTGGCCCTGGCCAATTCCTCCGCCGGCAAACACGCCATCGTTTCCGTGGTGGATTATCCCGATCTGCTCACCAACGCCGCCTGGCTGGAAAAACAGGGCTTCGAGGTGAGTTACCTGGAGCCCGACGCCGAGGGCCTGGTGAGCGCGGACAAGCTTAAAGCCGCCATCCGGCCGGACACCATGCTCTTTCTGACCACCATCGTCAACCACGTGGTGGGCACCATCCAGCCCCTGGCGGAATACAAACAGGTCTTGGCAGAGGCCGGGCACAGGATCTTCTGGCACGCCGATGCCGGCCAGGCCTACGGCAAGATGCCCCTCGACGTAAAAGATTTGGGCGTGGACACGCTCAGCGTTTCCGCCCACAAGATCCACGGCCCCCAGGGTATCGGCGCCCTCTGGGTTAAAAAAGGGGTGAAACTTGCCCAGCTCATCCACGGCGTCAACCGCGTTGACGCTTTCCAGACCGGCGGCCTGAGCATCGCCCTGATCGCCGGATTCGCCAAAGCGGCCGAGATCACCTTTGCGAACCTGGACGCCACCACTTCCCGGCTGCGCGAGCTTTCGAACCATCTGCTGCAGCGCCTCGAGGCCACCATTCCGGAGATTGAGCTCAACGGACCCCGCGGCGAAGGACGCGCCTGCCACAACATCAACGTTTCCATCGCCTACATCGAGGGCGAGGCCATCACCATGATGCTTGATCTGCAGGGCATCACCGTGGCCACCGGTTCCGCCTGCGCCTCCCAAGGCCTGAAAGCCAACTACGTGCTGATGGCCATGGGCAAAAACCACGTCCAATCCCATGGCTCGATGAAATTTACTCTGTCCAGATACAACACGAAAGAGGACATCGATCTCGCGGTCGAACGCCTGGCCGAGATCACCGCCTCCCTGCGCCAGCGCAGCCCCCTCTACCAGTCAATTCACCCCCAGGAGAAATAAATGCAATACTCACAGAAGGTTTTGGACCACTTCATGCACCCCCACAACGTCGGCAAGATGGAAAACCCGGACGTGGTGGCCACCGAGGGCAGCCCCGCCTGCGGCGACCAGGTAACGGTTTACCTCAAGGTGGATGAAGAGACCAAAAAGATCGAGGACATCAGCTTCCTTTCCTACGGCTGCGCCTCCAACATCGCCACCGCCTCCATCATCACGGACCTCGCCAAGGGCAAGACCCTCGAAGAAGCCAAAAAGATCACCTGGCGCGACGCCATGGAAGCCTTGGACGGCTTGCCGCCGGTGAAGGTGCATTGCTCCGTACTGGCCGCAGACACGCTGCAGACCGCCATCTCGGATTACGAGATCGCCCACGGCCTCAAGGAAGTGCCCAATTTCGGCAAAGAGACCATCCTGGAGGAGCTTAAAAAGATCATCTATCCCCAGGTAGGCGAGGACATCGTCTCCCTCAAAATGGTCAAATACGTTGGCTTCGACAAAGGCGAGGTGCTGATCGACATGAACATGATGAGCTTCGACCAGTGGCGCGACAACGTTGCCGAGGAGATTCGCGAGCACCTGGGCAAATATCCGGAAGTGAAGAACATCCAGATCAACTTTCCCTGAGCCCTTTCCCGCAAACGAGCCTGGCGGGATTTCCCGGCCCCAACGGAACCGCCTGCTCTGGATTATATAGTGTTGATAAGTTTTCCTGCTGGGTTTTTGGGGATGACGGCCCTGAAGGAAAACATTTTTCCCTTGACGGAATCCAGCAAGCTTTTGACAAGGATAGATAAGCAATATTTTTAAGGAGCATCAAGATGAAACGTACTCTTATCATTATCGCCGTGCTGCTGCTGGGCCTGGCCCTGCTGGCAGCCGAAGCCAAGGACGAGGCGATCGAAGCCCTCGACGCCGCCAAAACCCAGATCAACAAGGGCGATTTTGCCAAAGCCCGGCAGGAGATAGATTTCGCCCTAGCCAAGATCAACGAGATCCTGGCCGAAGACCTGCTCAAATTCATCCCGGAAGGCTCCAACGGCTTCACGCTGGAAAACAAGGAAGCCGCTTCCCTGAACATGATGGGCGCGAACAACACAGCTGTGGGCAAATACACCAAAGGCGACTCCAGCTTTGACCTCACCATCTCCGTGGGCGGAGTTTTGGGCCAAAGCGGAGGCCTGATGGGCCTGGCCAGCATGTTCGGCGGCATGGCCGCTGCGGGCAAGACCGTGCGCGTGAACGGCTACACCGGCACCCAGGAATTTGAAGAGGATGAAGCCAGCGGCACCCTCACCCTCAAAGTTGGCGAACAGATCACCGTGATCGTCACCGGAGAAAACATCGAGAACGCCGATATCCTCCAGGACCTGGCTGAGCTGGTTGAACTGGACAAACTGGAAGAGGCCTATTAAGCCCTGAACAGCCTTAAACCCTGATATGGCCGCCATCTCCAGGATCATGGCGCCCCATAAATCCTTGCAGGCCCCTCCCCCAGGGGCCTGTTTTTTCTTTCCGGCTCTTAGCATCATTACGGGATAAATACGGGATCAATACGGATTTCATCCGTATTGATCCCGTATTTATCCCGTAATGATAATGGGGGCCGACTTAGTGCTTGACAAGCTGAAGCCCGGAATATCCTTTGCGATAGCTTGGCCAAACGAACTGCCCGGATCGGATATGGGGCTGAAGACAGCTTGAAAAGGACCGCTGCCGGGCCGCAACTAACACAGGGAAAATAAGATGGATTACAAAGAGCATTACCGCCAGGATGCCCTGGCCTTTGATTATTTCCGCCGGGAGAAACTGACCCCGGCCGAGATCCGGCGCACGCAGTTCACCCTGTCGCTATGCCAGATACGTCCCGGGATGAGGGTTTTGGACGTCGGAAGCGGGCGGGGCTGGTTCAGTTTGGCAGCGGCGAAGCTGGGCGCGGAGGTGACGGCTTTGGACCTCAGCGAGGAAAACCTGGCCCGGATCAAGGCTGAAGATCCATCCATCGAAGCGGTTTTTGGGGACGCCTGCGCGGTCCCGGAGCTGGGCAAATTCGACCTGATCGTGGCCCTGGAGGTCATAGAACACCTGGTTGAGCCCGAGCTGGCGCTGAAAAGCTTCAGGGACAGGCTTGCTCCGAATGGAACTCTATTGCTGACAGTACCTTACAAGGAAGTGATCCGCTACACGCTCTGCATCCACTGCAACCATAAAACCCCAATCAACGCGCATCTGCACAGCTTTGACCGGGAGTCGCTCAGCGCCCTGCTGATCGCCAACGGCTACCAAGTGAAGGCGGCTAAACGATTTTACCACCGGGTGCTGGAGCTTTTGCGGCTGAACCGGCTTACCCTCAATCTGCCCCTGGGCGTTTGGAAATGCCTGGATAGGCTCTGCGGGATCTTCGGCGACCGCTACAGCCACCTGGCCATCAAGGCCGGACTCAGAACAGAAAGCCGCTCAGAAACTTAGGCCTTTCTTTCCGGATACCAGCTCGCGGATGTAAGTGAGGGCCTGGACGGCGTTGATATTGGCGTCCAGGATGTTGAGGTCCGGATTTACGAAATCGGGGTAAGCGAGGTTGGGGGCCAGCAGGCTGGCAACCTTGGTGTGAAAGTAACCCTGGCGGTCGCGGTAATCCAAAAAGCGGCCGTAGCGCTGGTCGGGCAGGTTTCCGGCCACGGCCCGCTGATATCTGAGATGCAGCTTTTTTCTCAGGGGATAGTCGTTGAAAGCGGGCAGGGGCACGCTCTGGTATTTTTTGGCGTATTGGTTCATCAGGCTGCGCTCCAGCCGCAGTTCCAGGGGCACGCGGGTCCAGAAATCGATGTATTCCCTGTCCCAAAGCGGTAGGCGCCAGTCCACACCGAAGAAATCGTAGATGCGCAGGGAATTGACGTAAAGCTTGCTCTGGCGCTGGCGCCAGTCCCATTCGTCGAAGAGCGAAGCCGCGATCGGGGTCTGGATGGTGTCCGGCAGTTGCAGATAATCGTGCACCCGGGCGCCGAACAGCTTGTGCCGCTGATCGTTGGCGCAGTGCCAGAGGTCATAATGCTCGCGCAGGATAAGGTCCAGCAATTCGCGTTGGCTGAGTTCCTCGCGGTCGGCCAGGATCGGGGGCAGATCCGCGCCCTGGGAGAAACCGCCGGAATGGCCGGGCACGATGATGGCGTCGGAGGGGATCAAATTCCTTTCCTGCAAGGTTTTAACTGCCAGCCAGTCGTGCACGTGGGGCAGGGAACTGAGCTTGGTGCCAAAGGCAAAATAGCGGCGCATTTCCTCGGAATGGTAGGCTTTGTACCACATGCGGCGGTTGGTTTCCACGATCTGCCAGGGCAGGTTGAGGAATTTCGCCACCTTGCGCGAGGTGATACATTCGTCCTGCAGCGCGTTGCCAAAGGTGTAGCAGATCACCTTCGGATAGGCCAGGCGCTTGAGCATCACTGCCACCAGGCGCGAATCCAGGCCGCCGCTGAGCGGCACCACCAGAGTGCGCCCATTGGCAGATCGGATCAGGCGTTCGAAGACG
>JAJBBF010000062.1 GCA_020532215.1 Candidatus Cloacimonadota bacterium
CCCGCTCCGCCGATGGCGGCGTTGTACTCGGTCAGCCGCGGATACACGTATTCGCGCCCGATGCAGAGCTTGTCGTCCCGGTAGCTGCCATAGACCATCTCGTCGATGGTCCCGCTGTAGGTGCGGATGGCGTACTTGAATTTGACTTTCATAGAAGTCCTCCATGTCTTTTATTTTTGGGCTTTCGCCCCGTTGTCTAAGGTTCAGATCTCGGAATCGAAGCGTTGCCAACCAGTAACGGGAGGGAGCAAGCCCGCTTCCACCGCGCGTTTCACGCTGCGGCAGGGAAGGTCATCATTAACGATCTCCACCCGCGATAGCGTTTCCAGATCGATGTTTTGCTGTTTGCCCATCGCCCACATCAGTTTGTTGAAGAGGTTGTACCATCCGCAGCAGTTGTTGTCGCGGTGTTCACGCCGGTAGAGTTCGGTGTAGGAGATGAGATCGAGGCGGTATTGCGGCGAGATATTCAAGCTTTTGAGGTTGGACGCCACGCTGCCGAGGCGGCGGTTGCTCTCCGTTGGTTTCCAATCCGGAAGCGTGCGTACCAGCATGCGGTCCAGCCTGGGATTGTAATAGAACACCAGGCCGTCGCATTTGCCCGAATAGGCCAGCAGCAGGTTTTTGAACGTAGCTTTCATGAATGCCTCCTCATTATATATGGATGACGCTCCGCCCGCGCCTTCCCAGGGGAGGAGGCCTGCTGCTTGGGTTCAGGCTTGTGTTCCTATATCACCATCCTGCTATGGCTGTAACATAGTAAAACTTGTATGGCCAGCCCGGGTCCGGATCCACCGCGAAAGGATCAACGAACGGCGATCCCGGCAGCAATTCCCAGGGCCCGTTTTCAGGATCGAAGCTGTAATACACGTTGTAGAGGCTGACGTCGGGATTCGCGTCCCAGGTTATGACAAGCGTAGGAATGCCAGGATCGTAAACGATGTGGACGTTTTCCGGCGGCGGAGGGGGAGACGGCGCTTCGAAGACCTGGATCTCGAGCCACGGCGTTGTGTTGTTGGCGGGGTCCATGTCGCCGTCCACTTCCACTCTGCCCTCTATGGAATAGGTGCCAGGCGCGGGGAAGGTCCATTCGAGGGGAAAGCCAAAGACTTGCCCGGGTGCGATGGGCTGGTCGCTGATGAGGAAGCTGATCTCAGTGCCGCTGGTCCAATCGAAGATCCCGATCGAGTAGCTATCTTCTGTAACGAGGCCCAGGTTTTGGATGCTGAGGTCGAAGAACGAGGGTATGCCCGCGTAGGCTGTGGCCGGGCCCGTGAGATTGAGGGCGGCGAGGTCGTGCACGAGAAACGCGGTGCTGGCCCAGGCGAACCAGGCCTCTGTAGTGCCGAAGGGCGCCACGGGCGCATTGCTCTGCACGGGATAGCGTGTATCGGGCAGGATGGGGCCGAAGCCGAGGGGGTTGGATACCGCGCTCCAGGTCCCGTTCAGCGTTGGCGCTTGCGCGAGCTGAGTTTCCTCCTGCGTTCCCGCCAGGTTGTCGCTGTTGCCCGTGCTGTTGTTGAAGCCGTTCAAACCCACCACCGTCACAGGCGAAAGGTCAAGCCCGGAATTGATCACCACATGATACGACCAATCCCCCATGCCGGTCGTCAGGGGCGGATATGCGTCGCCGCCTGGCCTGCCCGCGATGCTAACCGTCACCGTCTGTCCCGCTGGTTCTGTGATGAGGCGGAAGGGCTTGTACACGTTGCTGGTTATCTCCGTTCCGCAGGGTTCGCTGCCCAGGCCGAGGGGATAGTCCAAAACCGCAGGTCCCGGGGCAAAGGGCGGAAATTCCCTCCGCAGCGGCCCGCAGATATAGGAGCCGTGATACCATTCCTCCGCGTAGAGGCCGGGATCTACGCCATCCACTTCGCCCGGATTGCCGCAGGCGAGCACGGGCACGTTCGGCTCTTCGCATTCGATCACGCCCCGGATGAGGCGCAGCCCGCCCGTGGTTTCCGTGCCTATCCTCAGCGGATAAGCCAGCCGCAGTGTGCCCAGCGAATACATCGTCAAAACCCCTGTGATCTGGTGCTGTCCCCCGGCATTCACTTCGATCTCGTGCCCCGTTTCCCGCCAGCGGTGGTCGGGATTTTCCGTTAGGAAGGCGCAGTAGCTGTAGTCGCGGCAACTCACGTTCGTGTTGTTCCAGACCGGCGGGTTCAGCAGCTCGCCGTGCGCCACGATGATGTGCTGCGGGGCGGCTGCCGTTGGAGCGCCCAGGCTGAGGCAGCCGTTGGGATCGATCAAGCCCTGTCCCAGCGCGAAAGTGTGCCGCACAGTGGTTTCGTCCATGAATTTGAGGCTCACCTCCGGCTGTTTGCCATAGCTCACCAGCCTTGCCCCCAGATGCAGGAAGTTGTTGATGGGGATGTGATTTACGTTGTGGAACTCCGCGTAGGAGGCGTTCAGCATATAGATGCCGGCCGTGTTCGGGACAAAGCTGAACAGACCCTGCTGCGGCCAGGGCGGAGCCGGCGGAATTGCCGGGCCTTTGCTGAAATCGCCCGCGAACAGATGCGTGTAGCCTCCGCAGAGCAGCATCCTGCCGTTGTTGCCGTTAAAGGCGTTGATTGGTCCCGCCGCGGTTACCTGGCCAAAGACCTGCAGGAGGTTGGCGCTGCCCGCGCCGTAATCCAGCGTCGCCAGGGCATCCACCGTCAGCTCCCGGCAGCGCGCCACTATCCCGGGATTCGCCGCGGCGTCGGTGACCGTCACCGTGTGCCCGTTTTGGACCAATACCACGTCATCGCAGCCTGGAACAACGTTCCCAAGCCAGGTAGCGGGGTTGTTCCAATCGCCCGATTGCACCGAAAAGATGTGCGATGGCACCCAATCCTCCACCCGCACCGCGTCGATGAAGATATTGTTGCTGGTGGCAACGGGCTGGCGCAGCATGGTGGCGGAGGAGATGCGGAAGCGGAACTGGGATGTGTAGCAAAGGGCGGGAAGCTCGAAGCTGATCTTGCTCCAGGTATTCGCCTGCCCCGTGAAGCCGTTCATCACCAGCGGCAGCAGCTGCCATTGCTGGAAGGCGTCTCCGCAAACTTCCACCACCAGGCCCATGCCTGCTCCCGGCGCTTCCGCGTTGAAGTATTGGAAGCTGAGTTGGGCGGGATTGGCGCTGCTCAGGTTGATCGGCGGCGACATCATCACGGTCCAGCCGTTCACGTTCAGCTGCGGAAAGATGTCGTTCACCCAAAGCGCCCCCGTGCCGTTGAAAGCCCCGTTGGGCGTGGTCCCCTGCGGAAACTGCCAGGCCAATGCCGCGGGATTGTAGATGTTGCGTTGCCAGAGGATCAAGCCGCCGTTCGGAGTGGCGGACGGCCACACCGCGTCGGTCATGCTGCTTTGCGTCCAGCCGGGCGGGGCGGGCAATTGCATGGGGCCGCTGTTTACAAAGGGCTGTTCGAAATCCTCCGCGAAATATGTGGCCTGGCCGCAGAGCGCGAACGCCGCGGCCACCAATGCGACAAACAGAACAAGCTTGCTCATTTTCTCTCCTCCCGGCCTCTGCCGGCTGCTCATTCCTGCGGAAACTGCCATCTAACCGCCTTCTCCGCGTCACATATCACTGCTGGGGCCCGGAGTGGATACTCCTGCCCACTCGCTTGCAAAAATATGATTCAGCCCTTTTTCTGTCAAGCTATTTTCGCCGCTCCCGCCCTCTCACCGGCCCAGATTGCCTTGCTGATTGACGCAAGAAATAATTTGCTTTTTCCTTTGCATGGATTATAATGTCCGCGAAAATGAAAGCTATGGAGATTGCAAGCATGGCCAAGGCCAACTTACGAACGGTGCCTGGTAGGGTTCACCGCGGTCTGCCGCGTCCCCTTTTCTCACCCCCTTTTTCCCGGCTTGCCTCGTGTGCGCCGGTCCCTCCGCCGGTCCATACTGCCTCCTTCGGTCGGCGAATCCCCTTTCCACCCTTCAAAAGCAAGCGTCGGCACGATCTGCCGCCACTAAACCTTCAACGCATGATACTTGTTTAAGGAGTAATATTTGAAACAAGCAATGCAATTCATGCTGGACGGCGATGCTGTCCAGCCCCAATCATCCCCCATCATTATGTCCGCCGAACGCGATAACGCCGCCGCCTCTGAAGATGGCCAGCCGGCTTTGCCTTCGGTGCGGGACGAGAGCGACGCCTCCGTGGCCGAACTCTTCATGTCCCAATATGGCAAAGAACACCGCTATGTCTCGGATGGCAACCACTGGCTGCATTGGGCCGGGCAGCATTGGGCGCCTGACAGCCAAGCCCAGGAGGTGCACAAACACCTCCATGCCCTCCGTGGCCTGCTGTCCCAGCAGAAGCTGAGCGGAACCGCCGTCATTGACAAGGTCAATGACGCCATAATCACCCGGCTTTCCAACAACTCCACCAAAAACGGCATTGTCAGCTTTCTTGAACACCTGTCGGAACTGGTGGCCTATCAGCGCCAGCTCGATGCCAACCCCGACATCGTGGCCTTCGAGAACTGCGCTTTGGACACTGCCAAACGCCAGATCATCAGCGATCCGGACCAGCTGCGCGGGCTTCTGCAAACCAAGCGCATGCCCGTTTGGTATGCTGAACAAGCACCCTGCCCCCTATGGGAGGCTTTCCTGAACACCATTTTCTGCGGGGACGACAAGCTCATCGCCTATGTGCAAAAGGCCGCCGCCCTCTCCCTGAGCGGAACCGTGCGGGAGGAGCTGCTATTTTTCGCCCACGGCTCCGGCAGAAACGGAAAAACCACCTTCTTCAACGTATTGGCGGCTATCTTCGGGTCCTATAGCCTCATGGTCGATCCCGCCGTCCTGACCTGCTCCAAGCTTGACAGAAGCGACCGCAACGCCAATATCAAAGCCCAGCTCAGGGGCGTGCGCTTTGCCACCACCAATGAGATCGCCGAGCGCAGCACGTTCAACGACCTCGAGGTGAAGCAGCTTTCCAGCCGCGACAACATCCCTGCCCGCCCCCTCTATCAGAATCCCTTCGAATTCACTCCGAGCCACAAGCTCTGGATCCGCAGCAACCACAAGCCCCGCTTCAACATCGACGACAAAGGCCTGCTCCGCCGCATCGTGCTCATCCCCTTCAACCACGTGATCCCCGCCGATGACGTGGAGGAACGCTATGAAGAAACCCTGCTCAAGGAAAAAAGCGGCATCCTGAACTGGCTGATCCAAGGCTGGCTTGCCTATTTAAGCGAAGGCCTGAAGCTGCCTCCGGCCTGCGTCTCTGAACTGGAGGCTTACGTCCGCGAAAACGACACTCTGGCAACTTTCCTCGAAGAAGCTTGCGAAGCCGATCCCAACGCGAAGGTCCTGCTCAAGGAATTCACCGCCGCCTACAACGCTTGGGCGCGCCTCAATGGCGCTGAAGAGCTTTCTTCCACCAAGCTCTCTTCCCGGCTGCGGGCCAAAAATCACCTGCTGAAAAACGGCACCGGAAACAAGATGACCGTCTACGGCATCAAGCTTGCCGACGGGAAGGCAGGCGATGCTTCATCCCGGCCCAGACAAATCTGAGCAGTTAAGCAGTTAATCTTCAGGATACGATCATCACCAAGCTTGTTTATAAAAAATATATAGGGACGGCATTAACTGATTAACCAAGCGCTTGCCGGTTCCCTTTAGCGAACAAGCCTGCGGCGTTCGGACAGGCCCGCGCTGCCCGTCCGGCGCCGCTTCTTTTCCCATTGTGCCCCAATGCCTGCGCGGCTCCCGCTTGAGCCGCTTGTTCCCCTGGAGGTTTCGCTGAAGTCTTCCCTTGCTTTGCTAGGGCAGTGTTGGGCGAACCCGCGGGGGCTTTGGCGGATGGGGGCAAGGGCGGGGTTAGTGCCATTGGAAATATTCGCCGGTGCGCAAATGTTTCCTGATGTAGTTTCGCAGGGGGGCTTGCTCACCATTCAGCTTGCCCAGCAGGCGCCGGATCATCTGGAAAAGCGACTGATAGCACTTCGCCAGCTCGGGATGGTGGTAGCGCGGCTTGCCGCCGGCATAGGTGGTTTCGCGCAGATAAGCGCGCAGGGCTTGCAATTCATGCAGCAAGGCGGGTTGGGCAGGATTCCTGGCGAGTTCCGCCTCCAGCGCGGCTTTCCTTTTGGCGATGTCGGACCGGGTCTTGCTGTCGGTGAGGGGATTGTTGAAATGGCGCGCGGTTAGCATTTCCGCGAGGTCCCAGGCATCGGTGTGCTTGCTTGCGATGCGCTGGGGGCCGGCAGGGTTGCTGCGGATGGAAAGGGTGGCGCCGGGGTTCCTTTCGGCAGCGGATATGCCTCTTCTGGCCAAGCCCGCTTGCCTGGCAAGGTTGCTCAAAGCTTCCGCCTCCGGAGGGAAGGCGAGGTGGGAAAGTTTCGCGCAGTGGAAGGCTTCGCCGGGATGGCTCCGCAGCAAGGCGATCAGCCTGGCTCCGCCCATGTTCGCTTGTTCGTTCAGGAAAGCGCTGAGTTGCCTATCCCAGGCCTGTTCATCGCCTGGGGTGGTCGCGGAGGGCGTTGGAAGGGACGCGCTGGCGCGATCCGGCAGCGGATCCTTGCTTGGATCGGAATTGGGGTCCATATCCGGTCTGGCAGGTTTCATATCTTACCTCACAACAATTTTCTCTGAAGGCTGTTCGCGCCTTCACCCTCCGCTGAGGCGCGATAAAGCCGGTGAAAATTGTTGGGCGGGGCTGCCCGCAGCCTTGGCGCTGCCCCGGGAACTTTTATCTGCCGCCATCAGACGGGCTTGGCAAAAAAAAGTTCAAAAAGGGGGCAAGTTTCCCTTGACAGAAATGATAAGTTCTTGTTTTAGTGTTGTTCGCAGCATTGGCGCAGGGAAGCTTAAAGTTGATCGCAAAGCTCTAATAAATTGCGCTGAAACGGATTACCGATATGTTTCGCAAGGGAGGTTTTGATGTTTTCGAAGATTCGGAAACGCAACGGCAACATTGTCAGTTTTGATAAGCGCAAGATCGTGCGGGCCATCAGCAAGGCAGGCGAGGCCACGGGGGAGTTTGAGGGCGACACAGCCGAGGTTTTGACGGCGCGGGTGGTGAACCTGGCGGCGCAGATCATAGACGCCTCCATCCCAGAGGTGGAGCGGATCCAGGACATAGTTGAGGAAGTGCTTCTGGCCTCCCCCTATAAAAAATCGGCGAAAGCCTACATCATCTACCGCGACCAGCACGCTCGCATCCGGGAAATGTTTTCCACCGGCGGGGTGCAGCTGATCGACCAGTATCTGGACCGGCTGGATTGGAAGGTGAACGAGAATTCGAACATGGCCTATTCGCTGCAGGGCCTGAACAACTACATCGCCAGCGAGATCAGCAAAACCTACTGGCTGAACAAGATCTATCCCCCGGAGATCCGCCGCGCCCACCTCGAGGGAGACATCCACATCCACGACCTGGGGCAGCTTTCGGTCTATTGCGTGGGCTGGGACCTCATGGACCTCCTCGAGACCGGCTTCTGCGGCGCCGAAGGCAAGGTGGAGAGCGCCCCCGCGAAGCATTTCCGCAGCGCGCTGGGGCAGATCGTGAACTTCTTTTACACCCTGCAGGGCGAAGCCGCCGGAGCGCAGGCTTTCTCCAATTTCGACACCCTGCTGGCGCCCTTCATCCGCTACGACAAGCTGGACTACAACGAGGTGAAGCAGGCGCTGCAGGAATTCATCTTCAACATCAACGTGCCCACGCGGGTGGGTTTCCAGACGCCCTTCACGAACATCACCCTGGACCTCAACCCGCCGGACATCTATAAAAACATGCCCGCGGTGATCGGCGGGGAACGCCAAAGCCAGACCTACGGCGAGTTCCAGCGCGAGATGGACATGATCAACAAAGCCTTCCTCGAGGTGATGATCGAGGGCGACGCCAAGGGGCGCGTGTTCACCTTTCCCATTCCCACCTACAACATCACCAAGGATTTCAACTGGGACGACCCCAAGCTGAGCTACCTCTGGGAAGCGACCGCCAAATACGGCATCCCCTATTTTTCGAACTTTGTGAATTCGGACCTCGATCCCAACGACGCCCGCTCGATGTGCTGCCGCCTGCGCCTGGACACGCGCAAGCTGGAAGCGCGCGGCGGAGGGCTTTTCGGCGCCAATCCGCTCACGGGCTCCATCGGGGTGGTTACGCTGAACCTGCCCCGCCTCGGCTACCGCGCCAAGGGCGAGGAAGAGTTTTTCGCGCTGCTGGAAGAGAACCTGCAGATCGCCAAAAACAGCCTCGAGATCAAGCGCAAGATCCTGGAACGCTATACCCTGAACGGGCTTTACCCCTATACGCGCTTCTATCTGAAAAGCATCTACGAACGCTTCCTGCAGTATTGGAAAAACCACTTTTCCACCATCGGCATCATCGGCATGAACGAAGCCAGCCTGAACTTTTTGGGCAAAAACCTGGGCAGCGCCGAGGGACGCTCCTTCGCGCTGAAGGTGATGGACTACCTGCGCGAGCGGCTGGTGGCCTTCCAGGAAGAGACGGAATGCAACTACAACCTCGAGGCCACGCCCGCGGAAGGCACCAGCTACCGCCTGGCCATCCTCGACAAGAAATTCTTCCCCGATATCATGAGCGCCAACTGCGGCTCCGACACGCCTTTCTATACCAACAGCTCGCAACTGCCGGTGAACTTTTCGGACGACATCTTCGAGGTGCTGGACCTGCAGGACGAGCTCCAGACCAAATACACCGGCGGAACGGTGCTGCACATCTTCGGCGGAGAGCGGGTCGAACACGGCGAAAGCATCCGCAAGCTGGTGCGCACCATCTGCGCCAGCTACCGCCTGCCCTACTTCACTTTTTCGCCCACCTTCAGCATCTGCCCGGTGCACGGCTATCTGGTTGGCGAACAAGCTGTTTGCCCCACCTGCCACAAGCAAACCGAGGTCTTTTCCCGCATCGTTGGCTACCTGCGCCCCGTTTCGCAATGGAACGAGGGCAAGCAGGCGGAATTCAAGCTGCGCACCACTTTCGACACCATCAAGAACAGCCAGGCCAAAAACCCCGATCCGGCGCGGCACAACGCCCTCTGACGCGGCAGGATGAAGATCGGCGGATTCCAGAAATTCTCGCTGCTCGATTACCCCGGGCAGCTGGCGGCCATCGTTTTCACGCAGGGCTGCAACTTCCGCTGCCCCTATTGCCACAATCCCGAACTGGTGGATCCCGCGCGCTTTGCCAAGCCCTTGGCTACGGGACGCGTGCTGGATTTCCTCAAGCGGCGGCGGGGCAAACTCGGCGCGGTGGTGATCACCGGCGGCGAACCCACCCTCCAGCCGGATCTGCCGCGCTTCGTGAAACAGCTTAAATTCATGGGCTTTCTGGTGAAGATCGATACCAACGGCTCGCGCCCCGATATGCTGCAAAACCTTGCCGAGCAGGAACTGGTGGACTATTGGGCGATGGACGTGAAGGCTCCGCCGGACCTTTACCGGCTGGTGTCGCGCTCGAACGTGCCGGTGGAAGACATCCGGCGCAGCATGGATATCCTGCGGGGCAGCGGCAGGGAATATGAGTTTCGCACCACCTTTTTCGAACGCCTCTTCGATTGGCGCGACATCTCCCGCATCCAGGAACTGCTGCAGCCCGGCGACAGCTATTACCTGCAGGAATGCCGCTATGAGGACACCCTCGAGGACCTTGGCAGCGGCTCCACCGACGTCCGCAAACACCTGCAGGACAACCCCGCCTGCAAATCCCTGCTCCGCTGGGGCGATAAACACCACGTAAACATCCATATCCGTTCACTTTAAGCCATGCAAGAGGTTTACATCGAACCCTGGCTGCCGCTGGTGGAAAAGCCCTCGCGCTATATCGACCACGAGCTGAACGCGGCCCGCAAAGCCTGGCAGGACGTGAATTTCTGCTTTGTCTATCCCGACGTTTACGAGGTGGGCGTCTCGCATCTGGGGCTGAAGATCCTCTATTCCATCGTCAACCGCCTCGAGGGCGTGATGGCGGACCGCGCCTACCTGCCGTGGCTGGACATGATCGAGATCATGCGGCGCGAACAGCTTCCCCTCTTTGGCCTCGAAAGCCGCCGGCCGCTAACAGATTTTGACCTTATCGGCATCACCCTGCAAAGCGAACTCACCTATTCGAACATCCCCGAAAGCCTTTCCCTGGCAGGCATCCCCGTGCTGGCTGCTGACCGCTCGGCCAGCGCTCCGATCGTGATGGTGGGCGGGCCCTGCGCCACCAATCCTTTGCCCCTGGCACGCTTCATCGACGTCTTTTTCCTCGGTGAGGCGGAGGAGGCCATCTCCGAGATCGCCGCTGTTTTTTCCCGCGAGAAGGATAGGGAAGGGCGCCTGAGCGCGCTGGCCAGGCTCGACGGCTGCTACGTTCCGGCCCTGCACGCGGGTCAAAGGGTCGTCTTGCGCAAATTCGCCGCCTTTGCGGACGGCGCCCTGCTGCACAGCCCGCAGCTGCTTTCCTGGCAGCTTGCCACCCACAACCGCTGCGTGGCCGAGATCATGCGCGGCTGTTCCCGCGGCTGCCGGTTTTGCCACGCGGGCTTTTTCTACCGGCCCGTGCGGGAACGCGACGCCGCTGCCGTCAGAGACGAGATTTTGGAGGAAATAGAGCTCACGGGTTGGAATGAAGCGGGCTTGCTCTCCCTTTCCAGCAGCGATTACAGCCGCGTGAAGGAACTGCTTTCCGGCTTGCTCGGAGCCGTGGACACCGATAAAACGCACATCTCCCTGCCCTCGCTGCGGGTGGACGCCCTCGATCCTGAAACGGTGCAGCTGATGCGCGAACTGGGCCGCGAAGGCCTCACCATCGCCCCCGAAGCGGGTTCGCAGCGCCTGCGCGACAGCATCAACAAAAACCTCAGCGAAGAGGAGATCCTCCGCGGTGTGCGAACCGCCCTCGACCTCGGCTGGCAGAAGATCAAGCTCTATTTCATGGTGGGCCTGCCGCTGGAGACGGAGGAGGATATCGACGGCATCATCGCCCTCACCCAAAAGATCGCCTCCCTGGGCAGGCGGCTGCAGATCAACCTTACCCTCTCGCCCTTCGTGCCGAAGCCTTTCACGCCTTTCCAGTGGGCTCCGATGTGCTCCCGCGAGGAGCTTCTGCGCCGCTGCCTGAAGGTGAAGCAAGCCTTCTTCCGCCAGCGCAACATCCGCGTGAAATACCACACCATCGAAGCCTCGCTGCTCGAAGCGGTCTTTTCCCGCGGGGATGAGCGCGTGGGCGGAGCCATTCATTCCGCCTGGCGGCTGGGCGCCCGGTTTGACGGCTGGAACGAGTGTTTCGACTATTCCCTGTGGGAGCGGGCTTTTGCCGAACAGGGGCTGTCCGTTCAGCAGTTTTTGGCCGAAAAAGACACCGCGGAACCCCTGCCCTGGGATTTCGTCGATACAGGGCTCAGCAAGGATTTTCTGCAACGGGAATGGGATCTGGCGCGGCGCGGGGAAACAACTCCGGATTGCCGCGAGGCCTGCTCCCAATGCGGGATCTGCGGCCCTTCGCTGCGAACCGTTGACGCTCCCTCTTATCAGCCCTTGCCATCGGCGTCTAAAAGCGCCGGCAAGGTTTTCAAACCCGGCCAGGCCGTCTTCCGCTACCGCCTCTGGTATGCCAAGGAGGGCATCCTGCGCTTTATCTCGCATCTGGATTGGATGCGCATGCTCTTTCGCCTGATCGGGCAGTTGCCGCTCGAAACCGTTTTCACGCAAGGCTTTTCGCCCCATCCCCGCGTGAGCCTCTGTCCGCCTCTGCCGCTTGGCGTGGCCAGCATCTGCGAATACTGCGACCTGTCTTTTAACCAGCGTTATGAACACTCCCAGATAGCCGCAGCTTTTTCCCCAAGAACCATCCCGAATTTCCGCCTGCTGGGAAGCGAAGCTCTTTTCAGCAAGGGGAAGACGCCCACAGGCGAGATCGTTGGCATAAATATACCTGAAGAGATGCAAACGCCGGTGCAAAGACGCCTCGCGGATTTTTGGGCTTCCGCTGAGCATGTCTTCACCAAAAGCACTCCCAAACGCTCCAAAAGTTATGACCTCAGGCAGATCATCCTCTCTACGAACTGGAGCGAACACCAACTGCTGATCGGGAAAAGCCTCGCCAGTCCGGCTCTCTACGACGTTTTGGCGGAACTGCTGGACCTGGCGAAAACAGAGCTCTACGCGCTGCCCGTCACCCGCCGCGACTGGCTGTTTGATTAGAGGGGAAAAGGGGAAAAAGAGCAAAGGAGAAAAAGGGAAAAGGCTGCTTTGCGTGAAAGGGTGTAAGGGAAAGGGGGAAAAAGGGAAAGGGTGAAAGGGTGCAAGGGTGAAAGGGTGAAAGGGTGCAAGGGTGAAAGGGTGAAAGGGTGAAAGGGTGAAAGGGTGAAAGGGTGAAAGGGTGTAACAGCGTCTAGGGCTGTTTTCCCCGAAGGCCCAGCCGCTATGTCATCCCGGGAAGCGTGCGCCAGCACGCTGGGACCCGGGATCCAGGCCTTCGGGGTGATGCCCCCAGAGGGTGTCGATTCAGACTGCGTCTGGATCGAACCCGCATTTGCCTGTGTCTGGGATGGGCTATTCCCGCAATGCCTGGATTCCGGGGCCCCCACCCCGGAATGACATA
>JAJBBF010000109.1 GCA_020532215.1 Candidatus Cloacimonadota bacterium
GGCGCCATCGAATACTGCAACCGGCGCAGCCTGCAGGAAGGCCTGACCCCTTGTTACAGCTATCTGGATTACGGTACCAACCCCGACGACTGGCCTGCTGACTGGAACACCAATTTAAACAACGCAGTAAACGTAAGCTGCGACTGGAATGCCCTCGGTTACCGTCTTCCCTCCGAAGCGGAGTGGGAATACGCGGCCCGGGGCGGTTTACAGACTCACGGCTACACCTACAGCGGCAGCAATGACCTCGATGAGGTTGGCTGGTATAACAGCAACAGCGGCATCACATCCCATCCCGTGGGCCAGCTTGCCCCGAACGAACTGGGTACCTACGACATGAGCGGAAACCTTTGGGAATGGATTTGGGACAAATACAGCGGTTCCGGCCGTGTGAGTCGCGGCGGTAGCTTAGGCAGCGATGCCAGCGGCTGCACCGTTTCGTTTCGTCACAACGCCGGCGCTGCGTACGGCGTCGGCGGTTTCCGCATCTGCAGGGTTTCCCCTTGATTTTTGTGTTTTTCCCTTTTTGCCTTTTGCAAACCATAGAGCGCAGGGAAGCAGATCCGAGGCGGAAATGAACATGGGGGTGCAGGGGTATTTTTCGTCCAACCCTCCGCATTTTATCAAGAGGTTGCTGAATGACCGGAACACAGGATTCATCCTCACACCGGAACACCGGATTTATCCTGACACTGGAACACCGGATTCATCCGGTCGGTCCACCAGATTCATCTGGTTTTTGAAATGAGGGAACTTGTTTCATGTGTGGCGCACTACGCTTTGCGAAATTTTATCCGCACCGGAACACCGGATTCATCCGGTCGGTCCACCAGATTCATCCTGATACCGGAACACCGGATTCATCCGGTCGGTCCACCAGATTCATCCTCACACCGGAACACCGGATTCATCCGGTCGGTCCACCAGATTTATCTGGTTTTTGGGACGAAGAACCTTGTATCATGTGTGGCGCGCTCCGCTTTGCGAAATTTGATCCGCACCGGAACACCGGATTTATCCGGTCGGTCCACCAGATTCATCTGGTTTTTGGGACGAGGAACCTTGTATCATGTTTGGCGCACTCCGCTTTGCGAAATTTGATCCGCACCGGAACATCGGATTTATCCGGTCGGTCCACCAGATTCATCTGGTTTTTGGGACGAAGAACCTTGTATCATGTTTGGCGCACTACGCTTTGCGAAATTTGATCCGCGCCGGAACACCGGATTTATCCGGTCGGTCCACCAGATTCATCTGGTTTTTGGGACGAAGAACCTTGTATCATGTTTGGCGCACTCCGCTTTGCGAAATTTGATCCGCACCGGATGAATCAGGCGGTCCGACCGGATGAATCCGGTGTTCCGTTGAGAGGTAGCTTATCATATGTTTGACACGCCCCGCTTTGTGAAATCCGGTGTTCCGGGGACTGGCAGCTCAGGAATAGCCTGTGCTATGGTGTGACAGATGCAATACACCCTACTTTACAAACGCAAACTGCCGCACTTCCAACCCCGAGGCGGCACATTCTTCATCACGCTGCGTCTGGCGTTTGACATTCCGGAAAAGTATCTGCAGGCTTTGAACAGATACCGCGAATCGCTGCGGAAAAACCATGCCAAGCCTGAGGATGTGGCCCTAAGCAAAGAAATCATCAAGAAGAAGGTCTTTGCCTTTGAGGACGATCTCTTTGACAAATGCGGGGATGGGGTCACACTGACCAATGATCCAGCGGCTGGGATCATCCAGAATAAACTGCTGGAGATGAATGGTGACCTCTTATATCTTTATGCCTTCACGATCATGCCCAATCATGTGCATATGCTGATCCGGCCTTTGCTGCGCGAGGGAGTGCAGGTCAGCATGTCACAAGTAATCAAACAATTCAAAGGATCCACCGCCCGCCTGATCAATCTGTCGCTACACCGCGAAGGACAGCTCTGGTTCCGGGAATACCATGATCATTGGGTGCGCAGCCAGCAGGAACTGGTCAATGTGATCGAGTATATCAGGAACAATCCGGTGAGGGCTGGTCTGGTGAAGGAGGCCCGGCAGTGGCATTGGACTTGGCTGAATCCCGAGCTATGGCAGGAGGAATGACCGGAACGCAGGATTGATCCAACACCGGAACACCGGATTCATTCTCACACCGGAACACCGGATTCATCCGGTCGGTCCACCAGATTTATCTGGTTTTTGGGATGAGGAACCTTGTATCATGTGTGGCGCGCTCCGCTTTGCGAAATTTGATCCTCACCGGATGAATCCGGCGTTCCGACCGGATAAATCCGGTGTTCCGGTGAAAGGTGGCTTATCATATGTTTGACACGCTCCGCTTTGTGAAATCCGGTGTTCCGGGGACTGGCAGCTCAGGAATAGCCTGTGCCCGGGGCTTAATCCGTCCTGAATATCCGCCTTCGCTCCTATTATCATTACGGGATAAATACGGGATCAATACGGATTAAATCCGTATTGATCCCGTATTTATCCCGTAATGATGCTGGGGGCCGGGCAGGAAAAACTTGACGAAATGTGGGGAGGGGTAAAAGATAGCTTCGGTTGCCAGCCACTTTAGTAATAGTATCCAAAGGAGAATTTCTGATGCGCGCATTTGCCTTGTTTTGCCTGCTGATCTTAACTGCCTGGGGGAGCCTTGGCGCCCAATACCAGGACTGGGAGAACCACACTCCCGGCCAGGCATCCCGGCAAGTGGACAGCGTTGGAGACCAGATCTGGGCGGCCACCGGCGGCGGTTTGGTCCGGATCGACCGCCAGACTTTGGAGCTCACGTATCTGAACCACGCCAGTTCCGGGCTGCCCTTCAACAATGTACGAGGCCTGGCAGCCGATCCGGACGGCAATATCTGGATCTGGGGCGGCAACACGCCCCTCTGGAAATTCAACGGCCTGGCCTGGCAATCCTATCCTCTTGATTTTTTGTACAATTCCATCAATTCGATAGCCATCGCCGCAAGCAATGACATCTGGCTGGGCACGGACGCGGGCGGCCTGGTCCACTTTGACGGCGCAAACTTCAGCCAATACACGGATTACAGCTCCAACACCACTCCCAACGCGGATTTCGTGACCCTGGACCATCAGGGCCGGGTCTGGTTCAGCACCTACGACTGGGTTTCGCTTACGGGCAGCCTGGTCTGCCGGGACGGACAGAACTGGACCTTTTACCACCCCGCCGCTCCGGATCTGGCCTACTCCGCGCCCTGTGCGATCGGCTTCGACGCGAACAACAATCCCTGGATCGGCACTTTCGAAGCCGGGGTCTATCATTACGACGGGGTTGGCTGGACCGCCTACACCCCCGGCAACTCATCCCTGCAGGGTTACTATGTGTACAGCCTGGCCGTGCATCCGGACGGCAGCGTCTGGATCGGTACCAATGCCGGCCTGAACGTGTTTGACGGCCAGGACTGGGAATACTACAACACCGGCAACTCCGCCATGCTCTCCAACGCGGTGTATCAGATCTTTTTCGACGACGGCAACACCGGCTGGTTCCCTGGCAGCAAGGGTCTGAACCGCCTGCAGGGAGGGGTCTTGCAGGTGATCAACACCTCCAATTCGATCTTGCCCTCAACCCCCCTCTACAGCCAGGTGCAGGACGCCGCGGGAGTACAGTGGATCGGAGGTTTTGACGGGTTGTTCCGCTTTGACGGGGAGATCTGGACCCAGCTGCCGATCCCCGGGAGCTACCACCAGATCTGGGACATGGCCTTGGACCACTGCGGAAACCTCTGGCTGGCAACCCGTTATGACGGCCTGATCAAATACGACGGCAACGAATTCACCCAGTTCACTCCCGACAACTCACCCCTGCCGAACAACCTCACCAGGGGGGTGGAGGTGGATTCACAAAACCGGATCTGGCTTGCCACCCAGCGCAACGGGCTGTTCCGCCTGGACGGGGATGCCTGGACGGTTTGGGACAGCTCGAACTCGATCCTGCCCACCAGCCATCTGCTGTCTCTTAGCGTGGACGACCTGGACCAGGTTTGGGTTTGCGCCTACGATTCAGCCGCGGAATCAGGATTGGTCAAGATCGCGGGAGATGAGCTCATTCTTTACAACACCGGTAACTCCGGGCTGCCTACGAACGCGGTGACCGGTGTGCTACGCCTGAACGGGGATTACTGGATCGCAACGGGGCAGGGCCTGGCCCGCCTCTCCGGGGATGAGTGGACAGTTTTCACCACGGATAATTCCAGCCTTCCCCATAATGGCGTCACCGGCCTTGCCGCTGGTTTGGACGGAGCCCTGTGGATCTCGACCCAGTATGGGGGGCTGGCCCAATACGAGAGCGGGGTCTGGTCCGTTTTCGGCACGCAGAATTCCGGCTTGGCCAGCGATATCTGCGAATATGTCTTTGTGGACGGCTCAAACCGCGTCTGGGCGGGCCATTATTACAACGGGATCAGCGTATACAGCGGCGGGGAGGTGCCCGCCTGGGATGAAATCCAGATCCCGGCACCGGCTTTTGCCCGGGCCTGGCCCAATCCCTTTTCCAGCCACATCTCTTTTTCGCTGGACAAACCCCAGGGCAGGGTCGCGATCGCCTTGTTCAACCTCCGGGGCCAGAAAGTGGGGGAATGGGATTTTCCCGCCTGCGACGAGATCAGGCTTGAGGTCGCTGAGCTGCTGCCCCGGGGCCTGCCCAACGGAGTTTGGCTGTGGAAAGTGGACGCCAAGGGCCGGTCAAGCTGGCTTAAAACCCTGCGCTGCGAGTGATCGAAACCAGGCTATAGCTACAGCTCCAGGCCCGTTTCCAGGTTGATGAACTTGCGGTGGGCGGCGAAACAGATGGGCGGCAGCCGGTCCAGAGGATAGAACACAGCTTCCAAGGCGTCATCCCCGGCCTGGAGCCTTCCCCCCGCAACCCGCATCCTGAAACCCAGGCTCAGCACGCGTTCGTAGATCGGGCTGTGGCCAAAATGCCAGCCTATGAAGTGCTCCACTTCACCCAGCAGCCCCGTCTCCTCGAGCATTTCCTCGATCGCGTTCTCCTCGGGGCTGAGATTGATCTCCATATAGCCGCTGGGCAGGGCCCATTCCCCCGCGTTCGGTTCGAACATGCGCTTCACCAGCAGCAGTTCGGAGCGCTCATTGAGCACCAGGACAGCCACGGCGGGAACGGGGTTTTTGTAATAGACCCAGCCGCAGTTATTGCAAAAGGGGCGTTCCTTGCCCTCGCGGTCAGGGCTGATTTTCAGGGGTCCGCCGCAGCGGAGGCAGAAATTCACGTTGGCGTAATCGATCTTGGGATGTTCCATGTGGCTACCTTGGCGGCAACGGCGTTTACTGTCAACTTCTTTCGCGGGAAGCGTTTGTTTTGCGGCCGCAGCCTGCTTCAGAGCGAGGACAGGGGCGCGAAAGACCTGCGGTGGATGGGGCAGGGGCCGTGGTCAGAGATCGCCTGCAGATGCGCTGCGGTGCCGTAGCCTTTGTGTTTGGCGAAGCCGTAGAGCGGAAACTGGGGATCGTAACCGGCCATGAGGCGGTCCCGGTGCACCTTGGCGAGGATGGAAGCAGCCGCAACGCAGGCGGAGAGGGAATCCCCGCGGATCAGGCAGTTTGCCGGGCAGGGCAGCCCGGGCGGCATCTGGTTGCCGTCGATGAGGCAGAGGTCACCGCGGGCGGCGATGGCGCAAACCGCTTCCCGCATGCCCTTGAGGGTGGCCTGGAGGATGTTGTGGGCGTCGATCCAGGCGGCGTCTATCTCCACGATGCGGTAGGCCAGGGCGGAGGCAGTGATGAGCTCGAACAGCCGTTCCCGGTGGATGGGAGTGAGTTTCTTGCTGTCGTTGATCCCCGGGATGGGTGCGCTGTAATCAAGCGCCACAGCAGCCACCACCACCGGCCCGGCCAAGGCTCCGCGTCCGGCTTCATCGGTCCCGATCAGGCGCCGGGGGCCTTGCGGCAAGCTTAGGTCGTGCAGGTAGAGGGCGCTCACAGCGGTTTCTGGAGCAGGAAGAAGAGGCGGAAATAGCGGTTGTCGAGGTCGTTTCCGTCGCGGTTGAGCAGATTGGGCCTGGTCTCCGGGGCGAAGATGGCCTTAAGCTGCAGCTTGGAAGC
Organism: Candidatus Cloacimonadota bacterium; assembly: GCA_020532215.1. Taxonomy (GTDB): domain Bacteria; phylum Cloacimonadota; class Cloacimonadia; order Cloacimonadales; family Cloacimonadaceae; genus Syntrophosphaera. Next base: position 6,085 of record JAJBBF010000109.1, read on the forward strand.
GGCGGCCAGCTCCACCAGCTCGCTGGTCCTGAACACCCGCTGCACGTGGCGTTCCTCGAAGCGGTCGTAGGAATTGAGGTTTTTGCGGAAGAGGAAGAAATGCGTGATCTGGCGGTTGGTGAGGGGTTCGTAGGTGGAGATCTGGGTCAGGTAACCGTCCCGGACGCGGTGGAAGGAGGTGGTGTCGCAGAAATTTTCCAGGCTGTTGTGGAGGGTGGAAATGTCGAAGATGAAGGTCCCGCCCGGGTTGAGGGCAGCATACGCGTTTTTTAGCAGCTGGGCGGATTCGGCTTTTTTCACCAGATAGTTGAAGCTGTCAAAGAGGCAGAAGATGAGGTCGTAGCCTCCGCCGGGGATGGGTTCGGTGAGGGAATTGAGGAACAGGGATGGTTTGAAGGGTTTGGCATCGGCCATGTGCAGCATGTAGGGCGAAAAGTCGCAGGCATCCACTTCATAGCCCCTGAAAACGAGGATCTCAGAGGCGTTGGCTGTTCCGCAGGCCAGCTCCAGAACTCGTTTGGGCGCTTCCCTGCCCATCCGTTTGTGCCAGCTGAGGATCAGGTCCACCCATTGCTCGTAATTCACGTGGGACATGTAGGAATCGTAATACTGGGCGAACAGGGAATAGGAATGCTGATAGGCAGGGAGGTTGTCGGCTTTTCTAGGGGAAGCTGGTTCGGCAGCCTCGGCGCCGGCCTGGCGGAGGCGGTTCAGGGCGGTCAGGTAATCGAACTTTTCGCTGTCCAGGGCCAGGTTTGCGGCCTGCCAGCCCTCCCCGAAATGGCTGATGCTGAAGGCGGCCAGGTCACCGTGGCAGACGGCGGAGACCAGATCGCGGTTGCGGGTGCAGAGCAGTTCGCCAAATCCGGAGCGGCGGAAGGAGGCGAAATCTGCGTAAACACTGGTATCCGGAAGTGCCTCAAGGATATCGGCTTCTGATCTGAGGATGGCAGGATGGAAGTTCAGGGCCCGGCAGAGTTCCTCCACCCGACCGGGCAGGGGTTCCGCCAGCGCCCCCAGATCCGCTACTGCGAGGCTGGGGCTGCGGTGGAGCGTTATCGCGGGCAAGCCCGTTTCGCGGCTCCAAAACTGTTCCGTGCCCAGGCTGGCGAAGCAGAGCTGGGTGATCCCCTCGGAGCGCAGAAAAGCCCGCATGGCGGGGATGGCACCCCGGCCGGGAAAGGCCTGGGGAATAAAAGACGGATGGACGGGCAGGTCTGCGGAGCAGTCCGGACCAGTGTAAAGATAGAACCAGCGCAGGTCCCCGGCAAAGGGGAAGAATTTCCAGACCGCTGCCAGTTGCTGGCGTTCCCAGCGGTTAAGGGCGATTACGGCGAGGCTTTCCAAGGCTGGCTATAGCTTTTTGTCGCTGGCGCCGGGCCGGGTGAGCGGAATTCCGGACGCGCAGAGGGGGCAGGCATCAGCATCCCAAACCGGGATGTCCATCTTCAGCAGGGAAGAAAAGGGACAGCCGAAATCCGCCGTGCCGCCGGAGCGGTCCACGATCCCCGCCACAGCCTGCACCTTGACCCCTTTCTGCTGCAGGCAAGCGAGCACTTCGCGCACCGAACCGCCGGTGGTAACGATGTCTTCGACCACGACGGCATTTTCCACCTGGGAGAGGTCAAAGCCGCCGCGAATGGCCATGCGCCCGTCCTGGCGCTGGCTGAAGATGAAATTCTTGCCCAGCAGCCTGGCCACTTCGAAGGCCAGCACGATGCCGCCATAGGCGGGGCCGGCCACGGTGTCGAAGTCATAGGGCTCCAGCAGGTCCGCCAACATCTCGCAGACCAGGGCCGCGGAGGCAGGATCCTGCAGCAGCCTGATCTTTTCCACATAAGTTCCGCTGTGTTTGCCGGAGGTGAGCAGAAAATGGCCTTCGAGGATGGCGCCGTTTGCCACCAGGATGTTCCTGATCTGTGGTACGTTCTGCTGCTTGGCCAGGATCTCCCGGGCGCGCTGTTCGTCGGAGGAAGCCACCTGCAGTTCGATATCGAATTTTCCCGGCAGGATGCCCGGCAACATGGAATGCACCAGTTCGTTCTTGAGAAAGGCCGGAACGCCGTTGTCGATCAGCAGTTCCTTGGCCAGGTCGGCTTCAAAGTTGTCGGTGTATTTGGCGATGGTGGTAAGTACCGGATCCATGGTTGCTCCTTACATTTGGGTGCTGGAAGCCAGATAGACCAGCACCATGATGGTTTCAAAAACGATCTCATAGTCGTCCGCGGTGAATTCCAGGGAGCGCCCGTCGAGGCGCTTGGTATAGGGCATCAGGGCGGCCTGGTCGGCCATGGAGCTGTGGTTGAACTCGATGTTCAGGGTGATGGGGGCTTCGAAGCTGTAGAGCGGAACGGCGCTTCTGTCTTTGGCCAGGGCCCGGGTTACGGCCTGGCGGGTTATCTCATCCACAGCCAGGCGGGAGTAGTTTTTGGCGGCAAACTTGGACATTGCTTTCTTGGTGGGCACAAACTCCAGCCAGGGCATGGGCTGGGCGAGCTCCGCCTGCAGGGTTTCATCGCCGGAAACCAGCGTAACCGGGATGCCCATATAGCCCGCGTAAGCAGCATTGATCAGGGTCTCGCTCATCCGCTGGCCGTTGATGCGGATGTTGTGGATGCGGCTGTTCGAATAGGTGTGGTCCATGTTGCCTTTGAGGGCGCCGGTTCCGCTGTGGTAACCGAGCAGCCAGACCTGGGAGTAATCCCGGCTGAGGTCCGGCATCATGTAGCGGGGCCGGGGAAAGCCGGAGATCAGGTTTATCCTGGGATCCAGCTCCGTGATGCTGTAGTCCAGGTTGTCGCCCATGCTGTGGGAATCGGCGATGGTGATCTCTTCGAGGGAGGAAGCCTGAGGGCTCGCCAGAGCGGCTTTGAGGGCTGCTTCCACGTGCTGCGTGATGCATTTGCGCACGGCCTGGCGGTCGGTTTTTTCCTGTTCCCAGTTATAGGTTCCGGGCATGCCTTCCATATCGATGGAAATATAAATTCTCATGGCGCTATCCTTTTTTGCAGATTGCCTTGGCCAGCCCTGCCGCCACTTTCACATTGCCGCGCAGCAGCGCCAGGTTGGCCTTCACCGAACCACCTTTTGTGGTTTGGGCCAGATAGTCAAGCAGAAAAGGCGTGAGCGCTTTGCCGTGGATGTTGTTCCGGCGGGCGGAATCCAGAGCCTCGGTTATGAAAGCCTCCATCCGCGCGGCCGGGATGCTGTCTTCCGCGGGGATGGGATTGGCGATCAGGATGCCTTTACCGCCCAGGTCCAGATGGCTTTTCCAGAGGCGGGCGAAGTTCTCCGCGCTGTCCAGACGGTCGATCCGGTGCTCGCTTTCCGCCGTGTAGAAGAGGGGAAAACGCTCCGTCTGCCAGCCCAGCACCGGCACGGCGCAGGTTTCCAGATACTCCAGGGTGGCTGGGACATCCAGAATGGCCTTGCAGCCCGCGGAAACAACCGCCACGGGAATCCCGGCCAGGGCGCGCAGGTCGCTGGAGACGTCCAGGGTCGTCTCCCAGCCGCGATGGACACCGCCGATCCCGCCGGTGGCGAAAACCTCGATCCCCGCCAGCGCTGCCAGCTTCATTGTGGCGGAAACTGTGGTTCCGCCGCTGTGGCCGAGAGTGTAAGCCAGAGGCAGGTCGCGCAGGCCCAGCTTGCGAAAGGAACCCGGCTTTTCCAGCAGCGGTTCCAGCCGCTTGATGTCATCCCCGGAAAGCCCCACCCGCGCAATGCCTTCCCAAACGATGATCGTCGCGGGGGTCACGCCTTCCGAGGCCAGTATCTCTTCCAGGCTGTGAAACACATCCAGGTTCTGCGGATGAGGCAGCCCGTGCGTGAGGACGGTCGATTCCAGGGCCACCACGGGGCGGCCTTCGGCCAGCGCCTCGCTCACAGCGGGGCTGAGGATCAGATTCTCAGGTTTGCTTCGCATCAAATTCTCCGCATACAAAAATGGAATCAATCATTACTCATCAATTGGGGCAAGGATTGATTCCGTAAGGGATATCAGGATAGGGGAGAGCTAAAGCTCGGTGAATTCCTGCCTGTCCTGAAGTTTCACCACTTCCACCTTCATCACGCCGGCCGCGATCATGCCTATCTCTTTGGCCGCGCCATAGGAAAGGTCGATGTCCCGCCCGCGCTTGAAGGGGCCGCGGTCGGTTACGCGAACGATCACGTTCTTGCCAGTTTTGGGATTGGTAACTTTGAGGAGGGTTTGGAAGGGGAGGGTTTTGTGCGCGCAGGTCATCGCGTACTGGTTGAAAACTTCACCGCTGGCGGTGCGGCGACCGTGAAAGCCTTTTCCATAGTAGGAAGCGACCCAGGTCTCGCCCGGCGAAGTCTCTTCCGCCCCCGGAGGTTCCTGGGTGTGCAGGGAATCGATCACCACCGCCTGTTCTTCAGGTATGGTGAACTCTTCCGCGCTCATATCTTCCGCCACGGTTTGCGCAAGGATCGGGGCGATGAACATCACCCAGACCGCGAAAACGGTGGATAGAAGTTTCTTGTTTTGATTTCTCATATTGATTTTTCCATTTATTGCTTAAGTCTCGGCGGTGAGCTTTTGGGGGGCTCAGATTTTGTCAAGACATTTTTTCGTATTTTCGGGCTAAACCCATACGCGGCAATATCTTGGCATAAAGCAAAATTGGGGTGGAATCCGCCGTTTCCGCCTCCCGGCGGAGGCCATTACGGCCGAAAACCGGGCTCCGGCTCCGGCCATCCCCTGAGGAGGGGATTTTCAAGAAATAGTTTGACAGAAATCCGCTGTTTATGGCTCTATCGCAGCAGCAAAAAATTACTGCACAAAAGGAGTGCGACCATGCCCAGAATGACGGTTGATCCGTACTATTGCAAAGGCTGTGGACTCTGCATTGCCGCCTGTCCGAAGAAGATCATCAGGTTTTCCGAGGATATCAATGCCAAGGGCTACCACTACGCTGAATGTTTCAAGCAGGAAGACTGCATTGCCTGCAAAATGTGTTTCATGACCTGCCCCGATGTGGCGATCACGGTCGAGAAGTGAGGTGAAGATGTCGAAGATACTGATGAAAGGTAACGAAGCTGTGGCCGAAGCCGCCATCCGGGCGGGCTGCCGGCTGTATTTCGCCTATCCGATCACCCCCCAGAGCGAGCTGATCGAATACATGGCCAAGATGATGCCCAAGGTGGAGGGAACCTTCCTCCAGGCCGAAAGCGAAGTCGCGGCCATCAACATGGTCTATGGCGCTGCCGGAGCCGGAAAAAGGGTGATGACCTCATCCTCCTCGCCCGGCATCTCCCTTAAACAGGAAGGGATATCCTATATCGCCGGCGCGGAGCTGCCCGCGGTGATCGTCAACGTCCAGCGCGGCGGACCCGGCCTGGGAGACATCCAGCCCGCCCAGGGAGACTATTTTCAAGCCACCAAGGGCGGCGGGCACGGGGATTACCGCCTCATCGTGCTGGCACCCAGTTCCGTGCAGGAATTTGCCGACATGGCCGCCGAGGCCTTCGATCTGGCGGATAAATACCTCAATCCCGTGCTGATCCTGGCCGACGGCATGCTGGGCCAGATGATGGAGCCCGTGGAATTCCGTGAACCCAAGACCGCCGAAGAGATCGAAGCTATGGGCCGGCAACACAATGCCTGGTGCATCTGCCCCAATGAGGACGGAGACAAAAAGCACCACCACGAGATCAACTCCCTGGAGATCGATCCTGCCATGCTGGAAAAGCACGTGGAAAAGCTCTACGCCAAATATGCCGAGATCGAGAAAAACGAGATCCAATACGACACTTACAACCTCTCGGACGAAAACGAGGTTCTCTGTGTGGCCTGGGGCACCGCCTCCCGGGTGGTGAAATCCGCCATCAACGAGCTGAAAGCCCAGGGCAAGAGCGTGGGGCTCATCCGTCCCATCACCTGCTGGCCCTATCCCTACGAGGCTGTCGCCGCCGCCATCGGCCCCAAGGTCAAAGAGGTTTATGTCTTTGAGCTCAGCACCGGCCAGATGCTCGACGACGTCAAGATCGCCGTGAACGGCAAGGTCCCGGTCAAATTCTGGGGCAAGGTCGGCGGGATCGTTTTCACCCCGGCGGAAATCCAGGCCAAGCTGGAAGCCTGCTTTGAGAAGGAGTAAATAAATGGAAGTGATAGCAAAAAGACCTGAAACCCTCACCAAACTGCCCTTCACCTATTGCCCCGGCTGCCTTCACGGCGTGGCTCACCGCCTCATCGCGGAAGCCATCGACGAGCAGGGTCTCATCAACTCGATGAGCGGCGTGGCCCCTGTCGGCTGCTCCGTGTTCGCCTATAAATTCTTCAATTTCGACATGGCCGAAGCCGCCCACGGACGCGCCCCGGCTGTTGCCACCGGAATGAAACGCGCCCGGCCGGACATGCATGTCTTCACCTACCAAGGCGACGGCGACCTTGCCGCCATCGGCACCGCCGAGATCGTCCACGCCGCCAACCGCGGCGAGCATATCA
>JAJBBF010000016.1 GCA_020532215.1 Candidatus Cloacimonadota bacterium
CCAAGCGGGGCGGCCGATCGCGGGACAGGCCGTTTTTCTAAACTGCCGGTATCCATTTTTCATAAGTCTGGCCTGCATTTGGGCTATGTCAAGGAAAAATTTTGCCCGGCCCGGAAAGCGGAGAAAATCCTTGACACAAAGAGGTTCAGGAGGTTAAAGAGGTAGTTTCGTGATCTGCCTGTGCATCAGAGATTTGCCGCGTCTCAATGTCCCTCGGCAGGCTTGGCGGCATCCCTTGGTTTTTTTTGGAAAGGAGGCGAAATGCTTAGGAAGTACAGAACATAGAGTTCTACTATCCGGGAAACATCGATCAGATCGGGCAGCTGGCTGAACTGAAAACCAAACACGCGGTAAGGGCCATCCGCGCCATCCGGAGTGGGTGAATCGCCCCTTTTTCGCCCGCTATTGCGAAAGCGCCACCTGGCTGGAGGAACTGCAGCCAGCCTTCGACGCGGACAGCTTCTTCTTTGAACGCCAGCCGGTGCAGATCAAGTATCCGCTGAACCGTAAAAAGGGGATCTGAACCGGGTTTGCCGAAAGCAAAGATAACCGGAGCCGAACCCAATAAAGGTCCGGCTCCGGAATCCTGCCGGGATCAGAACCCTGAGATCAAGCCAGTTCAGGAATCCATCTCGTCCAGGGGGATGTTCAGTTCCTCGGTCCCGGGAACCACGAAGCGGCCGTTTTCGATGATCAGGTGCTGCTTGCCGTCGTGGGTGAGGGCGGTGATGGAGGCCAGCATGTCGTAAGGCAGGGTGATATCCATGTGTTTCTGGGTGTAGGCGCCGATGGGATCTTCCTTGCGGGTGGCGGATTTTTCGTTGTCCACGGCGATCATCTCCTTGCCGTTCACAAAGCTGGGATGGGGCGCTTCTTCCTCGTGGCTGAAGCAGGTGTCGCCGATGGCGAAGTGGGGCCCCATCTTTTCGATGATGAGGATGGGCAGGAGGGCCTGGATGTCATATTTACGGGCGATCTGGTAGGCCAGGGTGTTGGTGCCGATGGCGAATTCGCCGATAGGCAGGGTGGCGTGGGGCAGCAACAGATTTTCGTGGATGTACTTTTTGCCTTCTTCGGGGTTCTCGAAGTTGCTGCAGGAATAATCCTTCACCCAGCCATCCTCAAAGCGGATGCGGAGGTTGTAATAGCGCAGGTTGCCCAGATAGATATCCTCCACGTGGAGGGTGCCGGTGGTGCCTGTAAGTACCGGTGAGGTGAAGACTTCGCCCACCGGGATGTTCACGTCGGCCACGCAGTTTTCAAAGTTGGTCTGATTGGCGGGGTCGGTGATGGTGTGCATCTTCACCAGGATGTCGGTGTCGTTGCCGGGCTTTCCTTTCACGTGCACGAACTCGGCGGTGTCCAGCACATCGATGATCTTTTGCTGAATCAGGGCGTATTTGCCTGAATGCAAGAGGTTTATCTTCAGCGTGTCGGCGAAGATCTCGCGGAAGTTCGCACCGATCTCCGGTGAGGGGAAAGCGATGATGGTAAAGCTGGTCTCTTCGCGACGGTAGTGTTTGAAATAGAGGTTGGCGCTGGTGGCGGTCAGTTCCCGCCAGAGCTGCTGCTGTCCAGGGCTGAGTTGGATGGCGCTGGCCTTGGCTTCTGGCGTGAAGGGAGTTTCGCCGAAAAGCTCCACGTAAACAGGACCCGCCTGGGTTCCGATCAGCTCTTTCAGGTCTTCCAGGATCTTTTCCGATAGCTTCAGGGATAGGTCCACGAACTCGCGGTCCAGGACCAAAGCCATGTCGAAACGGTGGTCATAGCTGTATTGCTTGTTGATTCCCTGGCTGTGTGGCCGGGCGACCAGCGGGGTGATGCCGATCCGCTCCAGGCCCAATATCAGCAGGCGGCCGAGGCGCTCCATTCCGCTGGGGAAGATCAGGTTGGCGTAGCGCTTGGTGCGGTGGTCCTTTTTGGCCCGGACAAAGCCGTCCACCCAGCTCTGAACAATGAATTTGGCCAGGTTTTCCAACTCCCGCTCCGGATAGGCGGCCAGAAACTCCGCCATGGCCAGTTCGTGTTCGCTCACGTAAACGCCGTAGCGGTAAAGGTAACGAAGATCGCTGAGATCGGCATTCTGGATCACCTCACGGTAATAGGAGGATTCGGGGCTGAGTTGCTTGAGGCGCTCCCAAGTGGATTTCAGCTCTATATTGTCCAAAGTGGTCCGGCGATACTCAGCTTTCCAGGCTTCCAGGTCTATATTGCCGGATTCCGCCAGCGCGAAGAGGCTGAAAAATAGCTCCAGGTTTTGCTCCAGCGCCAGGTAGTTGCTGTCTATATGGAACTGGCGGGCCTGGCGGTGTTTCAGATAGATGCAGGAGAGCAACTGGCCGAGGCCTTCTCCGAAAAGCTCAACGGCGTGATCGGGATTGGCGATGCAGGTCGCGTAGCCGGATTTGGGTTCCACCGGCGCGTAAAACTCGGCATTCATGGCCTTAAGCTCTTCCAGGCCAATGGCTTTGAACTCCGGATCAGCTTCCAGCAGACGGCCAAATCTGGCACCTTGTAGATTGATTTCGCGCAGAGCCGTAAAAAACTCGCGCAGGGGAAGATCCCCGGGGATGGCCAGGTCAGTGATCCTGGCTAGCAGGGCTTCGTAAGCGGGGCGGTGGGCAAGAACTTGTTCACGGATTTCCAAGTAGTTGATAGGCATGCTTCACTTCCTTTTGATAGAATCTAAAACCTCAGGGAAAAGCTCGCAGGGCTTTTCAGACGCTGTGTGGATAAAAAAATACCCGGGCTGAATTGTCAAGGTTTATCCCGGGGAATGGAATTTCGGGTGCGCGGGCTCAGACGAGTTGCTTAAGCACGAAAGTGGGCAGTTTGAAGGCCCCGTAATGCAGTTCCCGATTGTAATATCTGGTTTCAAGACCCGCGCGGTTGATCCGGGTGCCCACCTCCGGTGCGAGCGGATCATGAAGCGTGGAGGCCAGTTGGAAGAGCCAGAGACCGGCCTGGTAGGTCTGGATGGCGGCGCAGTAAGCCTTCACGAGCGGAAAGAGGGAGCGGAGGTCGCGGTGAACCTCGCCGATCACCTTGCCCAGTTCGGGGATCCAGGGGCTTTCCGACTGCAGGCAGAGGATGCCATGAGGGTTCAGGGCCCGGTGGCAATCCGCGAAAAAGGGCGCTCGAAACAATCCCTCCGCCGGCCCCACCGGATCGGTGCTGTCAATGAGGATAACGTCGAATCGCTCTTCCGTGTCCCGCACAAATCCGATCCCGTCGGCAAATAGCAGTTCCGCGCGGGGATCGTCAACAGCTGTTGCCAGCTCCGGGAAAAAGCGGTTGGAGACGCGGGTGACGCGTTCATCCAGTTCCACCATCAGCACGCGGCTTACGGAGCTATGCTGCAAGACCCGGGTGAGGGTGCCGCAGTCGCCGCCGCCGATGATCAGTACTTTTTGCGGATCCGGATGGCTGAAGAGGGCGGGATGGGCCAGCATTTCGTGGTAGGTGAACTCATCCGTCTCCGTGAGCATCAGCACCCCGTCCAGCAGCAGAACTTTCCCGAAGGCCGGGGTCTGCAGCACCTCGATCTTTTGAAAAGCGCTCTGCTCGCTGTGCAGCACCGCTTCGGCCTCGAAGGTCAGGCCGCGGTGGGGGCTGTGATAGTCCGTATGCCAGAAAGCCAAGGGCTCAATCCGGTTTGTGCTTCAGGGGTTCGTCGCCGGTGTCGAAGAGGCCTCTCCGGAGTTCCATATTGCTGCTGTGCTTGCTTTTAAAGCACTTCTCCAGGTGGTGGAAGAGGTCCCAGGGTTCGATGGTTTGGCCGCAGGTGAAAATGTCCACCGCCGCGTAGCCGTATTCCGGCCAGGTGTGGATGGCAACGTGGGATTCGGCGATCACCACCACGCCGCTGACGCCGTGGGGGCTGAAGGAATGGAAGGTGTCCGTAACCACGGTGGCCTTGCCGATCACGCAGGCATCGATCAGGGCTTTGCGGATCGCCTGTTCGTCCTGCAGGATGTCTTTGTCGCAGTCGTAAAATTCTACCAGTATCTGTCTGCCGAGTGCTTGCATTTGTTTTCTCCTCTGGGGTTGATTGGATTGATGAAGGAAAAGGAAAACCCGGAGTGAACCGGATCTTGGGAAAATCCTTCAGATAAGGCGTCCCGCCTTCAGGCGGGTGCGGGTCCATCACCGCAGAGGCTTCAAGGTTGCGCTAAAAACGGAAAGCTGTAGCAATACCTCCTCGTCGTCCCGCCAGAGAGGGCGAAAAACCCGCGCGTAGAGGGCTTCCCGGCAACTGTGGATCCGGTGGAAACGGTCTCTGAACATGACGACTCCTTTTTTAGCGTATTTGTAAAAACAAATTTGAAAACCGGCAGTTTCCTGTCAACAGAAATCATATAATTCCAGCCAATGCACATTCCGCGAGTGTTTTGGCATAATCTTACAGATCCTTCCCCAAAGCGTTGAAAAAGGGCACGCTTGCCTGCAGTGCAATTTCGCCCCTCCGATCCTGTTGACACGATTTAACTTGCGGCGAAACCTATCCCGCCTATATTAAATATGTGAATCGCTTAAAATCCGCGGCCGGTCCCGGCTGCCAGAGGTGGTTCTCAACAACCTGACCCTGAAGGAGATACCATGCCCAGATACATCATCGTGGGAGGAGTGGCAGGTGGTGCCACCACCGCGGCCCGTCTGCGCCGGATGGATGAGCACGCCCAGATCATCATGTTCGAGCGTGGAGAATATATATCCTATGCCAATTGCGGCCTGCCCTATTACATCGGCGGGGTGATCAGCGACCGCGAACGCCTCTTCGTGCAAACCCCCCAGAGCTTCAAGGATCGCCTCAATGTGGAGATCCGCACCAAAACCGAGATCATCTCCATCGACCGGGCGGCCAAAACCGTTACCGCCAGGGACCTCAGCACCGGCAAAGAATACAGCGAAAAGTACGACAAACTGGTGCTTTCGCCCGGCGCGGAACCCGTTCGCCCGCCTCTGCCGGGGATCAATGATCCGGCGATATTCACCCTGCGCAGCGTTCCGGACACCGATCGCATCAAAGAATATCTGGACGAACACCGGGTCCGCCACGCGGTGGTGGTGGGGGCCGGATTCATCGGCGTGGAGATGGCGGAAAACCTTCACCACAAGGGTATCATGGTCTCCATCGTGGAGATGGCTCCGCAGGTGATGACCTACCTGGACTACGAAATGGCGGCCCAGGTGCACCAACACCTCAAGGCCAAGAATGTGGGGCTCTATCTGGGCGAGGCAGTGAAGGCCTTCGAACGCGGCGAAGCCGGCCTCAAGGTGCGCCTGGCCAGCGGAAAAGCCATCCCCGCGGACATGGTGATCCTCTCCATCGGCGTGAAACCAGACAGCCGCCTGGCCGAAGCCGCGGGACTGAAGCTTGGCCCCAACAAAGGGATCATGGTCAACGATTTTATGCAGACCTCGGATCCTGACATCTACGCCGTTGGCGACGCCATCGCCATGGCCAATCCCATCACCGGCAAAACTTTTCTCACCTATCTGGCCGGCCCCGCCAACAAACAGGGACGCATCGCCGCCGACAACATCGTGCTGGGCAACCGGCGCAAATACTGCGGCTCCATCAACACCGCCATCGCCAAGATCTTCGACATCACGGTGGCCGCGGCCGGAATTTCCACCCGGGTGCTGGAGCAGGAAGGCATTCCCCACATTACCTCCATCATCCACTCCTCCTCGCACGCCGGCTACTATCCAGACGCCCTGCCGCTGACCATCAAGATCGCCTTCTCCAGCCAGGACGGACGCCTCTACGGCGCTCAGGTGGTGGGTTTCGACGGAGTGGACAAACGCATCGAAATGCTGGCCCAGATCATCAAACACAAGGAAACAGTGCACGATCTGGTGGAGCTAGAACATGCCTACGCACCGCCTTTTTCCAGCGCCAAGGACCCCGTCAACCTGGCCGGCATGGTGGCGGAAAACATCCTGACCGGCGTCTCCAAAATAATCCACTGGAACGAATTGGACGGCCTTGACCCCGAAAGTTCGGTGCTGATCGACGTCCGCATTCCGATGGAATTCAGCCTGGGCAGCATCAAAGGCGCTATCAACATCCCCGTGGACGAGCTTCGCGGCCGGCTGGACGAGCTGCCCCAAGGCAAAAAAATAGTGCTCTTCTGCGGCACCGGGCACCGCAGCTACTTCGCCTGCCGCATCCTTGCCCAGAACGGCTTTGACGAAGTTTACAACCTATCCGGCGGCTACTCCACCTATGAACAGGTCCAGCAGCCGCAGACCAACGAAGACATCTTTGCCCACGATTACATCGCCAAGGACGACCAAATGTACAAAAAAGAACCTGCGGCCGCCGCCGGGGGACGCACTGTGGAAGCCGATGCCTGCGGACTGCAGTGTCCCGGCCCCATCATGCGCCTCAAGATCGAGATGGATAAACTGCTGGATGGCGACAAACTGCGCATTTCCGCCACCGATCCCGGTTTCGTGAAAGACGTTCCTGCCTGGTGCCAGATGACGGGAAACACCCTGATCGGCATCGAGGAAGTGGGCAAAAAATACGTGGCCACTGTCCTCAAAGGTGGCTCTGAAGAAGTTGGCGGCACTTCATCCGGCCGCAATAAAACCATCGTGGTTTTCAGCGACGACCTGGACCGCGCCCTGGCCGCTTTTGTGATCGCCAACGGCGCCGCCACCACCGGCAAGAAAGTCACCATGTTCTTCACCTTCTGGGGATTGAACGTGATCAAGAAAACTCAGAAGCCCGCAGTTCAAAAAGACCTGATGGGCAAAATGTTCGGCCTGATGATGCCCGGCAGCAGCCGATCCCTGGGGCTTTCCAAGATCAATTTCGCCGGCCTGGGCCCCATCCTGATGCGCAAACGCATGCAAGACAAGAATGTTGACCAGCTGGAGCTGATGATCATGCAGGCCCGCCAGGCCGGGGTGGAACTGATCGCCTGCCAGATGTCCATGGATATCATGGGCGTGGCGCCGGAAGAATTGCTGGAAGGCGTAACTATCGGCGGAGTTGCCACTTACCTCTCCGAAGCCGAACAGGCCAACCTCAACCTCTTCATCTAAACATTCCCAGTACATAAAACAATAAAGTACTTCTTCAAACTTGGTGGGTAAGAGACGACGTGTCATTCCGGGGAGGCGTCCGTGACGCCGGGGCCCCGGAATCCAGAACAGAAAATGATTAAAGTGGCATATCCAAAACGGGGTTGATGCTTGCCAGGCAAGTATCAACGCCTCTGAGGGAATTACCCGGAATGGCTGGATTCCGGGTCCCTGCCACCAAAAGGTGGCTCCCCGGAATGACAATACGGGGCTTTGGTTTATAAAAAGAGAATTACCCCGCTGCGCGGATCGTTTGGCTGGCCCGGCAGGTCTGTGAAATCTGAGCTTTAACTCTTCAAAGCGGCTTCGATCGCCTCCACCAACTCTGGGGAGAGGGGTTCGGTTTTGGAACCGAAGCGGTTGATCAAAAGCCCTTCGCGGGAGATCAGGAATTTGTTGAAATTCCAGCTCACCTTGCCCGCGAACTCGGGATTGTCCTCTTTGGAGGTCAGCCAGTCGAAGAGCGGATGGATGTCCTTGCCCCGCACCGAGATCTTTGAGAACAAGGGGAAACTGACCCCGAAATTGAGCCGGCAAAAGGATTCTATCTCTTCGTTGTCGCCCGGTTCCTGGCGCATGAAATTGTTGGCGGGGAAGCCCAGAACCACCAGGCCCTGGTCCTGATATTTCTCCCAGAGCTTTTGCAGGCCGTCATACTGCTTGGTGAAGCCGCACTTGCTGGCTGTGTTTACCACCAGCAGCACCTTGCCTTCGTAAGTTTTAAGGCTTTCAGCGCTGCCGTCGATGCGCTCGGCGCTGAAATCGTATATGTTACTCGCGTTTGTCATGGTAATTCCTCCGATCATGGCCAGCAAAAACAAGGCCCTGATCAGCCACTGGGATTTGCTGTTGTGCATGATCTTTTCCTTTATTTGTCTTTTGCTGATATGATAGGGAAAAATAAAGTGGGGGCAAACTCAAATCACACTGCTTGGCTCCCAGCATCATTACGGGATAAATACGGGATCAATACGGATGAAATCCGTATTGATCCCGTATTTATCCCGTAATGATAATAGGAGCCAACTGGGGTTTCTGCTTTTTCCCGGCTCCAATCAACCTGGCAAACAAAAACCCCGGAGCGGGTGATCGTTCCGGGGTTGATGGTTATGGTTCTGACGAGTTACTTCATCAGGATCATCTTTTTGGTGTTGCTGTACTTGCCGGCGCGCATCTTGTAGAAATAGACGCCGCTGGAGACAGGCTGGTTGTTGTGGTCGCGTCCGTTCCAGGTGGCGGCGTAGTGGCCGCTGGCCTTGGCTTCGCTGACGAGGGTCTTCACAACCTGGCCCTTGACGTTGTAGATCACGATGGTGACGGGCGAAGTTTCCTTCACACTGTAACGGATCGTGGTCTCCGGATTGAAGGGATTGGGGAAGTTGCCCTGCAGCTCGGTGGCAACGACGGGCAGGCCCGGATCTTCAGTCGCGGAAGGGCCAAACACGTGCACGTCATCCACGCAGAAGATGTAGGCGTCGTCGGACACGCACTGGATGCCGACGTAGATGTCGAAATGGTTGTAGTTCCACAGATCGTAGTAGTAAGGGGTCCACTCTGTCGGGGCCTGGATGTAGTTGGCGCCGCTGATGATGGTGAAGTCCTCCGGGTTGGTTCCGGTGGTGGACACTCCGACCTTGAAGCGTTCGAGGCCGTACATGCCGGTGTAACTCATGGCCCAGAACTCGATACCGGCGGGGTTGCTGAGCAGGGGTGTGATCAGCCAGTCGTTGTTGGGAGGCGTGGTGCTGGCGAAACTGGCAGCCATCTTGAGGCCGTCGTGGGGTTCCGCGTTGGTGAGGGGCGGAGTGGTGGCGCTGGGCACGAAGATCATGTAGGCCATTGCCGCGTTGGCGTTTGGCCAGGTGACCCCGTATATGCCATAGGTGGCGCTCAGGTCCACGTCCACCAGGGTCCAGGGGGCAAATTCCAGCGCGAAATTGGCGTAGGATTCAAAACCTTCCAAGAGCCAATCATACGCCAGTTGGAAGTGCAGCGTGGTGGTCTGTCCCGTTGTCACCACAACGCCATCCTGGGTGACCGAATGGTATTCCGGATGGCTGGCCGTTACGCTGTGCGTGCCGCTTTCCACCAGCATGCTGTAAGCCCCGCTGGAATTGGTGGTGGCGGTCACATCACCGCAGGAGACAGTGGCACCCATGATGGGGGCGGTTTGCAGATTGCGCACGATCCCGGCGATGGTGCCGACCTGGGTGACCTTGGCCAGCGGATTGGAAAAAGCCGGCTCGGAAAGCACTCCGTTGAGGTAAACTGCTTTCACCGCCCAATAGTAGGTTCCGTCCGGAACGGCATACCAGCTTGGGTCTGTGAAGGTCGTGGCGGTGATGGGATCAGGGGTCAGGCTCACCCAGAGGGCTTCGTTGTTGGCCTGGCCTTGCAGAAAGCGCCAGACCTGGTAAGCTGTTAAACGCTCAGGATCGGTGGGGGCCAGAGGCGTGAACTCGGTCACCGCGGAGGGAGGATCGAGACCCACGTAGCCCTGAATGTTCCAATTGAAATCGCAATAGGCATTCACGGCGAGCAGGGTGGTCCAGTTGCCCTGCCAGTGGATCAGGTTGCCAAAGCCATCCACCGCCGGACCGTAATCCATCCCCGCGTAAGCGGGATTTACTCCCGTAACATCGCACAGGAAGCCAAACCACAGCTCTTCCGTACCAGTGATCGGCACGGGAAAATCCAGCAGCACCGTGTTGTAGGAATTGAGGACCGGGATGATGGGCTGGTCCACCACCATCACGCCTGGCTGGGATGCGTCTCCGCCGGTCCAGACCCGCACCGAGAAATTGCCTCCCTGGGCGGGCCAGATCCGCACCGCCTGCAAAAAACCGCCGGCATAGTCGGCCAACGCGGCTGGCGGAAAGCGGATCGCGACGTCAAAACTGAGCGAGCCCGCGGTGCCGAAGGAGGTGTTGTTCTCCCCGCTGTCGTAATGCAGCCAGCCTTCCAGAGCCACATTGGGTTCTTCCCAGGCCAGGTCTACAGAGTTTCCAGAGGCGGATTCCGCCGCCACCACATTCTGCGGAGGATAGGCGGTCTCGACCAGCAGCAGGACGCCCACGTCGTAATCGACCGAGCCTATTGCTAATTGCAACTGACCGGTCTGGTAGCCGGGAGCGCTGACGCTGAGAAGGTAAAGCTGATTGGCATAAACTCCGCTGATCAGGAACTGGCCTGCGGCATCTGTGCTGGCGGTATATTCCGCGGAGCCGGAAAGGCTGACCTCTGCGCCGGCCAAACCAACGCCGGGAGCGTCACTGCCCACCACCGTGCCGTAAACTGACACCTGGCCCAGCGGCGCCAGCACGAAATCCTGGCTGCTGGTCTGGTCCGCGGTGATCGTGACGGTGTGTAACTGGTTCGCAAAGCCGGTCTTGCCCGCGATTACGGTGTAGGTTCCCTGCGGGACATAGGGAAAGCCGTAGTTTCCGGCCGCGTCGGTGAGGGCGGAAAAGTTCGTTCCGATGATGGAGACCTCCGCCCCGGGCAGCGGATTGCTCCCGCTGCTGACGTTACCGGCCAAAGCGCCCGTTCCCGTAACATCCACGAAGAAGGTGGTTTTGGGAAACTGGCCCGTGACCCCGGTGGTGGGGGGATTGTCCGGATTGATGGAGGTATTGTGGTTGAAGGTGTTCAAAGAGCGGTTGGAACCAACGGTTTGGGCCAAAAATGAATCCATGGACATATAGTATTCGTCGTCCCAGGGCCGGAAGACCATCATCACGAGGTTGCCGCCGCCATAAGCGAAAGGCGCGCCGAGCGTGATGGTGATCTCATTCATCCCGGCAGGATAATCCACACTGCCGGAAAACACCTGGGTTAGCTGGCTGGCAGGGATCCAACCGTTGCTGAGGTCCGCGAGCGGGGTTTCTCCCAACCAGATTTGCGTGGGTTTGTTGGGAAGGTTGGAGAAAAAGTTGTTGTAGAAGCGAATGGCCGTGATCTGCCCACTGGCGTTAATCTCGCTGGCCAGATAGATGGTCTCGAACAGGCTGGTGCGGTAGTACATGTTCACCGGGATCAGGGCCTGCTGATCCCCGCTTCCGATCGTCACCGCGATTATCTCCCTCTCCCGGGCCATCTGGTCCGGTTCCCCGCCCAGCATCTGGACGGCGGCGTGAAGGGAAAATGTGAGCAAGGCCAGCGCCAAAACATAAAGCAGGCGTTTCATGGGCAAACTCCTTTGCGCGTAATCTCTGTCGCTTTCAGCAGCGGGAGCTGTTTAACCTAAAAAATCAGCACCCATGGCAATCAACGCGGGATCAGAAATTTTGTAAAGCATTTTTTCGCGATCTTCTGATCAATGCGGTGGATAGGGCCGGAACTCTTTCTGATTGATCATTTTGGCTATCCGTGAAAAAGCAAGGCTCTCTTTCAAGCCGAGTGTGTTGAGTAACAAAATGACTGAAGAACTGTCAATTAACAAGTCTCGGATTGTCATTCCGGGAAGCGTGCGCCAGCACGCAGGGGCCCGGAATCCAGGCTTTCGGGGTAATGCCTCCAGAGGGTGTCAACACAGACGAAGTCTGTATCGACCCCGCTTTTATCTCGGATCGGCTATTCCCGCATTGGCTGGATTCCGGGGCCCCGGGGCTGAAGCCCCTTCCCCGGAATGACACGCTGGCTTAATCTTACCAATGGACAGATGATTTGCTGCTCCCCACCCGATTTGAAAGAGAGCCAAAAGAAAAACCCCGGAGCGGGAGACCGTTCCGGGGTTTGATCTTATTGATCTGAGGAATTACTTCATCAGGATCATCTTTTTGGTGTTGCTGTACTTGCCGGCGCGCATCTTGTAGAAATAGACGCC
>JAJBBF010000118.1 GCA_020532215.1 Candidatus Cloacimonadota bacterium
AGTAGGGCTGGCTGTGGGCGTAGGTGGTGGAGGCGTAGGTGCCCACGAAGGCGCTGGTGGAAGTGGATTGGATGATCGAGGTCCAGTCCGGCGGCAGGTTGGGAGCCGTTACGGCATCGAAATGCTGGAAATAGGGTAGGGTCTCTACTGTGTTGTCCCCGTGGGTGCTGAAACTCCAGACAGGGCAGTCAGCCGCATCGCCGAAAGTGTTATAGGGGATCACCTGCCAGTAGTAGGTGGTGTCCAGTTGCAGATCGGGATCGGGGTTGTAGCTGTTCACATTGCCCAGATCCTGGTTGTTCACGAGGTTGGTGGGGGGATTGTCGGTCCCCAGGTATAATCTGTATCCCGTGGGCCAGATGATGCCAGGCATCCAGATCAGGCTCGCGGTAGGCGGTATCTGGGTTTGGCCATCAAGCGGGAAAGAAACCACGGCCGCATCCGGCGCTGTGGTGGAGGGTGTCACCAAACGGATGTTGGCGCGGCTGTAGGATCTCGCGCCGGTGGTGGCAGAGGGAAATTCGGTATCGCTGCCTTCATAGACAGTGCGGTAGTTGGAACTGGTGCTGGTGTACCTGAAAGTGGGATAACCAGTGGGGTCATCACCGTTCCGGTTTTCATAGAGGAATTCGATCCCGCCTGTGCCATTCCAGGCAAAGGGTGTGTCAAAGCTGATGTAGATCCAGCCGGAACCGTTGTAGGTCATGGTTCCCTGCCAGGCAAGGCCGAAACCTGTGGTGCCGGGATAGCTGATGTCCGTGGATTCGTATATTTCCTGGGTGGTGTTGCGGACATAGACTGTCTGGCTTTGCATCACGTAGTTCGAAGGTGAGTTACCTACTTCCCAGCCGATGCCGATAATGTCGGCCGCGGCCGTCAAACCTGCATCGTTGATGTCGGTGAGGGTGTAGATGGTTTTACACCAGCCATAGCTGTACGTTCCGTAAAACGGATTCGTTGCCGTGGCGGAAGTGCCGGTGCCGATGGTATAGGTATCGGCCAGGGCAAAAACCGCCAACAGCAGGGACAGACTGATGAGCGTGAGTTTTTTCATCTTGTCTCCTTATGCGGATTTTTTGGGTGTGTAAGCTTGTTGATGGGGTTGCGGGGTGTTCTTTCACATTGGTTTTGCGCCGTAAAAAAGCCAGGTTTCGATGCTTGTGCTGATAAATTGCTGGTTTTGGGCCTATCTTTCCTGGTTTTCGCCTGAAATGCCTGCTTTGCTCCCCTCCGGATCTGATCCGGCAAATACTTCCGGTCATGAGTTGCCGCCAGCTGCGGCAACCCATTCGAACTTTTCATCTCAATCTCCCAACAGGTAAAACCTGAAACTGCAAACAAGGCGGGGCAGGCTGTTGCGGACGCCATTCCCGTCTCAATTCGTAAGATCAAGGAACATATTTTGATACAGCTGCAACTAAATACTAAGCCGGATTTCTGTAAAGCATTTTCTTGCTTTAACCACTTCACTCCCAGCATCAATACGGGATAAATACGGGATCAATACGGATTTCATCCGTATTGATCCCGTATTTATCCCGTATTGATAACAGGGGCCAGCAGGGACCAGGCCGGCACGGGTTGCCCCAAACCCTTGTGAAATCGCTGTTATTTGACCAACATGGCCTTGCGGGAAAAAGTTCCCTCCCGAGTGGCCATCCGGATGAAATACAATCCAGTGGGGCAGGGGGAACCAGAGGAATCAAACCCATCCCAACTGCTCTGATGCCGGCCGGATTCCAGTTCGCCCAGGTCGAAACTCCGGACCAAGCGGCCGCGCACATCGTAGATCCTGATGCTTACTGGTCCGCCTGCGGCCAGGCTGAAGGGAATGCTGGCCTGGGGATTGAAGGGATTGGGGTAGATGGCATCCAGCGAAGTGAGCAGAGGGATCTGCTGGTGCTGGGTGGGGTTGGCGGAATAGTCGATGGAGATGGGTCCGTGCCAGGCGCTGCCGCCGTCCAGGTCCATGTTTTGCAGCCAGTAGTAGTAGATTCCGTCACTTTCGAGGCCGGTGTCCGTGAAGACATAGCTTTGCTGCTGGGAGCTGTTGGTGGCGGCGATCAGCGGGCTGGCCAGGATGGCGTTATTCAGGTTATCCGATAGGCCGCGAAAGACATAGAAACCCTGAACTCCGGTTTCGGATTGAGTTACCCAAAGCAGATTGACATGGTTATCCACGGAGATGGTGGCAGTAAAACCGGCCAGCTCCACGGGCAGGGGATCTTCCAGATCTACTCGATAAAAGGGCGAATACATGGAGTAATCGTCTTCAAAGAAGGAACGCAGCCTGAAATAGTAGGTTCCGGCGGCAGCAAGACCGGTGACATCATATTGGTTTACCAGATCGACGTCCAGATTTTCGTAGCCGCTTACTGAACTGACGTATATGGTGTCCGTGACCACCTGCAGAAAGTAGCTGCTGGCATCGATGGGCGTGCTCCAGTGGGCGGTGAAGCTGTTTTGGGTGAGGTTCTCGGCGTAGAGCGGACAGGGCGCCCAGATACGGGTGGCAAAGTCAGGCCGGTCGATGAAGGGGTTGCGGTTGCCCTGGCGTTCCTCGATGCGGTCGTTGCGTCCCAGTTCCCAAGTGTCTGGAGGGTCCTGAATGTGCCACTGCAGCAGGGTGGCCAGTTTTCCGTAATAGGGCAGGTTCTGGCCCGCGTCGGTATAGACGTGGTCGACGATCTCGAGATCGACGTTGGCTGAGGAGCTGAAGTCGTCACCTTCGTAGCGCACCGCCATGTACATGATGATGCGCGCGGTGTCGCCTTTGTCTTCATCCCGGGGCTCCCAGGTATCCGTGGTGGTATAGCATCCCGTATAGCTGGTGTAACCGGGGGGCGGAGAATTATCTGTTACTGGGTCCCCGCCCACGGCGAAATCCTTGTTGCTCTTGGAACTGTTGATGGATGAGTCGCAGGGCCTCAGATTGTGCAAATCTGTGCCTGCGGGGGCGGTTTCGCCAAAGTCGCCGTGGCTCTTGCTCCAGGTGTGTTCTTTATTCCAGTCGTCTGGATAAAGGTCTTTGGACACACTCCAGCCGGTGTAGAACTCGATTATGTTATCGGTGTTCAGGGGATCTTCGTCGGTGTATTTAAGCTGGTCGGTGGTGTTGTAATAGACAAATTCGGTGGTGTGCTTGTCTTTCACCAAGGTGTGCAGCAGTCCCTTGAGCGGGTCCCCGTAGCCGTATATCTCGCCGTAATAGCCACTGCCACTTGTGCTTACAGTTCCGGATACGGCCAGATCAACGTTGGTGGCTCCCGCGCTGCTGTGGGTGATGTTTCCGCCGTAAGCGCCAGCACTTGTACCGGTTAAGCGGACCAAAACCTCTCCACTAAAATTGGAGGCCACGCTGTGAGTGACGGAATGGTAGCTGCTTCCGCCATCGGTGGAGATCTCAAAACCGGTGGGAATGTTGATGTCAATATTGGCAGTCAGGTTGCTGCCGGAAAGGATGTAAGACTGAGTGGCAGAGGGGGTTCCCACCGAGGTGGAAAACGCTGTCAGGGAACCAGATACGCCAATGACGGGACCTGTTCCCGAATAGTCTGTGAGCGTGATGTCGTCTATATTGAGGCGGTAGTTTGTGGTGCCTGTTTCCGTTGCCCGTTTGATCCTTATCCGTACGCCTCCGGATGTATTGACAGTTGCAAAATAGTTTTGCACATCATCAGTGTCAGGGGCTGTGAAGCTTGATCCGACCTGAATCCAGTTTAAACCCTGGTTTGTGCTGTATTCCACCTTCCAATCCACCTGGGCGTCCGTGCCGTATCGCCGATACTGAAAAGATACCGTGCCCAGGCCGTTGCTCTTGTCGGCCAGCATGGTCATCGCAGAAATTCCGTAACCACGGAGCCGGGCAGATCTTGTCCCGTTCATAAAATCGGCATCCGAGGTACCGATCAGCACTTCCGTCAGATCCCAGTCCAGGCCACTGAGGTTGACCGTGCCGCTGGCATAGGCAATTTTAGTTTCGCCGTCGCCTTCAAAATTAACCGTGTACTGAGCCCAGGCCAGGGCCGCGGACAGCAGGGCGGCTGCCAGTATCAAGCTTCGTTTAAACATGGTTTTCATCCTAATATGTTATGCCTGTGGCAGAGCCCGGTGTGAAACATCCGCCCCTGAAAGGGATAACAGCAGCTTCAGTCCTTGCGCCAGGGATCCCAATCCCGGCCGGATATCCTGGCCGCTGAGTTGGTTCAGGTGATAAATGTCTATCAGGTCAATCTTTTCAGGAGGTCAAATTTGTCAAGCGGGTAGTGGAATCTGTTCAGACCCAGTTCCCTGGCAGGACCGGCGGAGAAGCCTGCGCTGAAGGCAAACAGCTGTTCGCGGGGGTAAATTGGGTTTATCTGGTGACCGCCATCCTCAGGATTTGGGTGTGGTCATCCGCTGCGATCCGCAGCAAGTAGATCCCGCTGGCCAGGGCTGGGATCTCCAGGCTCAGCTTGCCTTCCTGGGTGGCAAGGGAACCCGGGGAAGCGAGTTTGCGGCCTTTGAGATCGAAGATGGAGATCTCCGCCCGGGCCGGTATCTGGCCGCTAAAACTCAGTTCCAGGAACTTGTTCACGGGATTCGGGCAAAGGCTTGCCTCCCAGAGCGAGGCCGGCGGAATGGCGGGGTCGTTGGCCTCGGTGATGTTGGTAAGGAAATAGATCCCGGCGAGATTGAGAACGTAGAAGGAGGGGGTGTTGACCAATGGAAAGGCCTCGAGGTCCCAGACGGGATAATGGAGCACCGGATGCGACAGCGGGATGAGGCTGTCGTCGGGGGCCTTTAACTGCAGGAAGAGGCTGTTTTCATTCGGCTGGTCCCAGCCCAGGGGCAGGTAACCGTCATAATCCGGCCCGATCTGGCAAAGGCCGGTGGTGTAAAACACCACGTTCCAAGACATTCCATAATCTTGGGAACGCCACAGCCCGTCGGAATCGGAGCCGGCATTCATCAGCCCGTAGAGGATGCCCTGATCCGTGAAGCGGAAACCCCGCAGCAGCGTCATGGGGCTCATTTGCCAGCTTTGGCCGGAATCCGTGGAATACCAGACCCTGTCGCCGATGTTGGTGATCAGGTGTTCCCCGTGCCAGGCGAGGCTGTTGCACTCATACTTGCCGATGGAGTAGACCCAATCCCAGTTGATGCCATCGGCGGAGTGAAGCAGTCCAGTGGCGTCACCCACGTAGAAATGGTTGTTGCCGGGGTACTTGAGCAGGAACTTGGGCCAATAGAACCATTCGTTCAGCTGCCAGCTGTGGTTGTTCAGGTCAAAGTTGTAAACACCGTCGCTCCAGTAGCCGCCGCCCATCGCCAGCATGAGGGTGTTTGCGTTCCGCAAACATGATCCGGTGATGGGTAAACTCTTCATATAGGTATTATACTGCACCCAGCCGGATCCCGTGTCCAGCTGAAGGAAGCATTGGTCTCCCACGGTGTTGCCCAGCACCAGGGGGGACTGCTGAAGATTGGCGTGGTGGATGCCCTCAATCTCCAAGGCGAAGGGAAAGACCTCAAAAGCGCCCAGGATCGCACTGAGGCCAAAAAGCAGGATCACCAAGGTCTTGTTCATGGCAAACTCCTTTTGCTTGTTTTTTCAAGCAGCAACCATAAGACAAGCAATTTTCATTCCATTATAAATAATTAAATAATAGGCTCTCTTTCCCATCAATGGGTGTGATATCTACGCGGGATCAGCAAGACTGAAACTAAAATGGGGTCGATACAGACAACGTCTGGATCGACCCCTGTTCAGGGCATAACCCGAAAGGCCTGGATTCCGGGGTCCGGCGTACTAAAGCACGCTTCCCGGAATGACGCAAGTTCTGATCTATCGGGTTTTAAGGCTGAGTCTGGTTATTGAATCTCTATTTCGCTCATGGGGATGCCGCAGGCTTTGGCCACCCCTTCGCCGTAGGCGGGATCCACCTTCCAGCAATTCAGGATGTGGCGGATCTTGATCTTTTTGGGAGCGTCGCCCATATTGCGCATGGTGTTTTCGCACAGCACCTGTTTCTGCTCGGCGTTCATCAGATGGAAGAGGGCCCGGGGCTGGCTGTAATAATCGTTGTCATCCTCATGGAAATTGTAGCGGTCGGCGTCGCCTTCCAGCGGGAAGGGCGGCTCGGAGAAGTTTGGCTGGTCCTGCCATTCGCCGTAGGTATTGGGATCATAACCCTTGGTGGCTCCGTAGTTTCCGTCCAGGCGCATGGCGCCGTCGCGGTGGAAAGCGGTCACTTCGCAGCGGGCTTTGTTCACCGGGATCTGGTGGTGGTTGATGCCCAGACGGTAGCGCTGGGCGTCGCCGTAAGAGAAGAGCCGGGCTTGCAGCATGCGGTCGGGCGAATAGCCGATTCCGGGGATGATGTTGGCCGGGGTGAAAGCCGCCTGTTCCACATCCTGGAAGTAGTTTTCCGGGTTTTTGTTCAGCTCCAGCACACCCACCTCGATGAGGGGCCACTGCTTCTTGGACCACACCTTGGTTACGTCGAAAGGATTGTAAGGCAGGGCTTTGGCCTCTTCTTCCGTCATCACCTGGATGGACATGGTCCAGCGGGGGAAATCGCCCTTGGCGATGGCCTCAAAGAGGTCGCGCTGATGGCTTTCGCGGTCTTTCCCGACAAGTTCTTCAGCCTCGGCGTCGGTGAGGTTTTTAATCCCTTGTTGGGTTTTGAAGTGGAATTTCACCCAGACGCGGTGGTCATCCTTGTCATACATGGCAAAGGTGTGGCAGCCATAGCCGTTCATGTGCCTGTAGGAGAGAGGGATGCCGCGGTCGCTCATGGTGATGGTGACCTGATGGATGGCCTCCGGCAGCGAGCTCCAGAAATCCCAGTTGTTGGTGGCGCTGCGCAGGTTGGTCTTGGGATCGCGCTTCACGGCGTGGTTGAGCCCGGGAAAACGCAGGGGATCGCGGAAAAAGAAGACGGGGGTGTTGTTGCCCACGATATCCCAGTTTCCCTCTTCGGTATAGAGCTTGACGGCGAAGCCGCGGATGTCGCGTTCGGCGTCGGCCGCGCCGCGTTCTCCGGCCACGGTGGAAAAGCGCACGAAGCACTCGGTTTTCTTGCCGATCGCGTCAAAGATCTTTGCCTTGGTGTATTTGCTGATGTCGTGGGTCACGGTGAAAGTGCCGTAAGCGCCGGAACCCTTGGCGTGCATGCGCCGTTCCGGGATCACCTCACGGTCGAAATGAGCCAGCTTTTCCACCAGCCAGACGTCCTGCATCAACAGCGGGCCGCGCTTTCCGGCGGTGAGAATGTCGTTGTTGTTCGGCACCGGGGCGCCGGAGACATGGGTGAGTTTTTTCTTGGTCTTGTCGTCCATGGAATTGCTCCTTAGTGTTGTTTATTTTTTCTTGGGGTTTTTCTTCAAACAGGCGTTGCAGACGCCCAGCACCTCAACGCGCAGGTCCTGCGGCTGGCCCAAGACGCGGGTTTGAGCAGGTATCTTCAGGGCGCTGAGGCGGGCATCTTCAAAATCGCGGATCAATCCGCAGCGCAAGCAGGTGAAATGATGATGGCGCTTGGTATTGGCATCGTATCTTAGTGTTTCGCGGCGCGGGCCCACAGCGTTCACAAAGCCCAGATCTTCCAATAGCCTGAGCGTGCGGTACACCGTGTCCAAAGACAAAGTGGGAAAGTTGCGGTGGAGTTTTTTATGGATCTCCTCCACCCCAGGATGATCCTCGCTGGCGGCAACTACCCTGTATATGGCCAGGCGCTGGGGCGTGACGCGGATGTTGGCCTCTCTGGCCTTACGCAGAAAGAGTTCCAAGCGTTCTTCAAGTACTTGTTTGGCTATCATTTGTAGTCCTAAATAGTAATGATTACCAAGTAGGAACTCTTGGAAATCCTGTCAAGAAATAATGATCTTCTTTAGCCCAAAGACTCAGAGACAAAGAGATCCAAAAACAGGTCACGTAAGGACAGCGGAACCCGCATACATCGGATTACCACAAAACGGCTTACATCAGCCCTTATGATCTTCAACTCCCGATCGAGTCAACCGGCTCTTATAGAACCGCTTCGGACTTGATCCGGCCAGATAAGGTCTTCTTTCGGATATCTGCTCAGTCGGCGCCTTGCCGGCTTGTCAGCAGGATCGCCAGGCCGCGATGTATCCAGATCAGCCGGGGTTGTTTCATTCCCGCTCCCCTGCCGGGGTCTGATAATCTCCGCACCGTTTCAGATCAACCACCCAGTTCGACCTGAAGGCCACACCCTCGCGCAGCAGCAGCTCTTTTTGCAGGCTGCCCCCGGCTTCCGGGCTAAGGGCGATCTCGCCGCTGGAGCGCACGATCCGCCACCAGGGCAAATCGCGCTTTCCCGAGCTGGAATGCAGCACTCGCGCCACCTGCCTGGCGCCGCGGGAGATCCCAGCTTCGGAAGCTATCCGCGCGTAGCTGGCCACTTTGCCCTCCGGAACTGCCAGAATGGCCCGGGCTATCGCCTCGGTGCTGTTCACATCGTTTCAGAGGGAGCTTCGGCCGGGCTTTCCGGCTGGCTGTTTGCGACCTGTCCCTTCAAGCGCTGGTAAAAGATTGTGCTGGCCATGGTGGTGTAGGACGACAGCAGCAGGAAACCCAGCCCGAAAGTGAAACAGGCCAGGATAAACCAGCCGATGAAGGAAAGCATCAGCATGAAAAATTCGGTCTTGTGCCCTTCCATCATCTGCTTGCTATTGCGCATGGCCTCCTGGGCATCGATGTTCCGGTCCTCGGCCATGATGAACCAGGTCATCGAATAGCTGATGGCGGCGATGATCCCGGGTACGATGAGCAGCAGGCTCCAGAGGAAAACATATAGACCGATAAGCAAATAGGCCACCAGGGAGCGGGTAAACTCGTTAAACCCCTGGAACATCTCCTCGATCTGAAAATCCTGGCGGTTCCACAGCTTGAGAAAGATCCTGGCGATGCCCAGCATCAAGGGGCCGCCGATGATCAGGGGCACGATGCCGCCGATCCCCATGGTGGCTGGAACCAGCGACAGGATGGCTCCGTATATGAGCCAAACCAAAGCCAGGTTGAGCCACTTGTCTTTCAAAAATTCACGTGCTTCAAGGCGTATTTGTTCGTTGTTCATCTCTCCTCCCTGAGGATTATTCTTATAATTCAGTTAATTTCATAGCCACAGATCTGTCAATCATTTTCGGGATGGAGAGGTTTTTTAACACAGAGACAAGGAGCACGGAGATAAAGAGAAAAGGGGAAAAGGTTGACTATATCGTGGTGCGGGGAGTCTAAACTTGGTCTCACCCTTCCACTTTTTTTTCTTTCACAAAACCTCTGCTTTTCCTCTGCTCTTGCTCTGCTGTTCTCTGTGTTTAAAAAATTCCTCTCTGTGTCTCTGCGCCTCTGTGCTAAAACCCCCACAGCCGAAAGACTCAGACCACTTTCACCCGGATCTGCCAGGCCACTCTGCGGTCCAGCACGTAGCGGGCATCGCCGACCGCGACAACGATGTTGGGTTCGCCGGGTTCGTTGCGTTGGGCGATTACCCTTTTGCCGTGATAGAGGCCGCGTTCGATGGTCTTGAGGTCGTTGTTGCAGGTGATCAGGGCTTCTTTTCCGGTTTCGAGGTCGGCCAGGCTGATGCAGTCGCCAATCTCGCAGCGGCAGGCCCTGCGCCGGCCCCGGAAATGACGGCCGAAATTGCGGAGGCGGACGCGGTCACGTCTTGATAGCATGTTTTTTCCCCATCAGGTTGAGGCTGGCCACAAAGGCCAGAATGAGCAAAGCGCAGAGCCCCAGCCACAGCCAGGACAGCGAATTGAAGGCCAGCAGCTGGTAGGCGACAGTGGCCACGATCCAGGCCAGCAAAGTGAGATAGCCGAAGGTGAACAGGCTCCAGCGCCAGCCGTGTTCCCTGTGCAGGGCGGCCAGGGAGGCCGCGCAGGGCGAATAGAGGAGGATGAAGATCAGAAAGGCGATCCCGGCAGCAGTACCGCCGAAATCGCGGGGAATAGTGGACGCCACAGGATAGAGGCTTTGCAGGGTGCCAACGATCGCTTCCTTGGCAAAGAGGCCGGAGATCAGTGCCACCGAGGCCTCCCAGTTGTCTGTGGCTATCCCCATCGGTGTCAGTAGCGGCGTGACCAGCTTTCCGCCCAGTTCCAGCACGCTGGTCTGGGTGCCGTTCACGGGAAAAGTGAGGGCCTGCAGCACTGTTACGATTACGGTTACCAGCAGAATGGTCTTGCCGGCGCGGAGGATGAAATCCTTCAGGCGGTGCCAGGTGTGCATCCCGATGGCGTTGACGGTTGGCAGATGATAGGGCGGGAGCTCCATCACGAAGTTTCCCGGCTGGGTCTTGAACAGGGTTTTCTTCAGCGCCAGCGCGAACAGCATGCCCATCACCACACCGAAGAAATAGAGCCCGAATACTGCCAGATCGGCCCTTTTGGGAAAGAAAAGCAGGGCCAGATAGGTATAGACCGGCAGCTTGGCGCCGCAGCTCATGAAGGGGGTGAGCAAAGAGGCGAAGATGCGGTCCCGCCTGCTTTCCAGGGTACGGGTGGCCATGATGGCCGGAACGGTGCAGCCAAACCCCACCAACAGCGGGATGAAGGCTTTTCCGGGCAGCCCCACCCGGCGCATGAATTTGTCCGCGATGAAGGCCGCGCGGGCCATGTAGCCGCTGTCCTCCAGCAGCGACAGGCACAAAAAGATGAAGAAGATGGGCGGAATGAAAGTGGCGATGGTGGCGATCCCGCCGCCGAAGGCGTCCGCGAGCAAGTAGCTGAGCCAGCCGGGGAAGTTCCAGCCTTGCAGCAGGGCGCCGAATCTATCCACCAGCAGCCAGGAGAGTCCGTCTCCGATCCAGCCGATCAGGGGTTCGCTGGCCCGCACGGCGAGCAGGAAAACCAGATACATCACGACAAAAAAGACCGGCAGGCCCCAAACGCTGCTCAGCACCACGCGGTCCAGCTTGTCCGAAAAAGTGGAGCTGTCTTTGTTCCTGCGCTTGGCCACGTCCTTCACCAGGCCGCGGATGAAGCCATAGCGGTCGTCAGCCAGGGCGGCGGCGGAGGATTGGTTGCGGTGTTTTTCCACGGCGCGGATCTCGCGGTCCACATCTTCGAACCAGGCGGCAGGCAATTCCGCGTGGAAATAGGGATCGCGTTCCAGCAGCTTCAGCGCCGCCCAGCCGAGGGGAAGATCGTTCCAGGAGGCAGGCCAGGCGGGGCCATCCCGGTTCTGCAGCAGGAAGTTGCCGATGTTGTAGAGGTGCTTTTCCACCACCTCGTCGTAGCGAAGGTCGGCAGATCGAGGCGCTTTGTTCAGGCAGGAATCAATATCGTGAAGAAGCTGCCCGGGATCGAAACGGCGGGAGAGCACCAAAGGCTGGATGGGGCAGTTGAGGTGGGTCTTCAGATGTTCAAAATCCACCTCGATCCCGTTCTGCGCGGCGATGTCCAGCATCGAAAAAACTATCAGCAGCGGAACTTTCAGTTCCATCAGCTGCAGGGTCAGATACAGGTTGCGCTCCAGGTTCGAGGCGTCCACGATGTTGATCACCAGGTCCGGCTTTTTCTGCACCAGGTAGTTGCGGGCCACCAGCTCATCGGGCGACGCGGCCGCCAGGGAATAAATGCCGGGAAGGTCGATCACTTCATAGCGCCGGCCGTTGCGGATGAAAAAGCCTTCCTTGCGCTCAACGGTCACACCGGGCCAGTTGCCAACGGTCTGGTGCGAGCCGGTGAGGGCGTTGAACAGCGTCGTCTTGCCCACATTGGGGTTGCCGGCCAGGGCGATGGTC
>JAJBBF010000083.1 GCA_020532215.1 Candidatus Cloacimonadota bacterium
ATTCAAGAACATGCTGCTGGGCTACACCGGCACCTGCGACGGCCTGGTGTATTACTTCAACCGTCGCCTGAACCGGGTGATCGTGCGCCTGCACGTGAAGCCGCGCACTTCCGAAAACAACCGCCGCTTCGGCCGCATCGCCACCAACCTGAAACGCCTCAACCTCTCCGCTGGCTTCCGCCAGGACCTGAGGATCTACACCGACCTATTCAACAGCCACATGGCCAACCAGGACATTACCCTGCAAAGCTGGTACAACACCTTTTCCAAGCTGATGTGGAACCTGGCCAAACTCTACCCGGGGCTGGACCTGGAATTCGTGACCCGCGCCCAGATCGAGGCCGGCGACCTGCCCTGCCGGTCTGTGAAACGTGCCGTGGAAGCTGGCCTGCTGCCCCCGGTGAACGGCTCTGAGCTGCTCGATAAGCTGATGTGAGGATTTTAACACAGAGGCGCGGAGACGGGGAGATGGGGAGAAAGAGAGCCAAAGGGAAAAGGGGAAAAAGTTGGTGTGGTGGCGTGGTGAGGTGTTGGCGTGGTGGCGTGGTGAGGTGTTGGGGTGGTGGTTATGGCTGCCGTCGATGCTCCCGCGCCACCCCTGGCGTACAGCGAACGTAGAGAGCATGGACGACAGGAATTGGGGCTGCCGCCGATGCTCCTTCCTCGCTCGACGCCAGCGAGTGAGCATGGACGACAGGAATGGTTAGGCGATAGTGTTGCTGTAGTCGATGCTCGCTGGCACGCTCGACTCCAGCGAAGCTCAACGCCAGCTTGGAGTTCAAAGCGGCAAGCCTGGTTACAACGTTTCGTCTGAAGGCTTAGACTCTGTGTCATTCCGGGGAAAGGGCTTCAGCTCTTGGGGCCCCGGAATCCAGGCCAAAGCATAAAAGATGAATCAAAACAGAGGATCAAAGGGACAGAGGAAGCGCGGATCGGATGGCAGGGGCGAACGCTTGTCCGCCCTTGCCTTCCCCGCCAAAACGAGTTTCTTGCCCCGCGGAAATTATTTTGGTTGACACATTTGGCAACACCCCGCCAGAGTATTTTTAGGTAAATGACAAGCCTTTTGGAGGAAAAATGAAGGCGATGAAAACAATACTGATTTGTTTGGTGCTGCTCTCAATGAAGGAATCTATCTGCTTGAAATATATTAGTTAATTAAATAAAATGGATTTGTTAAGGGAGTACAAACAAGGAGTACTGAAGCAAATGAAAAGATACCTCTATTTTATCATTATCATGGTTTTATGTGTTCTTTCTGCATGCACATCCAACCGTTCTGTTTCCAATCTTGTCAATGAACCTTCTCCGATTCGCATTGAAAATTCTGCCTCAATAACTTTTACAAACCTTATCATTAGGATAGATCCTGGGACTACAATAGGTTTCAAATACAGATCCCATTATGATTACGCAGGTGATATTCTGGAAGAGTATAGGTGGGTTTCCAATATATCGATCGCAGCTGAAGACTATAAGATTCTGGCATTGGAGACTCTACATACATACGGATATAATGTCTTAGGCGGAAATGACATACTGTTTGGCAGGAATGAGGGTGCAAAAGCTGAGTACCAACTTGGGGCTCTTTTAACTGACATGTACTTTAATTCTTATGGAAAGGATGGTTATAGATACAACGAGTGTTTTATGTCGATTGAGTGGCAGTTGTTTGATGTATACAATAATTCTATTGTCTACAAGAAAGTCTACAACGGAGATGCTAGTGTTATTAGCGGATCAGGGGATGTACTGCGACAGGCCTATTTATCATCTTTATATCGTCTTTTATCAGATAGCGATTTTGCTCGAATTGTTTCTATTAGTCCAAAGAAAAACTGGTTGGAATCATCAAGTTACGTAAAGAAAATCTCTATCAAGCAAAATAGTTCTGTGAATCAAAGCGAAGCTGTGCATGATATTGAGAGTTTAAAAAACACTGTAATCGTTATACAATCCGGCAATAGCCTAGGTAGCGGAGTGATGGTATCCGATGACGGATGGGCTTTGACAGCAGCACATGTTGTTTCCGGTCTGGACAAGATTAGGGTGAAACTTCATTCAGGCCTTCAGTTGTTTGCTACGGTTGAAAGGATTGATGAACAACAGGACGTAGCCTTGATTAAAATTGAAGGATTGGGATTTCCATTCATGACAATTGGGGACACGTCTGTAAGTAAGATAGGTGAGGTAATTTATGCGATTGGTTCTCCGATGGGTGAATCGCTATCGTATTCTCTTACTAAGGGCGTAATCAGCGGCTTTCGCGATATTGATGATAAGAAATACATTCAAATTGACGCTTCGGTTAATCCAGGAAACAGTGGAGGTCCGCTAATATCAGAAGACGGTAGGCTAATTGGCATAGTAAGCCAGAAAATTGTAGGACTAGCTATAGAAGGTATATCATTTTGCGTGCCGATTGAAGCATTGTCAGAAAGACTGTCAATTATATGGGAGTGAACTTCGGGCTGGGTTTGAAGATCATTAGATTAAAATCCTCCGAAGTTCCGCACTTGATCCGGAAACCATGATATATATGGATTCTAGCCTCTGCTGTAAAGGCAGCCCCTTAGATAAAATTATTTTGGTTGACACATTTGCCAAACACTCACAAGAGTAATTTCGGGAAAACATACTGCCTTTTGGAGGAAAAATGAGCATACTTAGGATGCTATTAATATCTGCATTAGTGATCCCCCTGATGCTATTGTCAAGCTGTGCGAGCAATTATGCAGTAGATAGTCCCACAGGCCGGGCAGAGGTGATAATCAATGGAGTCCCGAGAAAAGATATTAGCGATACAATCGTTAATAATATGCTTTCTAGAGGATTCACATTGCAGAAACTTAATGATTATCAGCTTATTTTTGGCATCAAAGAAACAGATCTCGGATTGATGCTCCTAGCTGGATCTCATTATGATTCTGTTCCTGAATGGCGATATACCTACAACTTGGTAGACTTTGCCGGTGGAATTAGGATACTAACCAATATCTGGCTGGTGACAAATCCTGGCAGCGCTTTTGAGAAGATAACTGACGTTAGTACAAATTCTAAATCAGCTCAAAACATGCATACCGAACTAAACCAATTAAAGACACTCTTAGAAAACTCAGCAGTTATAAAATCGCGAGGTAAAATCGGGATCATGACTCAGGGGAATCTAATCACTAAGGTTATGCCTGATAGTCCAGCTCAGCTGGCAGGGCTAAAACCAGGTGATGTTATGGTGAAAATCAATGGAAATCCTATCGCAAGTAACGAATACGAGATCAGTATGCAGATAACAGGAGAACCAGGATCAGTTGTCCAACTAACTGTTATTCGAAATGAAGAAGAACTTGTTTTTGAGATAACGCGGGGAGATCCTTAAACAATATCACTCTAACTGATCATGTATTTAAATTTGTTAAATAACCTTTAGATATCATATAGACTTGATGCTGTCTGAATGTAAAACATCTTATCAGGGATCATTACATAAAACGACAATTCGATATATGCAAAGAGGTAAAGAAATGAATAAGATCCTGTTTTTCTTACTTGTCAGTTTACTGTTGGCAGGCTGTGCGACAGTGGCAGTCCCAAGAACTGTATATCGCCCCTGGAGCCGGACCATCTCCGGTCAGGATATACAAGCGGGGTCTGAAATCTCCGTCACTGTCCATACCCAGTCAACACCCCTGTTGGGGTCGGAACAACTGGTGGAAAATAGAATAGCTGAAAAGGCTACCGCCTTGCTGGAGCGTCGAGGATTCTCTATTAGGGACAACAATCCGCAGTATAAACTCAAAATCACATATCAGGTTGCGCCCGGAGTTAAGGAGTACACGTCCACCAGCACCTATTCTGGTAGCAAGTCCGCAACATTTACCAGAAGCACCAATCTAGGCGTTATGCTGGCGCAGACAGTTGCCGCTGCGATGACACAGAGCGCGGTGCAGACCCAGATCACAAGCGTGAAATATGATGTTTACAACCACCTTGTTTCATGTGAAATGTTTAACCAGAGTGATCATCTTGTATGGAAGTATGATTCTCGGACCAGCACTGGAAACATAGACATCCTTGATGTTTACACCCCTTTATTGCAAGTTGCTTTTTCCAGCCTTCCCTCTTCCGGCGAAGTGATACCAAGGGTTCCCAAATTGAAGTATGGACGCTTTGATGATTTTGCTAAGATGTACATTAAAAACCGGAATTTCTTATGCCCAGCTCTACCAAATTACATAAAAATGGCGCAATACATCTGGAGCGAATCAGATCAGGCTGCAATCTTGGCCTTCCTGGATCTGCTCGAAACTGCCGAATATGCTATACCAAACAACACCCGGAGGAGCAGTAGAAACCCAACTGACATATATTTGTGGACGAAAGTTACACTAATCGGCAAGTATTATTTAGGTAATGATACAACCCCAGTGAATGTTGTCATATTGCTTAGTGGCACCGAATCCAGCTATGAAGTAACAACTGCCCGTCTTGTAAGCGATGAGGTTTACGCCAAACTCCAGGAACATTACAACCAGTGGGTAGCACAGCTAAGAGATTTCTACGACTTTTATGAGGATTGATAAGCGAGTGTAATCAAAAGTAAATTAGGCCACTAAGATGGACCATATTGAAACAGGCGGCAGGGGTGTTCCCGCCGCCCGTTTTATTCTCTGCAAGGAAAGTTCAAAATTCTCAGGAATTCATAGTAAATTTATGTTCAATGTATATGCCAGGTATCACGACCATAAGTAAAGTCAAGCTTGTACGAAACTCCCAGGGCTAACCGGAGGTTGTTCTCATAGCCATTTCCCTCAGAGCCTTTGGCCAGGTCTTCTATCGCCTGCGCTCCCAGGCGGGCTTCGAGGTTCTGGTATGAATATTTCAGTCCCGCATTGATATCCTTTCCGTCATATTCGCCCATGATAGAAATATTGCTAACGGGCTTGATCTCGATGGAGGAAAAAGCTCCACTGAACCAACGTGAACGGGCAACCTGTCCGGTATAGTTGTTAAAGCCCAATCCGAGGTTGAACTCCACGACCCTGCCAAACCTCTTTGAGAGCACTACATAGGGCGAGTAGTATTCATAGTCCGTTTTATCGGGATGGTCGATCCAACCCAGATCGTGGGGGTCATACACAACCGATGGCGCACCGTCGTCTCCTATCTCTGGATCCCAGTAAGGCCTGTAATCCTGGGACCGACGCCGGTTTACAGGAGAAAGGATGTTATCCAAGCCAACCGCTATCTGGGGAACATACTGGGATTCAGGCAGGATTTTCGCCTTGGCGTTCAGAAAATAGACATAGTCTCCAGCAAAGGCGTCCAACTGCACCCAATTGAACAAGCCAACTCCCACCATGCCGTAGAAATTGAGGCCATTCTTGCCAGGATCTACATAAGAGGGTCTTTCCACATGACGGTAATATCCTGCCAACGACCCCTCCACCGTCAGGTGTGGGATCAGATAGGCGTCCGGAGTGCGCAATCCTCCCAGTTTTTGAAGCGGCGCAGCATCAATAGCGCCTGCCAGTAACAGCAGAGCCGAAACTGCCAAGATAATTTTTCTCATTTTATCCTCCATATTAAGTTGAAAATATTAGTCATTAGTAATCAAATGCTTGACAGTAATTTCGTCAAGCACTTTTTCAGATGTTTCAATAGATGATAACTATGAAGTCTATCCATTGGCAGATCTATAAATCGAGATTTTGTAGAATAGCAACAATCTATTTGCCTGGATTCCGGGGCCCCCACCCCGGAATGACAAACAGGCCTGGATTCCGGGGCCCCAAGGGCTGAAGCCCTTTCCCCGGAATGACAAACGCGGCGGGAAAAAAGCGTTTGACAACTATGGCCTATGAAAAATCCTGACTTATTCATGGCGGATATGTGAGCAAGATATTGCCAAGTGCTATTAATTTAATATAGATAGAATAGAAAAACGAGGACCAAATGAAAGAGTACAAACTTTCCCAATTGCGCAACCTTGTCCTGATGGGTGCCAGCGGCGCGGGTAAGACCAGCCTGGCCGAGCAGGTCTTTTACCTGACCAAGTCCACCAACCGTCTGGGCAAGATCGACGAAGGCAACACCGTGATGGATTTCGACGCCGAGGAAACGGCCAAGAAGATGTCGCTGAGCCTGAGCCTGGGTTGGCTGAACCACAGGGACCACCGCATCAACATCCTGGACACCCCGGGCACCCCGGATTTCATTGGCGACGCGATCGTGGCCATACCGGCGGTGGAAAACGTGGTTTTGGTCGCCAGCGCGGCCGGCGGCTTCGAGGTTGGCCTGGAGCTGGCCATCGAGCAGCTGGAAGGCAGGAAAGTGGGCAAGATAGTTTTTGTGAACCGCATGGACAACGAACACGCGGATTTTTACAAGACCCTGGAATCCATCCACGAGAATACCGGCCTGAACCCGATCCCGGTGCAGCTGCCGATCGGCAGGGAAAGCACCTTTGAAGGCGTGGTGGACATCATCCGCGGCAAGGCCATCCGCCCCTCCGGCGAAGGCGAGATCCCGGCCGAGCTGCAAGCCGCCGTGGAAGACGCCCGCCTGCACCTGATGGAAGCGGTGGCGGAAACCGACGAGGAACTGCTCAACGCCTTTTTGGAGAATATGGAGCTCAGCGACGCGCAACTGATGCAGGGGCTCAAACAAGCGGTGGCCCAGGGCGATATCTGCCTGGCCTTTGCCGGTTCCGCCCACAGCGGAGCGGGAGTTCTGGCCTGGCTGGACGCCGTTTGCGATTATCTGCCCTCACCCGAGGAAGCCAATCCGCTGCAGGTGCTTAAAAATGGCGAGCCGGCCGAATTCGTGGCTTCCGCCGACGGCGAGCTGCTGGGCTATGTGTTCAAACTTTATGCCGATCCGAACATGGGCGATTACGCCTACGTGCGCGTCTTTTCCGGCAGCCTCAAGGCGGGAACGGAATTTTACATCCCGGAAAAGGAAGCCAAGGACAAAGCCGGGAACATGTATTTCATGCTGGGCAAGAACCGCCACGACACCCAGGAGATCCGGGCGGGCGAGATCGGCGCGCTGGTGAAGCTGAAAAACGCCAAGGTGCTGAACAGCATCACCGCCGTGGGCAGCAACCTCAGCCTGCCGATGCCCGAACTGCCCACCCCCACCTACTGGCAGATGATCCGCGCCGCCAACCAATCCGACGAGGACAAGATCGGCAGCGCCTTGCAGCGCGTGATCGCGGAAGATCCCACGATCAGGTTCGACCTCAACCTGGAAACCCACGAAAACGTGATCTCCGGCATGGGCGAACAGCAGCTCCAGCTGGTGCTGAAGAAGCTGAAAAACCGCTATAAAGTGGACGCCATGATGAAGGAACCGCGCATCCCCTACAAAGAGACCATCACCGCCAGCGCGGAATCGCAGTACCGCCACAAAAAGCAATCCGGCGGACGCGGCCAGTACGGCGAGGTCTATTTCCGGATCAAGCCCGTGGAACGCGGCGAAGGATTCCAGTTCATCAACGCCATCGTGGGCGGCGTGATCCCCTCCAATTTCATCCCGGCCATCGAAAAGGGCCTGGTGGAGACGATGGAAAAGGGCATCATCGCCGGCTACCAGGTGGTGGATGTGAGCGTGGAGGTCTATTACGGCAGCTACCACGACGTGGACAGCTCGGAAATGGCCTTCAAGATCGCCTCGTCGATGGCGCTGAAGGAAGGCTTCAAGAAATGCCGTCCGATCCTGCTGGAACCCATCCACGACCTCACGATCATCGTTCCCAGCGAATACATGGGCGACGTGATGGGCGACATCAGCACCCGCCGCGGACGCATCATGGGCATGGAGCAGCGCGGCAAGAAACAGTATCTGAACGCGCAGATGCCCGTTGCCGAGATGTATTTCTACTATCCGGCGCTCAAGTCCTTCACCCAGGGCCGGGGGCGCTTTACCCAGAAATTCTCACATTACGAAAAGGTTCCGGACGAGATCACGGCCAAAGTGGTGGCCGCCTGGCAGGAATCCGAAGCATAAAATCCCTGCGCGACAGCA
Organism: Candidatus Cloacimonadota bacterium; assembly: GCA_020532215.1. Classification (GTDB taxonomy): domain Bacteria; phylum Cloacimonadota; class Cloacimonadia; order Cloacimonadales; family Cloacimonadaceae; genus Syntrophosphaera. The sequence continues at coordinate 8,026 of JAJBBF010000083.1, forward strand.
GGTTTAAGATTCCGGGGAAGGCAGACCACTCGCCTTCCCCTTTTTACTGCTTGACATTTTTGGGCGCCGGCCAGAGGCTGGCCTAAGACGCTTAGATGACATAATCCAATAAGATAGAAAGAGGTTTGTATGTCCGGACACAATAAGTGGAGTTCGATCAAACACAAAAAAGGCGCGGCCGACGCCAAACGCGGCCAGCTTTTCACCCGCATCGTCAAAGAGATCATCCTGGCCGCCAGAAACGGCGGGGGCGATCCCGAGATGAATCCCCGCCTGAGAACCGCCATCCTAACCGCCAAAGCGGCCAACATGCCCCGGGAAAACATCGAACGGGCGATCAAACGCGGCACCGGCGAGATCGAGGGCGTGGCCTACGAAGAGATAGTCTATGAGGGCTACGGGCACAACGGAGTGGGCATCGTGGTGGAAGTGATGACCGACAACAAGAACCGCACGGTGGCCGACCTGCGCCACACCTTTTCCAAATATGGCGGCAACCTGGCCGAGAGCGGCGCCGTGGCCTGGAACTTCGATCACAAGGGATATTTCAACGTTCCCGCGGCCGGCCTGGAAGAAGACGAATTCATGCTGCAGGCCCTGGAGGCGGGCGCTGAGGACATCGAACTCAACGGGGATTACTTCGACATCTACACCGCGCCCGGCGAATTCCACACCGTCCTCACGGAATTTGAGAAACTGGGCCTGCCCGTGGAGAACGCCGAACTCACCCGGGTTCCCAAAACCACGATCAACGCGGATGATTTTGCCCCCAAGCTGTTCAAGCTGATCGAGATGCTGGAGGAACTGGACGACGTGCAGAAGGTCTATGCCAATTTTGAGGTTTCCGATTCTGTGATGGAAGCCCTCAACCAGGAAGAGTGATAATCCTCGGGATCGACCCCGGCAGCCGCTACTGCGGCTACGGCCTGCTTGAAGTGGAAGGCCGGCGGATCATCGGGGCGGGTTGCGAGGTGGTGAACCTGAGTGGGGAAAAGGACCTGCCCAAGCGGCTGGACCAGCTCTATACGGCGCTGGACGCGGTTCTAAGCGAATACCAGCCGGAGGTCGCGGCGGTGGAAAGCATGTTTTTCCACAAGCACATCCGCAGCGTTTTCACCCTCGGCCACGCCCGCGGGGTGATCCTGCTGGCGCTGGCCCGGCATGGAGCGCGGATCTTTGAATACACTCCCCGGGAAGTGAAAAAAGCGGTGGTCGGCAACGGCAACGCCACCAAACAGCAGGTCCGCTACATGGTGGGCCAGATGCTGAAACTGAAAGCGCCCCCGGCGCGGGACGACGCCTACGACGCCCTGGGCCTGGCGCTCTGCCATTTTCACAGGATCAAATTTCAGGCATGATAAACTACATCGTTGGAACCCTGATCCACAAAAGCCCGGTGAACGCGGTGGTGGAAACCCCGATGGGCCTGGCTTTTGAGCTGCTGATCCCGATCAGCACCTTTGAGACCCTGCCGGCGGTGGGGCAGCCCTGCAAGCTGTTCACCCACCTGCACATCGCGCAGGACGACGTTCGCCTCTTCGGTTTCGCCACGCCCGGCGAATGCGAGCTCTACCGGCAGCTGAACCGCATCTCCGGAGTGGGGCCCAAAAGCGCCCTTTCGATCATCTCCACCCTGCCCATACCCACCTTTGTGAAAGCGATCGAGCGCGAGGAAAGCGCCCTGCTGACCAAGGTTCCCGGCATCGGGCTGAAAAGCGCCCAGCGGCTGGTGATCGAACTCAAGGGCAAGCTGCGCCATCTGCTGGACCTGGCCGAGCCAACCGATCTGGAGGTGGGGGAGAGCACGGTAACCGAAGTGGAAAACGCTTTGCAGACCCTGGGCTTCAATTCCAAGGACGTGCTCCGCGAACTGGCTTTGATGGGCGAGGACGCCTCCGCCCTGAGCTCCGAACAACTGATCAAGGAAGTGATCCGCCGCCTTTACCAGAGAAGCAGATAAATGGTGCGCCAAGAAGCCTATCAAACCATCCTCAGGGTTTTCAAAGACAATGAGTTTTCAGACACCCTGCTGCGCCAGCGGGCCAAACGGCTGAAAAGCAACCGGGAAAACGTGGCCCTCTTTTACAGCATGGTGAAGGGCGTGGTCAAGCTGCGCGGCAAGCTGGACTACATCCTGGCCCAATACGCCGACGCGGCCAAATTTGCCGCCACCGACATCAAGATCAAGGCCTGGCTCTATCTGGGACTCTATCAACTGATCTATCTGGATTCCATCCCCGCCCACGCGGCGATCAACGAAACCGTGGAACTGGCCAAGGAAAACCTGGGCGACAAGGTGGGCGATTTTGTGAACGCCCTGCTGCGCGCCTGGCAGCGGAACCCGGAAGTGGAGTATCCCTCCGATCCGGTGCAGCGTATAGCCAGCGAGCATTCCTACCCGCCGGAACTGATCGAGCGCTGGATCAAGCTCTGGGGCCGGGAGGACACCGAATACCTGGCCATCTGGTACAACGAAAACCCGAAGCTGCACCTGCGGGTGAACGGAACCGCCACCACCCCCGAAAAGCTGATCCAATACTTCGCCAAGCGCGATATCAAGGTTTCGCCCTCCCCGGTGGGGAAGATGACCCTGCTCACCGAAGCCGCCGACGAGGTGCTGGATGACGTGGCCTTCTCTGAAGGGTATTTTTCCATACAGGACACCTCTTCCTCGCTGATCGTGGAACTGCTGGATCCCCAGCCCAACGAGAACATCCTCGATCTCTTCGCCGCCCCCGGAGGAAAGTGCTCCTACATCGCCGAACTGATGCAAAACACCGGCGAAGTGGTGGCCGTGGACAGGATCCCCAATAAAATGAAGCTGCTCAAGCAGGCGGCGGACCGGCTGCAGCTGGGCAACATCAAGCTGATCGTTACCGACGCCTTTCGCTACGGCCCGGTGGCGCCTGCCTACGACAGGGTTCTGGTGGACGCCCCCTGTTCCGGCTGGGGCGTGTTTGGCCGCAAGGCGGACCTGCGCTGGCAGGCGCACCAGAACATCGAGGAACTGGTGAAGCTGCAGGAAAAAGCGCTGGACCGCGGAGCCAGTTTTGTGCGTCCCGAAGGGATCCTGGTCTATTCCACCTGCACGATGAATCCGGATGAGAACGAGCGCCAGGTGGAGAAATTCCTTGCCCGGAATCCGCGTTTCACATTAGTTGGCGCGGAGCAGAAACTGCCCCGGGATTACACTTCCGGCGGGATGTTCCGCAGCCTGCCTTTCCGCCACAACATGGACGGGGCTTTTGCCGCCAAAATGATCAAAACGAGGTAAGCCAAAGTGGCCAGCGACAAAACCAAGAAGTTTTGGCTGACGGTCGGCATCGGCGCCGGGATCATCTTCCTGAGCGCCTTCCTGACCAGCCAGTTCATATTCCCCTTCATTTTCCGCGCGCCCCAGGAGATCGAGGTGCCAAACCTGATCGGCAAGAGCTCAGCCGCCGCCCGCCGCAGCCTGAGCGAGCTGGGGCTGCACGCCGTGGTGCAGGATTCCATCTGGTCCGAGACCGAGAGGGTGGATACCATCCTGGAGCAGAACCCCGCCCCGGGCGAGTTCATCATCCCGGAGGGAACCATCTATTTCCGCGTGAGCCGCGGATCCCGCCAGGTGGGAGTGCCCTCGGTG
>JAJBBF010000078.1 GCA_020532215.1 Candidatus Cloacimonadota bacterium
CGGTCGCGGCGGCCTAAATTCTTGCGGATCAGCGTGAGCACGGCGATGACGGGGATCACCACCAGCAGCAGCCAGCGCAGGAAATCCCCGGAGATCAGCAGCACGGAACTGGTGCCCAGGAATGATCCGAGCAGGGCCAGGCCGGCGCTGACCAGGGCCACGGGCAGGTCGATCATTTTGGCGTGGAAATACCTGGCGGTGCTGAAAACCGTTCCGCAGGCGGAGGAGAACTTGTTCGTGGCCAGGGCCGCGTGCATGGGCAATCCGGCCGCCACATAGGCCGGAAGCGAGATCAGGCCGCCGCCGCCGGCGATGGAATCGATGAGCCCGGCCAGAAAGATGAAGGGCAGAACGATCGCGTAATCGAGAGGGGTGAGGGCGATCACAGGGGTCATAACCAAGCTCCCGGTTTAGAGTTCGGCCTTGAATTCCAGCTTCAGGGTATGTTTCACGTCCTGGTCCGGATAGGCCGTGCCGCTGTATTCGCAGGTGGCGGAGCTGAAGCTGTTGAGGCGATAGACCGCGGAAACAGACCAGTTCAGCAGCAGACCGGCCCGCTTTTCGGGCAGGAACCAGAGGAAATCGCTGCCATCGCGCTGATTGTAGCGCAGGCCAAAAGAGCCGTTCACGCGCGCTTTTTTGCCCCAAACGCCGCGGTAGCCGGGCTCCAGGCCGAGGCCGCGCAGGCTGTAACCCTCGTCGCTTTCCTGGCGCAGGCCTTTTTCCAGATAGGCGCCCAGGTTCAGGGTGCCGATGTTGCTGGCGGAGAAGTTCCGCTGGACGAGCAGGCCCAGATCGTCCAGGGTGATGTCCGAAAGGTAGCGGGAATCGGTCTCGTTGCTGTGGGCGTAGCGGAGGTTGAAGTTGTTGCCCCAGAATTTTTTTAGGTCGAACTCCGCGGCGTACAGGGCTTCCGAGGCCCGGGTCTGGCTTTGATAGCGGTTGTCCAGGCTGCGGTTGAAACTCGCGCTCAGGCTGCCGATCACGCGGCCGGGCACCAGTTCCAGCCAGAGGGTCTGGGAGGAGCGCTGGTTGCCGAAGATGGTGGAGGGCGCGCTGAAAGCCGTTTCCGGAAAGATGAGATAGCTGCGCCAATCCGCCATCAGCGAATCCTGGAGCGTGCCCTGCAGGATGAGGTCGCCGCGGATCCAGCTCCATTGGGGAAAGAAGTTTCCCGGTTTCAGATAGAGGCTGAGCTGTCCGTTGACCTCGGAACTGAGGGTGCCCCGGCCGCTGGTGATGTAAACGTAGTCCCAATCGCCGTCCGGGGTATAGACCCCGGTGCTGTCGTAAAGGCCGAGGCCGTCGCCGATGTACTCCAGTTCGCGGATGCGGGGAAAGAACTCAGTTTGGTTCAGCTGGTAGTTTCCCAGCAGCATCACGGCCTGTTTGAGAAAATAGTGGGAATTGCGCAGGGAAACCAGGCTGTAGCTGTTTTGGGGGCCTTCCTTGGTGATCCGGCGGTGGGTGAGGTCCAGGCTCAGGTTGTGGTTGAGGCTGGCGGTGCTGTGTTTGAGGGCATAGGTCTGGGAACTGGCAGAGCTGATCCAGTCCGGATTCCGGCGGAAGGTGTTGTCCTGGATGAAGCTCAGCTGGGAGAGGCTGGTTTTGGCATTGCCGAGTGTGAGCTGGGGATTGAGGCGCCAGTAGCGGCTGTCCGCCGGGATCGCCTGGGAATGTTCGAGGCTGTTGTAATTGCCCAGCAGCCTGGCTTTCAGCCAGCCGAGATCCCAGCTGCCGCTGAGCTCGTGATACTGCATCAGGCTGGAAAGACCTTCCTGGGCGAAATCCTGCCAGGAAAGGGTGGAACGCAGGTCCAGAGAGGGAAGCGCGCCTTGGCCCCGGCTCTGGGAAAGCAGGCGCAGCGCTTTTTGGCTGTACAGACCGGGAATATCCTTGAACCGGGCTGTCAACTGTGGTTTGAAGGCAGACCAGGCCCGCGATCCGAGGTTGAGGTCGATCCGCCACTGGGCCAGGGAATCGGCGGGATCCAGCAGCGCGAGGTCGTAATCCTCGGTGTAGCCGGATGACTGGCTGAAGAGGAAGCTGTTGGCCCAGCGCCGCTCAAAATCCAGGCCGATCCAGCTTTCGCGGGCTTCATCCCCGGTTTGGAGCCGGCCCCAGGCGCTCAGCAGTCCGCCGCGGTTATCGGCGTCGTCCAGATCGGAAAAGGTGTTCTTGTCGTTGGTGGTGAAGATGCCCTCCACGCCCAGTTCCAGGGCTTCGGATTCGTATGTGAGGGCCAGATCGGCGTTGTTGCGGGCCACAGCGGGCACCAGCCGCTTCTGGGGCAGCCAGGAACCCAGTCCGGCCCCCAGATAGCGGAACTTGCCGCTGGAAAACTCCTCGTAATCGCCGTTGCCCAGGCCCACGAAGCTGAAGGTAACGTTGTAGATGGCGGAGCTGTCCCCGGCCGCGTATTCGTAATAGGGTATTCCCTCGCCGGTGGTTCGCAAAACATAGCTGCCCAGCCCCGGTTCCACCTGGCTGATCCCGTTTCCCCAGGCCAGCCGGTCCCCAGCCAGGCTCAGCGAATCGAGGTCCGCGGGGCTGAATTCATAGAGCAGCGGGCTGTCTTTGGCATCCACCTGGCGGACGAAGTGATGGGAGAGCGCCAAGCCGGGCAGGAGCTGGATCCGCGAGGAATTGAAGAGGGTGGATTGGCGGTAAAACTCGTCCGCGTATTGGAACCAGGCGTTGATCTGGTCGCTGGAGACCACCAGGCTGCGAAACATCACCGAACCTTCGGAATAGTCGATATAGTAGTCCGTTCCGCGCTCCAGCAGGGTTCCGTTGCGATAGATCTGCTCGCTGCCGGCGATGATCAGGTAGGAACTCTGCCAGCCGGTGGGGTTCAGATAGTAGGGCCCCTGTTTGCCGTCGATCACGCCGATGGCCTGGCTGGCGGGTTTGCCGGAGGAGGCGGTGAAGCCGGCCTGGGCAAAATGGCGGTCCCGGTACCAGGCGTTCAAGCCTTCGATGCTGGTGCGGTAATTGATGTAGCGGGTGCCGGTGAATTCCCAGTCCAGGTCGCCCATGGCGATCTCGTACTGTTTTCCGTACACCCGGATGAACACCTTGTCCAGGCTGCTGAGTTCCTTGGAATCACCTTCCGGAGTGAGTTTGGACTGGCTGTCGGAAAGCTGGGCGGCGATATTCACGTTGCGGGAAAGTTCGCCGTTCAGGTTCACGAACAGGGATTGTTTCAGGTCGAAGGCGTCCTCGTCGGAGAAGGTGACGGCAAAGGTCTTGGCACCGGTGATCAGCAGTTTGCCGTCCTCGGGAAGCCAGTTGCGGGGGCGCGGCGCCACGCTTTGGAAGAGGCTGTCCGAGGGTTCGAGCTCCCGGTAGAGGTAGCGGGGCTGAGCCAGTTCCGGCGGAACCAGGATGCAGCTCACCCTCAGGTATTCGGCCACGGGAAAGCGCAGCAGGGTGAGGGTTCCGGCGCGGGAGTCGAGCTGGTAGTCCCGGCCCCTGATCAGGGCGAGGCTATCGGCGAAAACTGTTTCCGAGCCGCTGATGATGGGGCTGGGGGAGATCTGGTAGGTATCCTGGTCCGGCAGCAGCGGGAAGCTTTGCTCGATCACCAGATCCTGCGCCAGCAGCGGCGAAAACGCAAGCGGGATCAGGATCGCGGCAAGAAGGGGGAGGCGCACACGCTAAACTTTGTGGATCACGGCTGTAACAACACCCCACACCACAAAATCCAGTTCCTCGTTGATCTTGAGCACTGGGTAGTCCTCGTTTTCGGGAACCAGGAAATACTCTCCGTTTTCGATGCGCAGCCTCTTGATCGCGAATTCGCCGTCGTAACGGGCCAGGATCACCGTATTGTTGCCCGCTTCCAGCGATCTGTCCACGATCACGATGTCGTCCGGAAAAATGCCGATCCCGGTCATGGATTCGCCCTCCACCCGGGCAAAAAAGGTGGCGGCGGGATGCTTGATCAGATATTCATTGAGGTCCAGCACCCCTTCCAGATAATCGGTGGCGGGGGAGGGAAAGCCGGCCTGGACCCTGCTGGCGATCAGCGGCCGCTTGAGCCTGAGCCCGGTGCTTACGCCGTAGAGGGCTTTCACAGAGCCGTCGGACTTGATTTTTCTGCTCATCATCAGTTCTCAGAAAAGAACAGCCAACCGTGCTTCACGCACGGTTGACTGCCAAAGGTTAAGGGTTTAGTCGATCCTTTTGAGGATCTCGGACGCGCTGTTGCCGTAGGTGGGATCGTTGACGATCCTCTGCAGATCGGATTTGGCGGCGTTGTAACTCTTCTTCATGTAATAGGCGTTGCCGCGCAGCAGGTAGGCGGCGGCCTTGGAAGAATCGATGTTCAAAGTCTGGGTGGCGTAGGTGATCACGCGGTCCCAGCTCTTCTGCTTGTTCCAGTGGTTGGCCAGGATCAGCGCCACGTCGGCATTGGGCTCCAGATCGAGGGATTTGCCGTAGTATTCGATCTTTTTGGAGGTGTTGTTCAGCTTGTCGTAGTTGTCTGCCATCACGCGGTAGGCCAGGGCGATGGAGGCGTTGTCCTCGGTCAGGGCAACCATTTGTTCCAGGATCTCGTTGGACTTGCCGTAGTTCTTCACCCCGCGGTAAAAATCGGCCACGGTGCTGTAAACGGCCTCGTTCTGCTCCAGTTCCATGGCTTTGTCGTAATAGACCGCCGCGGTGTTGGTGTCGCCTTCGTCCTTGTAAGCGTTGGCCAATACCAGATAGGCGTTGTGGTCCTGCGAAGCCTCGGCGTAGTCTTTCAGAACCTGGAAGGCGCGCACCTGGTCCTTGATCTCGTTTTTGAGGATGCTGTATTTGGCCATCAGGATGTCAGCGTTGCCGGGCTCATATTGGAGCACGCTGTCGTAATAGCCGAGGGCGCGTTCAAACTGGCCGCCGTTTTGCGCTGTCAGGGCCATGTTGCGGTAGAGAATGGCCACATATTCGTCCCGTTCAGTTGCGCTCAGCGTTAGCGGCACCAGGCTTTTATAGATGTTGGCGGCGCTCTCGTATTCGTTGATGGCTTCGTCGTAGATGAAGGACTGGGCGCTTTCATTGGCCATGCGCATGTAGGTAACCGCGATGTTGATCTGGATCTTTTCGATGTTCACGTCCACGGAGTCGGTGGGAGCCGAGGTAGGCTGCGCCTGCAGGTAAAGATCCTTCGATTGGTTGAAGTAGTTCATGGCCCGGAAATAATCTTCCTCTTCAAAGGCCATGGCGGCGGTGTCCGCGGCGGCTTCGGCCAGTTCGATCGGCGTGGGTGGCGGTGCCACTGGTTCTTCCACTTGCTTATTTGTGCTACAAGCTGACATCACCAACAGGAGTGTCAGCAGGAACGTTAGCAGGCAGGCATATCTTTTCATTGTTCCTCCAGCTGAATTTCGTTTGTTTATCCACTGTCACAAAGCCCGTTTTTTGTCAATGTAAAAAGCTTGGAGGCAGTGAGAAAGGACTTTTTTTCGAATTTTTTCAACGCCATTCTGTTTTGCATTATTGCCTGTTGGACAATGGCTTAGAAAATCACGATAACGGTTTTGCGTTGTCCGGGTGTGCTAAAGTGCTGAAAAATCATCATTTTTTTGTTGACAGATTTTCCAGACCCCGTTTTTAATAGCACCGTATTATCTCTTACTCTTTAAATACAATCCAAAGGAGGTAAAATGAGCAGAGATGATTTAATCAAAAAGATCGCAGGGACAGCCGGTATTTCACAGAAAACAGCCGGTGTCGCACTCAACGCAATGTTAGAGGGTGTTACCCAGTCTCTCAAGAAAGACGAGAAAGTGTCTCTGGTCGGTTTCGGTTCCTTCAACGTGGCTCATCGCAAAGCCCGCAACGGCATCAACCCCAAGACCGGCAAACCCCTCAAGATCTCAGCCCGTAAAGTTCCTGTTTTCAAAGCAGGCAAGAAGCTCAAAGAAGCTGTCAAGGCTGGGAAAAAGAAATAATCCAAAATTGACATCCTAAAAAAGGCGGGATTTTTCCCGCCTTTTTTGTTTCCCTCTTGGTATCATTACGGGATCAATACGGGATCAATACGGATTTCATCCGTATTGATCCCGTATTGATCCCGTAATGATAATGGGAGCCGGCTGGAGTTAAATCTATCAACTCATATTTGCTATCTCCAAGAGTGTTATCTGATCTAGCTTCGAATCGGCCCCCTGGAATTGGAAAATTGTTGACAAGCGTATCGCCCCAATAAACAATGTATCTGAGAATTTTGCGCTTGCACTGAGGTTCCCGGCAAGCGGAATGAGCCTTAACAAATTGCAGAAGGTTTAAGGAAAATGCCTTAATCTCAAGTGAGATGGGAAATGAAATTTGAAGATTTCAAGAGCGGCATCGACCGCACTCAGTATAGATACAAGAGTTTTCTGCCCTCCAAGGTGGATCAGGAATGGACTTGGGATGATCCCCGGATCAATGTGTTATTGGAAAAAGCCACCCAGGCTCTGGGCGAGTTGAACGCTTTCTCGAAAATCGTGCCCAATGTGGACATGTTCATCCAGATGCATATAATCAAGGAAGCGAATACTTCCAGCAGGATAGAGGGAACCAAAACAAACATAGATGACGTGATACTCAAAGAAGAAGCTGTATTACCCGAGAAGCGGGATGACAGGCGTGAGGTGCAAAACTACGTTCGAGCCATGAACGAAGCTATACGGCAGTTGGAAAAACTTCCACTGTCATTACGGTTGATCCGGCTGACTCACTCCATCCTAATGGATAATGTGCGGGGAAAACACAAGGCCCCCGGCGAATTCCGAAAAAGCCAAAACTGGATCGGGGGATCGTCTATATCAGACGCAGCCTATATCCCGCCCCATATCGACGATCTGCCTGCATTGCTGGACGATTTTGAAAATTTTCTGCATAATGAGCGAATTCTTGTTCCTCATTTGATTCGATGCGCGATAGCCCATTACCAGTTTGAGACTATCCATCCATTTCTGGACGGGAATGGACGTATCGGTAGGCTGCTGATCACGCTCTACCTGGTGAGTAATGGACTCTTACTCAAGCCAACTCTGTATCTGTCGGACTTCTTTGAAAAGCACCGGGGGCAGTATTACGACGCGCTTACAACGGTGAGGGAATCCAACGATATCGGCCATTGGGTCAGGTTCTTTTTAACAGCTGTAGCGGAAACTGCGGATAATGGCAAACTTACCTTTGAAAGAATCTTGACCCTGCACCGCGATGTTGAAAGCAAGCTGGTTCAGCTGGGACGCAGGGCCGATAACGCCAGAAAACTGCTGATGCACCTATATCAATCCCCGATTGTAACTGTCAAAGAGGTTGAAGACCTGCTGGGACTGAACTATGTGCCGGCAAATGGCCTGATCAAAACTCTGGTCGCTGCCGGGATCTTGCATGAAACTACCGGCTACACGCGTAATCGGATCTTTGTCTTCAGGCAGTATATTGATGCTTTTACTGCATAGCAAGCGCCGAGTGGTCATTTTTGGGTTGATAGTATAATATGGGAATCCATATTATACTTTCTCGGGTGGAACGTGTAATATGGTTATTGCCAAGAAATCCGGTTTTTAAGCAGGACTTGTGGAGCAGTTTCACGAACCCGGTTCAGACCGGTATTTATTCGCTGATGCAGGTAACGCGCTACGGGCGCAGCGCAGAAAATGAGCTAATTGTTTTTACAAATACGATGGCCTGAAAATACCCTTAAATGAGTCCAAATGTTCAAAACCCTGATCCCGAAACGTCCAAAAACGTCCAAAGACCACAGTGACACAGTCTGAAGCCAGCCCTATTCATCTTAAGACTCAATAATCAGTTACGACCACTGTGACTGGTGAACCCATTTGCAAGTTTGGGTGAGAGTTTATAATCTTCACGGCCTCCGGCTGTTTCCGGGACCGGCGCTTCGATTCAGCTTGACAACAAAGGGGCAAAGCGGAGATTTGCGTAAATCTGCAAAACTTGAGGATGAAAATGCTGAGATTCAGATCAAAACAACGGCTTGCCGCGGTTCGGCGCGGGATACTGCTGATCCTGCTGCTGGCCTTTGGGGCGGCCTCGTTCGCTTTGGGGGCAGAGGCTTTGTCCGGCCCATACAGGCATCAAAATGGTGTTTTCTTGCTGCAGAGCGGGGGAGAATGGGACGGCGCCGAAACGGCTGAAACAGCACCCTCTATGGAGCCGGAAACGGAAGCTGCCTCGAGGGAGCAATTACCAGCCTGGCTGCAGATAATCATCTTAGTCGGCATCGCCCTGCTTATCCATTTCACCATCCAGGCCATCATCCAGCGCCGCCGGCGGCGCGACGAGGAGATCATCCATTACAAGGATGTGGAAGGCAGCACCGGCTATGAGCAGCCTGAGCCGCCAGCGCCGGTCCGGCTGCCCGGGCAGAAACCCGCGGAATACCGCGTTCCTCCGCAGCCCCGGGTTCCCCCGCAGGAAAGGGCGCCGGAGCAGAGCAGGCAGCAGCCAGCCAAAAAGAGCTTATCCTGGGGTTTAATTGTTGGCATCATCGCGGTGTTGAATATCATCCGCAGATGCGTGCAAAACAATTGACGCAGGAGAAGATGCAAAGCTGATCCAGTTCAGACGCCTCAGTTGCCGGGCCTGACCCGCTGCCCCAGCCTCCAGCCATCCGCGGCGCTGCTGACGATGCCGCCGGCGTAGCCGCTGCCCTCACCGACCGGATAGAGATTGTAAATTCCCGCGCAATTCAGCTTTTCCTTGTCCCGCAGGATCCGGATGGGAGACGAGGTGCGGGTTTCGGGTGCGGTCAGGACGGCGTTTTGGGAAAATCCGGGCAGCACCTGGTCGAAGCGGATGAGCGCAGAACGCAGGCGGGAACTGATCTGGGGAGGGAAAATCGCGTTCAGGTCGGCCGGGAAAACCCCCGGAAGGTAGGTGGAGCCTGGAGCTTCGGTATCCGCTTCGCCGCCCATGAAAGCCCGCGCGGACTGCACCGGGGCCAGAAAAGCTTCCCGGAAGGACAGCTTTTCCAGTTGGCGCTGCAATTCCACGCCAGACCAGAGCCCATCACCGTAATCATCAGAATTGACCGGAGTAACCACCGCGCTATTGGCCCAGCGGCCAGCCCGGGCGGCAAAACTCATGCCGTTGGTTACCACTCCGCCCTGCTCGGAAGCGGCCGCGATAACCTGTCCGCCGGGGCACATGCAGAAAGTGAAGCCGGTTTTGGCCGTGAGGCGGTAGCTGGCCGGGCCCAGAAATTCCGGCCAGGGCCCCTCGCCATAGACCAGGGTGTTGATCCGGTCCTGGGCTTGCTCGATCCGAAAGCCCAGCGCGAAAGGTTTCGGCTCCAGTTCCACACCTCTGTGCTTGAGTTGGCGCCAGGTTTCCCGGGCGGCGTTACCCAAAGCCAGGACCACCATTTGAGGCGAATGCCAGCTTGAGTTGATCTGCACCCGGGATACTTTGCCGGCTCTTACTTCCAGGTCTTCGAGGCTGTGGCGGTAAAAGAAGCGGCAGCCCTGCTCCAGAAGATGGGTTCTTAGCTTATGGACCAAGGCGCGGATGCCGTCGCTGCCCAGATGGGGGAGGGCTTCAAAGGCTGTCTCGGGCGGCGCGCCGAACCGCAGAAGCTGGTCGAAAACCTGTTGCAGGGCGGGATCGCTGCCCCGCGAGGTCAGCTTGCCGTCGGACCAGGCGCCGGCGCCGCCTTCGCCGCATTGAACGTTGGAATCCTTATCCAGAGAGCCCCGGCGCCAGAACTCCGTTACTTTCTCAGCCCGCTTGTCCAAAGCGTCTCCACGGTCGAAAAGCCAGGGCTGGAGCCCGTTGGCCACCATCGCCAGCGCACAGAAGAGGCCGGCGGGGCCCATGCCGATGATGAAGGGATGGAGATCCGTTGCCGGAATTGGCGCGTGAATTGCCTCGGGCAGAGGTTCAAATGGCGTAAGATCCTTGCTTGGGGGAACTTCAGCGCTGAAGCTGAGCTGGAGGGTGAAATCATAGACGGGCTGGCCGCGCCGGCGGGTGTCCAGGGCTTTGCGGACGATCCTTTGGATCTGGATGGCGGAGGCAGGCAGGCCGAGTTTCCGGCTGGTTTCCGCGGCCAGAGAGAAATCCGGCCGGGCCGGGAAGCGAAGGTTGCGCAGTGTGTATATTTTCATCAGGTCCCCCAAACAAAAAAAGCGCTTGAGCCAAGCGCCGAAAAGTTACTGGTGGCGAGACCCAGAATTGAACTGGGGACACAAGGCTTTTCAGGCCTCTGCTCTACCGGCTGAGCTATCTCGCCACAAGTGATGGCATAAACTTTGGAAGCCGGGATTTTGTCAAGACAATTATCCCCGGCTGAGGCCACAGTCCGCTTGGCAAGGGGGTTTGGAGCTATATATCAAGTCTGATGGCTGGCTCAGGCAGGCTTTGGTTCCAGCAGAACTCCGTCCAGCCGCGCCTGGGCCGCGATTCCGCTCAGCATCTCACCCGGAGCGATTTCTGGGCTGGAATAGGCGCGGACAAAATGGTCCGAAAGGCAGGTGGAGTGGCTATCCACAACTTTTTCGCAAACTCCGCGGAGGGGGGTCTGGTCCCGGATCAGCTTGCGGGTGTAGATCCGCTTCTTGGCATCGCTCAGAGCGGTAAGCAGGTTCACGCGGCGGCTCTTTTCCGGCTTGGGGATCTGGCCGGGCATAGTATCCGCGGGCGTGCCCCAGCGGCGGGAAAAAGAGAAGGAATGCAGATAGGCGATATCAAGATCAGCCAGGAGATCCAGGGTGGCCTGGAACTCTGCTTCCGTTTCCCCGGGGAATCCGGCGATCACGTCCAGCCCGATCGCCGCGTCCGGCCAGGTTTGCAGGATCATGGCAGTGAGGGCGCGGAATTCAGAGATCTCATAATTCCTGCCCATACGCCTGAGAACGCTGTCGCAGCCGCTCTGGAGGGCGATGTGGAAATGGGGGCAGAGCTTGGAGCATCGACTGATACGGTCTATCAATTCACCGGTGAAGAGCATGGGCTCGAGTGAACTAAGGCGAATGAGTTGGAGCCCGTCGATCTTCTCAAAGGCCTCCACAACCCCGGCCAGGCCTTGGTTGCCATCCTGGTAGAGGCCCAGATTTACTCCGCCGAGCACGATCTCCTTGTAACCGTTGGCCACGAACAGCCGGGCCTGGGATATCACATCGGCAAAGCTGGCGGAGCGGCTGTTGCCGCGGCCATAGGGCACCGCGCAATAGGCGCAGCGGTAATCGCAGCCGTCCTGGATCTTCTGGAAGGCGCGGCTGTGCTCCACCATCCGGGCAACGGGACGATAGACGAAAGACCGGCTGCGCATGATATCCTGGAAGCTATAGTCCGGCTGGTCGAGCAGGTCGGCGATGCCGGTTTTGTTCTGGTTGTCCACGATCAGATCGATGGGGCCCAGATCCTTGATCTCATCAGGGTTGCGCTGGGCGAAACAGCCAGTCACCACGATCCGGACAGAGGGATCTTGCTCTTTGCGGGCCAGGGCCTTGCGGATGAGGTTGCGGCTCTTGTAGTCGGTACGGCCGGTGACAGTGCAGGTGTTGATGATATAGATATCGGCTTCTTCGGCAAAGGGGACAAGGCAGTATTCGGCTTGAGAGAAGCGGCCGGCGATGGCGGCGGATTCGTAGGCGTTGGTCTTGCAGCCCAGGGTGGCGA
>JAJBBF010000032.1 GCA_020532215.1 Candidatus Cloacimonadota bacterium
CATCGATACCGTGAAAAGGTCTCATCAGCGCTCAACAGCTAAAGGAAATTCCGAACTTGAGCTCCAGATAAGACGGATGCCATCAACGCATTGAGTCCCATCGGGACGCCATTTTAGATAGAAAAAGGCATGCCAGACAAATGCGAATCCCGTAGGGATGGCATATTCACCCTATCATCGCCAGCAATATCTCGACCCGATGCAAACATGTATTCTATCTAAAATGCCGTCCCGATGGGACTCGCAATATCCTTACTGGATGACGCCGGATTCTATCTAAAATGCCATCCCGATGGGATTCAATGCGCGGATGGCATCCGTCTTATCTGGCGCTCAAGGGGGAGTTTGCCTAAGACGTTTGTTTCTTTCGAGGGATCGAGTTATCATATTGGCAGGGAGGAGATAGCGATGGCCAACACCTACACCCAGGTTTACATTCATTATGTGATCGCCACCAAACATCGGATGCGTTTTCTGACCGCGGAAATTCAGCAGGAAATATATGCCTATTCCGCCGGCCTCATCAAAACATTGAACTGCTTTCTGCAAGGCATAGGCAGAATGGACGACCATCTCCATCTTCTGGTGGGCCTGCATCCCACCCTGGCGGTTTCTGCGCTTGCCCAAAAATTCAAGGCCAATACCTCCCGGTTCATCAATGAAAAAGGATGGTATGCGGGCAAATTCCAATGGCAGGAAGGATTTGGCGCTTTTTCCGTGTCCCAAAGCGGATTGGAACAAGTGAGAAAGTATATCAGAAACCAGGCGGAACATCATCGCCGGCAATCCTTTGCCGGCGAATACGAAGAGCTCCTTGCCAAGTACGGGATCAACTACGACAAGTTATACCTTTTTGAGCCCAGCTCAGAAACTTAGGCCAGAGACCCGCCGTCTGCAACAAAACAACCGGGGCAAGGACCAGCCGGCGGTTCCAACAGTTCAAACCTGGAATCAACTGAGGCAACGATGCCAGCAGCTGCGGGGTTTGGAACCGGAACAACAACACTGCCACTGATGCCTGGGTCTCGCCAAACACAACGATTTAGGCCACAAGTGCCGCAATTCGCATTTTCCCTTGCTACTCAACATCCGCACTTACAAATTTCCCGCTTTGGCCCCACCCGGCTCCCATTATCAATACGGGATCAATACGGGATCAATACGGATGAAATCCGTATTGATCCCGTATTGATCCCGTAATGATCGCAAGAGCCAAATGGGGTTGGGGCCTGGCTATTAGCAGAAATTACAAAATATCCCTTGACACCAGTGGCTGTTCTCAAAAGATGGCATCAAAGACAACGCTTTCCCGATCCGGGGGCATTGACGAGCTAAGTTAGGAGGAAGACCATGATCAACAGAAGAATCAGAGCCCTGCGCCTGAGCCTGAAAGTAACCCAGACCGCCCTGGCCAAAAAGCTGAACGTAAAGCCATCCGCCATTTCCCAGATAGAATCCGGGAAGATCCGGCCTTCGGTGGACACCATGCTGCTGTTAACCCGGCTTTGCGACGTCAACCTGCACTGGTTGATCACCGGCAAAGGCCCGATGTGGGTGGATCCGCGCGATTCCCGGAAAAAGGTGAAGGACAAGCTGAAAGAGGTGCGCAATTTCATCAACAGCGAGCTGGACACCCTGGCGCGTTCCCGGGAACAGGACCGCTGGTCCGAAACGCTGGATATTCCGGTAACCGGAGAGATCGCGGCTGGCCCGCCGGTGGAAAATTTTGAAACCTACATGGAGTTTCTCACCATCCGCCGGGGCATGATCCGCGGGGTTTTGGACGACTACGTTTGCCTGCGCGTGAACGGCAACAGCATGGAGCCCCAGGTCTGCAACAACGATCTGGTACTGATCCGCCAGAGCCAGGACTGGAAACAGCTTTCCGGCCAGATCTGCGCGCTGCGCATCGACGGGGGGATCACTCTCAAACGCCTGCTGCTGGACGACAAGGAAAAGATGATCGTCCTGGTTTCGCTGAACGATGAATACCAGCCGATCCTGATCAAGCCGGATGAACATCAGGACATCACGCTGATCGGCTCGCTGTTCTACCTGATGCGCAAGGTTTCCTGAGGGAACCTGATATGCAGACCGCGATCCTGATCCTTTGCGCGCTGATCCTGGCCCTGGGGATCGTGGCCACCATCATCCTCTACAAGAAGAAATCCGCGCCGGATGACAGATTGGAGGCGGTGGCCAGGTTTTCGGTGGAATTGGGGGCCTTTGAACGCAATCTGCGCGACGATCTGCAGCGTTTGCGCGCCGACCTGCTGGCCCTGGAAACCGACACCCGCAAGGAGCTGGTGGCGAACCTGATCCAGCAAAACGAGAACCTGAACACGGAAAACCGCAAAAACCGAGAGGAAAGCGGCGCTTCGCTTTCCAAGCTTACCCAGCTGATCAATGCCGACGCCGCCAAAAACCGCACTGAGCTTGGCACCGCGCTGAACAACCTGGCTGAATCCCTGGCCCGCAAACTGCAGGACCTGGTGAACACCCAGCAGCAGCAGTTCGATGACCTCAAAAAGGCCCTGGAAGGAAGGCTGGAGCAGATCCGCGCCAACAACGAGACCAAGCTGGAAGAGATGCGCAAAACGGTGGACGAAAAGCTGCACGAGACGCTGGAAAAGAGATTGGGCGAATCTTTCAAGCAGGTGAGCGAGCGCCTGGAGCTGGTACACAAGGGTTTGGGCGAGATGCAGAGCCTGGCCAGCGGGGTGGGCGACCTCAAAAAAGTGCTCACCAACGTGAAGAACCGTGGCATGATGGGCGAGATCCAGCTGGAGGCGATCCTTGAGCAGATGCTCACGCCGGAGCAGTACGCGCGTAATTTCAAGCCCTTCAAGCGGCGCGACGAGGTGGTGGAATTCGCCATCCGTTTGCCCGGCCGGGATGAAGACCAGGACAGCGTTTACCTGCCCATCGACGCCAAATTTCCCATCGAGGATTACAACCGCCTGGTGGAAGCTTGGGACGGCAGCGACACCGCCGCGGTCGAAGCGGCCCGTAAAGGCCTGCAAAGCCGCATCATCGGCTGCGCGCGGGATATCCGCGATAAATATATCAACCCGCCCACAACCACGGATTTCGCGCTGCTCTTTCTGCCCGTGGAAGGACTCTACGCCGAGGTTCTGCGCGATCCCGCCCTGTTTGAGCAGCTGCGCCGGCAATATCAGGTGGTGGTGGTTGGCCCCACCACGGTTTCAGCCATCCTGAACAGCCTGCAGATGGGTTTCCGCACCCTGGCCATCGAAAAGCGCACCGGCGAGGTCTGGAAAATACTCAGCGCGGTGAAAAACGAATTCGGCAAATTCGGCAAGGTGCTGGAGCACACGCAGAAAAAGCTGCAGGAAGCATCCAACTCCATCGAAACCGCCAGCCACCGCAGCCGCCAGATCCAGAAGAAGCTGAACAAGGTGCAGGAGCTGCCGGTGGAGGAATCCGCCCAGATCCTCGAACTGGAGGCAGATCCGGACTTCAGCGCGGAGGCCGGTGAAGAGGAAGGGGAGGATTTAGCTTGACTAAGCCGCAACTCATAAAAAATATCGAAATCACACACAAGAAAACATACGACCTGGGAGGTAATAAATGTTTCTAACCGGAAAACAATTGGGAGAGGTATTCCTCAAGGCAAAAAAGCAGCGTTTTGGCATCATGGCCTCCAACGTTGTGTTCGACACGCAGATCCGCGCCATCATCCAGGGCTACGCGGCCGTTAAATCCGACGGGCTGCTGCAGATGAGCAGCGGCGCCTGCAAATACGCGGCCGGCGAATCGCAGGACATGAAAGCCGGTGCCAGGCTGATCTCCGCCATGATCAAAACCTATGCCGGGCAGTTTCCCCACTGCGGGATCGGCCTGCATATCGACCATGCCACCCCGAACTACTTCGATTTCATCGTCTATTGCATCGAAAACGACCTGGTGACCTCGGTGATGATCGACGCCTCCAAAGAGGACCTGGCCGAAAACATCCGCGTGACCAGGGAAGTGGTGGAAGTGGCCCACAAACACGGGATCATCGTGGAAGGCGAGATCGGCCACATCAAGGGCGCCGAGGATGAGATCGTATCCGAAACCGAACTTTACACCCGCCCCGAAGAGGCCCTGGAATTTGTCCAAAAGACCAATGTGGACCTCTTCGCCGCCTCCGTGGGCACCAACCACGGCGTTTCCAAAGGCGAGAACATTGTGCTGCGCCTCGATCTGGTGAAACAGATCGACGACCTGCTGATCCAGCACAACCTGGAGCGCGGATTGGTGCTGCACGGAGCATCCGGGCTCACCGACGAGCAACAGCGCGAAGCCATCGCCAACGGCGTGGTGAAGATCAACAAGGACACCCACTACCAGATGGACATGGCCCAGGCCATCCAAGCCTATTGGGAAAAGGAAAAATACGCCATCGTCTGCCCGCCGGACGTGGCGCCGGAAGCTTACATCCCGGACAAGAGCAAGTTCGACCCCCGCAAGTGGCTGGCGAAGGGCGAGCAGAAAATGAAAGACACCGTCATGGGCTTCTGCCGCGTGTCCGGCAGCGCCGAAAACAGCATATTGATCTAAAGGAGCATAAATGAAAAAAGTAGCAATCAACGGATTTGGACGCATCGGACGCCTGGTGCTCCGCGCGATTTACCAATACCATCCCGAATTGGAGGTGGTGGCCATCAACGACCTCACCGACGCCAAGACCCTGGCCTATCTGCTGAAATACGACAGCGTGCACAAGATCTTCGCCGGCGAAGTGAGCCACACCAAAGACAGCATCGTGGTGAACGGCAAGGCGATCCGGGTTTACGCGGAAAAAGACCCCCAATCCCTGCCCTGGAAAGAACTGGGCGTGGAATACGTGGTCGAAGCCACGGGCGTTTTCAGAACCAGGGAAGCCGCTTCCAAGCACCTGCAGGCCGGGGCCGCCAAGGTTGTGCTCACCGCCCCCGCCAAGGACGAGGTGGACGCTACCATCGTGATGGGCGTGAACCACAGCACCCTGAAGCCGGAACACACCATCGTTTCCAATGCCTCCTGCACCACGAACTGCCTGGCGCCGGTTGCCAAGGTGCTGCAGGACAGGTTCGGCATCGCCGGCGGTTTGATGACCACCATCCACTCCTTCACCAACGACCAGCGCATCCTGGATCTGCCGCACAGCGATCTGCGCCGGGCCCGGGCCGCTTCCATGAGCATGATCCCCACCTCCACCGGCGCCGCGAAAGCCATCGGCCTGGTAATCCCTGAACTGGCCGGAAAGCTGGACGGCATTGCCATCCGCGTTCCCACTCCGGATGGTTCGCTGGTGGACCTCTGCGTGAATCTGGAACGCGAAACCAGCAAGGACGAGGTCAACGCCGCCATGAAAGAGGCCGCCGAGACCTATCTGAAAGGCTATTTCCAATATTCAGAGGAAGATCTGGTTTCCATCGACATCGTTGGCAACCACCATTCCTCCATCTTCGACGCCCCTTTCACCAACGTGAGAGGCAAGCTGGTAAAGGTTTTCAGCTGGTACGATAACGAGTGGGGCTATTCCTGCCGCGTGGCCGACCTGCTGGACTACATGAGCAAACTCTGAACCTTTGGTAGCGGGGCGGCCGCTTCCGGCTGCCCCCAAACTTGCTGATGGACAGATATTTCTACACTTTTGAGGGCAAGACCCTTGGCCCCGCCTCGCCCAAAGAGGTGATGGCGCTGATCCTGGACGACGTGCTGGACATGGATTCCTTCGTGATGGACAGCCGTTCGCCGCAGTGGCTGAAGATCAGGGAGATCCCGGAACTGATGCGTTATCTGCACGAATCGGAGGTCCAGATCTCAGACTGGGGGGAGGAAAAGGCCATGGCCGGGATCGAGGACCAGCAGCAGGAGCTGTTTTTTCACCTCCCGGTTTCGCGGCTGGTGTGGCTGAGCCTTCTCACCTTCGGGCTCTACGAGGTCTATTGGCTGTACGCGAACTGGCGGTTTCTCCGCTTTCACCGCAAACGCCGGACCGCCACGTACTTTTGGAAAGATTCGCTCAATCCCTTCGCTCTGGTGGGGGTCTTCCACCAGATCTCGATGGATGAAGAACTGGGCGGCAGGTCCTCCGACCGGGATTTTACGCTCAACGGCTGGTTCTGGATCTTTTCCCTGCTGGCGCTGGCAGCCCGCTCCATCCTCGTCTTTGCGCTGGCCCTGAAAGTTTTGGTGGATATCGGCATCGCCCTGGCGGCGCTGACCCTGTCCATCCTTTGCCTCATTCCGGTGCAGAAACACATCAACGCCGGCAATGCCCAGGCCGGCAAAGGCTTTTCCAAGCCCACTTTCGGGCACTACGCCACGATCGTGATCGGGATCTTGGGTTTGGCTATGGTGTTGGGAACCTGGATTCCCCGCCTGATCGGGCTTTTATCCTGATCTCCAGCCCCGCGCGGCCCTTTCAGCCTGAGAAGCTCCGGACTTATTCCCTTTCCCGGCGGTGTTTTATGGCTTCATGCAGATGGGAGCGGCGGTTGATCCTGATCATCCAGAAAATGAAGAAGATCACCAGCGCCCCGGCCAGCCCGATCAGGGCGTAAACGATCCAGCTGATCCCCTTTTTCATCTCCACTGTCATCAGGATCTGCTGGTTCCACATCTGCTGGCGGCCGAACTTCCAGCTAATGGTTTTGTTGGCGTGGTCGATGTTTTCAGCGTTGTCCCCGGCGTGGATTATCTTCCAGGGAACGTGCAGCTTGTAGCGCCACTCGGAGTTTCCGGATTGCTCGGCCTGCTGCTGCATATAGCCCTGCAGGATGTCGAATTCGTCCGGCAGGCTGTTGATGTAGTCTTCATCATAAACGAAGCTGCTGTCGCCCTCCGCGCCGGCATAGCTGCTGTCCGCGGGCGGGCCCTGCTGGTTGCCGAGGGCGATCCAGCGTTTGAACACGATGTTGCCGTTGGCGGTTTTGCCCAGCGAGACCTGCTCCCAGAAATAGGCCGCGTAAAACTCTTCGTTGAGGTTGTTGAAAGCTTCAATGCTATCGAAATCGAAATCCACTTCATAGATCATGTCGGAGCCGCTTTGCTTTACCTGAGAGCCTCGTTCATGGATGCCCGGGGTTTCCATCATGCGCCTGACTTCCCTGAAATTGGAATAGGGGGAATGATGGATCAGGCGCAATTTGGCCCGGCCTGAACCGTCGGAGTTCAGCCAAAGCTCTTCATCATATTCCACGCAACCTGAAAGCAGCAAGAGCAGCGCGGCCAATAGCGGCAACAATCGTTTCATGGATGTCTAGTTCCTTTTGTATAACAAACCTTGTGTTACCACTAATGGCATATTCGTTTTTTTGGCAAGCAAAATATTTGCCGCCGGACGGGGGAAATTTCTATTGACAAAAGATGCCGCCTTGCATAGTCTTGTTTTTAAATATCAAGATAAGGAGAGAAAAATGACAGAACTGCGTCAGATATACCATTGCCCGATTTGCGGGAACCTGGTGGAAATGCTGTTCACCGGCCAGGGGGAATTGGTTTGCTGCGGCGAGCCGATGAAGCTTCTGGAAGGAAACACCGTTGATGCCGCCCAGGAAAAACACGTTCCTGTGCTCACTGAAATGGGCGACAAGATCAAGGTCGCCGTGGGCTCTGTGCCCCATCCGATGGAAGAAAAGCACTACATCGCCATGATCGAGGTCTGCACCGAGAAAAATGTCTATCGCCGCGAACTCAAGCCCGGCGACGCTCCTGAAGCGATCTTCCGCGTGAAGGCGGACAAGGTGCTCACGGTGCGTGAATACTGCAACCTGCACGGCCTCTGGAAAGCCTGAGCGACCAAAAAACACTGGAGGAAATACAGCAATGCCTTTCAAAGAAACCCAAACCGCCGGCAACCTGATGAAATCTTTCGCCGGAGAGAGCCAGGCCCGCATGCGCTATCTCTATGCCGCCAAAACAGCCAAGAAAGAAGGTTTCGAGCAGATCGCGAACTTTTTCACGGAAACTGCCGAGAACGAAAAGGAACACGCCAAGCTCTTCTTCAAACACCTTGTTAAAGAAGGCCTGGAAGGCGAAATGATGAGCATCATGGCCTCCTATCCGGTCGGTTGGTCACCCGAGAGCACTTTGAAAAACCTGAAATACGCCGCCGACGGGGAAAAAGAGGAATGGACAGAGCTCTATCCGATCTTTGCCGAGATCGCCGAGGAAGAAGGCTATAAAGAGATAGCCAAAACCTGGCGCCTGGTTGCCAAAGTGGAAAAAGAGCATGAAAAACGCTTTCGCAAGCTCTACGACAACGTCAAAGACATGAAGGTCTTCAAGAAGGAAAGCAGCATCTTCTGGAAATGCAACAACTGCGGCTACATCCACGAAGGCGCGGCTGCTCCGGAAACCTGTCCCTGCTGCCTTCATCCCCAGGCCTATTTTGAGGTCCACTGCGAAAACTACTAAGGAGAATGAACATGCAAAAATTCATTTGCACTGCCTGCCAATGGGTCTATGACCCCGCTGAAAACGACAACATCCCCTTCGAGGATCTCCCCGAAGATTGGGTTTGCCCCATGTGCGGCGTCGGCAAGGATTTCTTCGAACCTGTCGACGAATAAACTCTAAAGATGCGGAAAGCCTGCCTCGAGGCGGGCTTTCCTTTTCCCCAACCAAGCCCATCAAGAGGAGCCTATGACCATACAGGAATTCAACGAGATCCTGGATTTCGCCGTCGCCCGCGAACAGGAAGCCGTCCAGTTTTACCGCGATCTGCAACAGGAAGCGAAGTTCCAGGATCAGCTGCAGATGCTCAAGGAACTGGAAGCAATGGAGATGGGGCATATCGTGGTGATCGAAAACATCCGCCGCAAAGGGGTCGCCGAAGCCGACATCCCCTCCGTGCCGAACCTCAAGATCTCCGAATATCTCAGCAATGACGTCGATAACCTCGAACTGAACTATCAAAACATCCTGATCAAGGCGATGAAGCGCGAGGAAAATTCGTTCAAGCTTTATTCAGAGATGAGCGTCAAGTTTCCGGACAGCGAACTTTCCACTCTCTTCCGCAAACTCGCTTCCGACGAGGCCAAACACAAGCTGCTGTTCGAGCGCCTTTACGACGACTGGATCAGCACCGGCAATTGAAGCTCGCCCTCGACACTTCGCAGAGTTCCGGCTCCATCGCGCTCTGGGACTCCGGACGGGTGGTCTATTCCGCCAGTTTCGACATCAGCGTCACCCACAGCGAGACCCTGATGCCGCAGGTGGACGCGGCCCTGAAATTCTGCGGTTTCCAACCCGCGGATATCAGCGCCGTCTATCTGGCCAACGGCCCTGGCTCCTTCACCGGGCTGCGCATCGGATTGGCCACCGCCAAAGGCATTGCCTACGGTTTGAAGATCCCCCTGCTGACATTTTCCACCCTGCGTTTGGCGGCGTTGCCGCGCTATCATTGCGGCAGGAAGATCCTGGCCGTGATCGATGCCAAGATGCATGAAGTCTATGCCGCTCTGTACGATGAGGATCTGCAGGAACTGGCTGCCCCCGCGGTCTGCTACCCGGAAGAGCTGCTAAACTGGGAACCGGGTGGAGCCTATTTGCTGGGTAGCGGTGCCAGACTGCTGGAGCCTGTCTTAACGGAGCGCAGCATTCCCTTTGTGGCGGTCCCGGAAACAGCGCTCAACGCTGCGGGGGTCTTCACCCTGGCCAGCCTCTTTCCCCGCGAGGAAAGCTATTCATTCCAGCAGTTAGCCAGCCTCGAACCCATCTATTTAAGGGAATCAACGGCCCAGGTGCGCCGGCAGGGTAAATAGCGTTTTTTCCTGTGGGGCAGGCACTCGAGCGGCCCTCCGCGCCCAGCTCTATGTCCGGAGCGCGCCAAGAGCCGGTTGCGTCCCGGTGAGCGGAGATAACTGCCGGCGGCCGTGAAAAATTCTTGACTTCAGACGGGGAGGCCCGATAATAAGGCCAAAGGTCTGAATCTGAGATCAGGAAAGGAATATGGACGAAATCCTCAGCCATCACATGGTGGTCAGCGAGCATAATCTGCTGTTGTTTTTGGTGCAGTTCGCGCTACTGCTGGGTCTATGCAGGTTGGTGGGGTTTTTCTTCGCCAAGATGAAGCAATCCAGCGTGACTGGCGAACTCCTGGTGGGCATCCTGCTGGGACCGGCGGTCTTTGGCAAACTGGCTCCCGGCTTGCAGAACGCGATCTTTCCGAACGACCTGGCCCAGCGTTCGATGCTGGAGACAGTAGCCTGGTTCGGGAACCTCTTTCTGCTAATGGAAACGGGTTTGGAGATCAATTTTTCGCGCGTCTGGAAACAGGGGATGGAGGCGGTGAAGATCACAGTCGCGGACCTGATCATTCCTGTATTGGTCTGTTTTCTACCGATTTATCTGCTGCCGGACCGCTATCTGGTGGACCCCTCGCAGCGCTTTATATTCGCCCTCTTCATTTCCGTGATCATGACCATCAGCGCCCTGCCCATCGCGATCCGCGGCTTGCGCGACCTCAACATCCTGAAAACCGACGTCGGCCTGCTGGTCATCTCAGCCCTTACCATGAACGACATCGTGGGCTGGGTGGTCTTCACCATCATTATGGGCATCTTCGCGCACGGCTTCATGGATCTGGGCTTCGTGGGCCAGCTGGTGGGCCTCACGCTGCTGTTTACCGTGCTGAGCCTCACTTTGGGGCGCCGTGTCCTTGATAAAACGGTTACTCTGATCCACGATCGCGCCGATGACAACCAGGGCTTGAAAGTAACGCTGATCGTGCTGGTGGGGGCGCTGTTCGGCACGCTCACACTGGGAATTGGGATCCACGCGCTGTTCGGCTTCTTCATCGCCGGAATCGTTTTGGGCGAGGCGCGGCACATACACGAAAAGGACCGTTTTGTGGTGAACCGGCTGGTCTATTCGATCTTTGTTCCGGTGTTTTTTGCCAATATCGGGCTGCGCCTGGATTTCATCGCCAATTTCGACTGGTTTCTGGTGCTGCTGCTTTCCGTGATCGGCATCGCCGCGCGCTTCATCGGCGCTTACGCCGGGGCGGCCTGGGCCAAACAACCCCGAGAAAACTTCCAGACCATTGCCATCAGCCACACCCCCGGCGGCGAAATGCACATCGTGGTGGGCATGCTGGCCTATACCACCGGACTGATCAATGAAGTGGTGCTGGTGGCCATCATCGTGGCCTCGCTGGTTTCCACTGTGGTGTTCGGTTTCTGGCTGTCGCTGATCGTCAACCGGCTGCGCAGAAGCTCCTATGATATTGTGCTGGACGAGGAAGATGTTTTCATTGACAGCCAAAACACGGATCCGCGGGGGATGCTGGCATACTTGGGCGCCATTGCCG